>JAMDCU010000117.1 GCA_023489485.1 Chloroflexota bacterium
TAGGACCGCGCTGAGAGGGCGATACCCATTGACGAAGAAGAGAAAAAGTTAAAGAAACCAATCGCATGGGCAAAGGTAAGAGGGAGTTGTGCGAAGAGGAATCGCCGCACACCGCGCTTGCGACCGGAGCAGCATGATCACGTCCGGTTGCGGGGATACGATCGGACGTCGAAAGATTTGAAAATGGGCTATCTCCTTTCCGACTGCTCCTTCCACTGGTCAAGCAGGTCCCGCGTGACTCCAGCGCCTCCGCAGACGATGATTACCACCGGCGAGTGGCCTTGAAGCGGCTGAGCTCGCGCGTACACGGCCGCGAGCGCGGCGCCGCAGGCGGGTTCGACCAGGATGCGGTGGTCGTCGGCAAACCGGAGGCAGGCGTCCACGGCCGCGCGGTCGCTAACCACCCAAGAAGTGATCGGATGATGGCGTGTCCACTCGAGCGCCTGCGGCGCCACCGTTCGGGCACCCAAAGTGGTTGCGAGTGAAGTGATCTTGGGAAGCGTCACCAGGTGCCCCGCTTTGACGGCGGCAGCGAAAGAATCGGCGCCTTTTGTCTCAACCGCAAGAACGGGCACCTCGTTCCATCCCACCGCGTGCAGGCCTTCCACAAGTCCACACAGCAAGCCTCCTCCGCCCACCGAGACGACGACCGCACCGGGCTTGATGCCATGCTCCGCCATCTCGCGGATCATAGTCGCATGCCCGCTCCACACCTGCGGATCGTCAAAGGGATGAATGTAGGCCGCCCGTTCCTTCGAAGCGAGCTCCAGAGCATACGCATGCGCGTCATCCCAGGCGGCCCCATGAATGATCAACTGGGCGCCCTCGCCCCGGATGAGATCCCGGGCCCGCGGGGAAGTGGTCTCCGGGACCACGATCGTGACGGCGAGGCCGAGTTGGCGCCCGGCGAAGGCCACCGAATAACCTGCGTTGCCTCCGGAAGAGCATACGACGCGCTGCGCCCCTCGCTCCGCCGCGGACCGACAAGCGACCCCCATCCCGCGCGCTTTGAATGAGCCGGTTGGTTGCAGCGCTTCCATCTTGAGCAGGACAGGAGTGCCTAGGGCAGCGCTCAGGGGTTGAGATTCCCAGACGGGCGTTTCTACGTAAAGTGTCTTCGTCGGTCGTCGTTCCAACACGCTGACCTCCGCTGCCACCGCCCTACTTCTGCGCGGTGGCTTTTTGTAGATTCCATGATCTCGAGTATACCACATCAAGGGACGTAATGGCGCCGTTTGTCGAAAGGCATTTGGGTCATTCATAAGGCGATCGCGGGGCGCCAACGGGATAGGGAGGCTGCATCGAGAGGCTGGTCATGCTTCTCGTTCATGAGACCGATTTACTGACCCTACCCGATTGGGTGTTGTGTGAGCAAAGCCGCGATGATATAATCTTGTTGTCTGGACAATCCAACAAACTCTCCGAGTCATTCCCGGGCCTCCGCGTGGACGCTCGTTGCGATAGGCAAGTGAGCAGACGGATCCTCTTGGAAGAGCGTGTTCGGCGAAGGAGCTGATAAAGGCCCACTCCGTTCTTCGGGTGGTCTTTTTGTTTAAAGTGGATCGGAATCTCAAAGTGAGGAATCGATGGAACGAACCACGGACCGGGCAGCGAAAGAGATGTTGGAGCTCGCGGCCAAGGGGGCGGTGCTCCACGGGACCTATAACTATGGTCACCGCTTGCGAACTCTCGGGACGGACGTGAACACGTATACGGCCTAAGCGCCGACAGTACTCCGAAGGGGCGCCGCGAGACCCGAGATCCTAATTGCCCATGCGTGGTTACCGTGCGGTTGCTAATGAATGATCAGTTGCGTGTGAATGGAAACCGCCTCATCGCCGATCTGGAAGAACTGTCCCGGATCGGAGGAACGCAGGAGGGCGGGGTCCATCGCCCCGCGCTTTCCGAAGCCGATCTGGAAACGCGCCGCTGGCTGGGAAACAAGGCTCGCGCGGCGGGCTTAATGGTTACCAAAGACGGCGTCGGCAGTCCCGAACGGCGGCCGCTTTGATGGGGCCCTGGGCGTCGTCGCGGCCCTAGAGGTGTTGCGAACTGTCCAGGAAGCTCATCTCGCTCTCCCCTATCATCTGGAAGGAGTGAGTTTCACCGATGAGGAGGGGACCTGGGGTGGCCTCCTGGGCAGCCGCGCCTTGGCGGGGCTGCTCACCCCTGAAGAGTTCGAGCGGCCACGGGGAGATGTTTCGGTCTTTCGAGAGCGGATGGCCGCCGCCGGTTTGACTCCGACGGGTGCTTTGCAGAGCGGGCGAGGCTCGCGCACGGTCAAAGCCTGGGTGGAGGCTCACATCGAGCAAGGGCCGCGCTTGGAAGAGCGGGGAATCCCGATCGGGGTAGTCACCGAGATTGTTGGGATCGCGAGTGGTTGGCTCATCTTCGAGGGGCGGGCGGATCACGCCGGGACCACGCCGCTCCCGCGTCGGCGAGATGCCTTGCAGGGGGCGGCGGAGTTTGTGCGGCGCTCGCGAGAACTCGTCCTGGACCGCTTCGAAGGGGGCGTCGTCAACTGCGGAATGGTGAAGGTGCACCCGGGAGCTTTTAACATTGTTCCTCGTGAGGTACAACTCGCTCTCGAGTTCCGGCACAGCAATCCGGACATGTTGAATCGGATGCGCGACGAACTCTTTCGCCTCGCACGAGAGGTGGCGGCAGAGCAGCACCTCGGGCTCGCCATTGACGAAAAGGATTTGCATCAACCGGTGCGGCTCAATGAAGAAGTGATGGGTGCGATCGAAAAGGCTTGCCAGACTTTGGGCTTGGCTTCGACCCGGCTCGCCTCTTTTGCCGGGCATGATACGCAGGTCATGGCGAGCCTCACGCGAGCTGGCATGTTCTTCGTCCCATCCGTGGGCGGCATGAGCCACAGTCCGGAGGAACAGACACGGGAACCCGATTGCGTCAACGCAGGTAATGTGCTGCTGCACAGTGTTCTCGGACTGGCTGGCTAGCGCAAGTCACTGGCACGCGTAAGAGAATTCATTGGTTGATCTTCCCTCGGTCGACTCTCCTCCGCGAAACTCGCTCGAGACACCTTTCGCGCGGACTTCCACGATAATTCTTGGAGGAATGATATCCTGAGATATGGGGTCGCGGTGATGACCGTCCGCGCCAAATCTTGGGTTGGCTATGCGCGCGTTCGCCACTTGGGGGTCGATGGGACCTGTTGGCCAACGGTACCTAGGTCGCGATGAGGCTGGGGTCCGTCGGCGCCGGAATTGCGAGGTCAGGCATGCCCTCGAAAACTTGGATGCAATTAGGCGTCGCTTTATCGATGGCGGCCGGAGCGATCGCAGCCATTAAGTGGAGGCGCCGGCGCAGGGGCGCCGGCGCAGGGGCGCGTCGAATTCAGGCCGGGGGGGCTGCACCTCCGCCTCTGAAATTTGTGCGCCCGCGTCGCTCGAGGATCAGGAGACGAGGGGATTGCTCCTGTTGTTCCCAGGCGGGCTCATCATTGCCGCGGTTTTCATTTTGGTGTTCTTCCGCTGGATCGCGGCGAGTAACGTTGCGATGGCACTGTACCAATGGAATAGTAGAAACATTGACAACGTGGTTGGATAATACTATAATATTAGTACAGACCTCCAGAGAAGGTGGATTCGGCGCCCGCACAAACGATCCCGGTATCCTATCCAACGGATTCGCGCGACCGTCCCAGGGAACGCCACTTTGCTGGGGAACGAGTCCGCAGGCAACCATGAATATCTGGTCCAATTCAGCTAGGGGTGCTAATAATTCAATCGAAATAGGGAGTCAAGATGAAGGTTGCAGCGATCACGGATGATGGGCGCACCATCAGCCAGCATTTCGGACGTGCCCCGTACTACCTGGTAGTAACCGTTGAGAATGGGCAGGTTGCCGGCCGCGAACTGCGCGGGAAGCTCGGTCATGCGCACTTTGCCAATGACCCACACACAGAACCTCTGCCGGGTCAACCGCACGGGCTCGATCCCGCATCGCAGAACCGACATCTGCAAATGTCGGAGGCGATTGCCGATTGCGAGGCGCTTCTATGTGGCGGCATGGGCGCGGGGGCTTATGAGAGTATGCGGGCGCGCGGCATCAAACCTGTCGTGACCGATATCGTCGCGATTGATGAGGCCGTGCAGGCGTACGTCGCAGGGACAATCGTAGATCGAGTGGAATGGCTGCACTAGAGCGTCTACACCAGCGCGAGCTGGCGAACGCGCTCTCGCCAACGGGTTGAGGGGGCACGGTGATGGGCGCACTCTACTCTCAGTCATGGAACGATCAACTGCGGGCGCTGGGATCGGGCAGGTCGGATGCCTATCACGGATCATCGCATATCAGACTCTGCCTGTTGAACGAGAATGATGAGCACCTGGGCATTGGCCAAGTGGCCTTTGTTGCTCTTCTGTGCCTCGCGGAGCAGCGCGGCTGGCGCCCCACCGCGTTTACCCGCGGCGATTTGAGCCTCTTTGCGGCTGCAGACGCAAGCCGATGCGCAGTGGTATTGCGGTCGGCTCTGGAGGATGGAATCCTGCCACGCGTCGGCGCTGGAGAGGATGTCGGTGCATTCCCGGTACGGGTGGAGCGACAGCAGGTCGAGGAGTTTATAGAATTCTGTCGCAAAGGCGGTTTCTGGATCCAGCGGCGCCTACATGAGGACGGCCAGAGGTGGATGTGATATCGGTCGGAATGCACTTGATGCGCTCCTTGCGGTAGGCGTCGCGAAATCTCCCTTCAGGGCAAGTCTTCTTCATGCACCACCCCTCCGTTTTCCGCACGCACATCGCAGGTGGCGAAAAGTGGCACCATGCCGAATTTATCTGCCACTTGGTGACCAGTATCTTGGAGCGGCACTGCAACGCGCCAGGTCTCTTTGCGCATTGGTTCGGTGTGGATCAACGCGCGGTCGATATGCGGCACTTTTGAGCGAATTGTGTTCTCCAGCGCCGTCGGAATGTGATGCGCCTGCGGGACATCGGTCACGCGCAGCGTGACCGAGGCTTGAACAAAGCGATAGCGCCCAGAATTGCGGCCCAGGTGGCGTTGGCGAGCAGGCTGGGGGAATTCGGCTCGCGCGCCAATAGATGCGCGCCCCCCTTTGGGACGTTCACGATTGGAAAGGCGAGGGACTCGTAGGTCCCTCGCCTTTCACCACGGTCATAGCTTACCGAGTTCGGCGTTGACGTCGGCGAGCCGCGCTTCGAGATGTTTCTTCAAGGCCTCGAGCGTTTCCTTGCGCTCGGCAGGCCCGGGCATCCAGGTCGGACCAAACCCCCACCCGTAGCCGCTGCCGGCCCAGGGCGGGGGACCGTATCCGGCTCCCCAGCGGCGCCCGCGCCGCTCTTCCGAATCCGTTTCCTCTTCACAGCACCCGCCATGATAATGGCGGTGTTGTCCACAGCCCATGGTTGATCACCTCCTTTCGGCTTGGTTATTCGAAAAATCGCATATACTTTGCGAAAAAAAGAGAAGTCCTCGTCTAGCGCGCTTGAGCGTAATCGCCCCGGCAGCGAGGGCAGCGGCAGCGCATGCCGCGGCCGTGGTGCGCACGTTGAGGCGCCCACTCTGTAGACTCGCGCCGGACCAAGTCCAGCTGTTGTATTTGCTCGATCACATCAAAGATGCGCGGATCGACCACTCGGTACACTACAGTCATCCCCTCGCGCTCGTCCTGGACCAGACCTGCCTCGCGGAGGATGGCCAGGTGCTGCGAAATGTTCGCTTGAGGACGCTGTAGAGTCGCCGTGAGGTGCATGACGTATGCGCCTTGTTCCCGCAGCAGTTCGAGGATGCGCAGGCGCAGCGGATGCGCCAGGGCCTGGGCAATGGTCGCGGTGCGATTGATGTTCTCGTCCATCGATTCAACCTTATTCGATATGCATTATAACCTATTGGGGTCGCTTTGTCAAGCGCGTCGGGAGGCCCGGTAGAAGGCTCCAGAGCTGAATTAGGGCGGAGGTAGCGGCACCCGGAAGTGAATCCTCTCCATAAACGAAGGTTGCAGGTCGATTTGGGGGGGAATGTCACCTTCGCTCTCGCGGTGCATCTAAAGGAGTGAGGCTGGGTGGGGCCAAGCGACATCCCTATGCCACGCTGCAGCGTGGCATAGGGATGTCGCTTTCGATACGTTTTTCCGGTTAATGAAGGAGGTTTTGTATGACACCCTGGACCGCCGTGCTTTACTCGTTCCTATTTGGCTTGCTGCATGGCATCCTACCGGATGAGCACACCTGGCCGATCACGTTCAGCTATGCAATCGGCGGTGCCGGCGGCAAGGAAGGAATGAGAGCGGGGCTCTATTTCTCAGCCGCCTTCACCGTGCAGCGTCTCTTGGTTGCTGAATTATCTTATCTCGCATTGGCGCCGTTCCTACTCTCTCCCATCGTCAACGGCATTGTCTATATCGTCGTCGGCATTGCCATGTCTTTGGCCGGCGCAGCGGTGTTGCGCCAGAATCGCTATCTGCATCTCCATCTGCTGGGTCATCATCATAAAGACTCGGACCAGATTGAAAGGACCAGCCAGGTGCTGAGCGGCCAGCATATCGAGCCGGCGCGCCCGGTGGCTGCACCGCCGCGGCGTTGGACCCTCATTCATGGATTCATTGCCGGGTTTGGATTCGGCGGATTCTCGATTTTCGTGAACACGGTTGCTGCGCCGGCGATGGCGAGTCCGTGGCTGGGATTCCTGCCTGGGCTCGCCTTCGGCTTGGGGACTATGGTGATGTTAGTTGTACTGGGTGGGGTGTTTGGCGCCTCCTTGCGGCGGACTCGTGCATTTTCCGAGCAAGAGATAAAGCAGATCGGCGCGCAGACGGGCGGAAGAACCCTCTTGTTCGGCGGATGGCTTTTCGGCGTCGCCGGACTCGCAAGCTTGACGGGCTGGGACCGCTATGTACCGATTGACCTCGGGTACGCCTTGATCGCTTTGTTCATGATCGCGATTGCCATTCCGGCTCTGGTCTACTCGGTCAGACAAGTGGTGGGGGCGAGAAAGCAGCCAGCGCCCTGTTGATCGGCCAGCGGGAAGCTACACTCATCCTGCGCTCATTCCGGCGCAAAATGGTGCCGGGCCGGCTGATCGCGCGCATCGGTCGGAGTGAGCACCAGGAGCATCTTGGCCGGGGCCGCATCCACATTGTGCCAGCGATGGGGCAGAGGGGACTCGAAGAGCAGACTATCCCCGGGCTCCAAAAGGTAGGTCTGGTCTTCGACGGTGTACGTGATCCGGCCTTCCAGACAGTACACAAATTCTTGGCCCGTATGGACGATTGGCTGCGCTCCACTGCCCGCACTCGGCTTGATCGTGACGACGAACGGTTCGATCGTGCGCTCGCTCAAGCCGACGCCGAGGTCTTCCAGACTGCCGTGCGCGAACGCGGCTCCGCGGCGCTGACTGGCCTTGATGTAGGCTAACCGATTCTTGGGCTCCCCGGTCTCAAAGAAGGCGGTGATGGGCACGTCGAGGGCAAGAGCGAGCTGCTGCAGGGTGGCGACGCTGGGCGAGGTCTTGCTGTTCTCGATGAGGCTCAACGTGTTCACCGACAAGCCGCTCTGTTGAGCCAATAGGCGAAGCGAGAGGTCGCGTTGGGTGCGTAGGGCGCGCAGCGCCCGCCCAACGCTCGGCCCGGGGTGAGAGAGGGGTTCCCCCAAAGTAACTGCGGCCTGCGCTCGTTCACGTCGTCGCGGCGCACGCTCTGGTAAACGGACGCGCCCGCGGATGGGTGCACGCCTATTAGGCACGGTGAGCCTCCCTCCCAATAGATTAGTTGCCAACCAATATTATAGTCATACCTGGCGCCAAGTCCAGTTTCTGTGGGATCACGGCTTTAGCACAGGAGGAACAGGTCATCGCTCTTGAGCCGGGCCACCGACTGGCCGAGCCGGCCCCCGCACCGATCAAGTGACCGCTCCCTTTAGCTTTCTCCATTCTTGACTGGAATTTTTCCGGAGGCAGCGGTTGGCAAACTTTCCGCTTGGCGCGATAATCGACTCATGCAGAACAACCACAAGCTCATGGCACCCGTACTGACCGCGCTCGCCTTGTTTGTGGCGGCGTGTGGCAGCTCACCAACGGCGACACCCCGCTTGCCCACCGCCCCGGCCACGCCCCCGGTGGGTCCCACTGCGACACCAGATCAGTCTCCGAGTCCAACGTCCGTTCCGCTGTCCTCTCCTACCGGAATTGCCCCCACGAGCGTGCCCACGCCGGCGGCGACGAGCGCGCCTTCAAGCGGCGCCTGCACCAACCGCTACACCTTTATATCCGATGCCTCCGTTCCAGATGGGAGCATCATAATGGCAGGGCAAGTGTTCACCAAGACCTGGCAGGTACGCAACGCAGGCACCTGTATCTGGGGAGAGGGCTATACGATTTCTTTTGTGGGGGGACAGGCCATGACGTCGCTTCCCAGTTTCGCCATCCCGGGGACGGCGCCCGGCGCCACCGCCGATTTGAATGTGCTCATGACGGCGCCCTCGACGCCGGGGATCTATGAGGGCTTTTGGGTACTGAAAAACCCAGGAGGGGTCGCCCTCCCTCCGGATCTCTCAGTCAAGATCCAGGTGCCCTGATCGTCGAGGGGCCACTTTGTGAGGAGAAAGGCAAATCTCCAGGGCCACGCTGTGCTCAATTTCGCAACTATGAATTACGCAATCGTGATAAACTGACGTATACGGTCCGATAAAGGCGTTCTCAATGCGCGTTCGCTCTCCAATGATGGCCGGCCCGCGGACGATGCTGTTGATCACGACGGCCCCGGTCTGCAGAACCACGCGGCCTTCGATGTGGGACTCCCCGTCCACTCGGCCCTGACTACACGATTCAAGAGTATCCAGGACCAGACGATTTGCTTCGAGAATATTTGCCATCATAGAGTGATAGGAACCCCTTCAGCTTTTTCACGAGGCGCGTTTGGCCCCGGTACACGTAAATGGGCGGAGGCGTCTTCCCTTGATTCCACTCAGGCTCAATCCCTTCATGATGGATGATGCTCCTTCACACACATCGCCCGCCTGAAATAGGCCCATATTCCTATTGCCGGGGGACGGTTTCTGTCATAAGTTAAAAAGACAATGTCGAAAACCGGCAAAGGATGCTAGATAACCAAAACGACAATGACTGTCGACCTCTACAGTGGAGGATGACCACTTGCGGGTTGCCCCATTCGGTCGACAACGGACGACAGCTGGTGCGCACCAAAGCAAGCCCTACTCGATTTTCATTGTTGCCCTGATCTTTCTCATCCCTCTCCTCGAGCCCCCTGCCGCGGGTGCAATCTCTATTTCTCAAACCCGGCCACGCATCCCCTCTGCCATCTCCATCAGCGCTACCCCGCGGCTGATCGGCAGTTACGTCCAAGAGCAAGACGTCTCTACCTTGTGCTCTCAGGAACAGACCTACGGCGCGCGTTTCACCTGGATCGCCATACCTTGGTATGCGATAGAGCCCAATCAGGGCAGGTTTGTCTGGACCGCCGTGGATCCTATCGTCCAAGCTGCGCGAGCCTGTGGAATGGAAATTGGCGCTCACGTTCTCTCCCGCTCCACATGGGCGACGCTGCCGCCATCTGCGCCCGCCCCTTCCGGAGCGCTCATTTCGATGCCCCCCAAGAACTGGAACGACTATTACAACTTTGTTTATCAGCTGGCCAGCCACTACAAAGGGAGCATCAGCCGATACTCCATCGAGAATGAAGCGCACTCGAGCACCAATTGGCCTTCCAGCCCCAATTCGTACTTTCAGATGTTGGCGAGCGGTTTTCGAGCCGTCCACGACGCCGACCCGAGTGCCCTCGTGGAGGATGCCGGTCTTTCAAGCAGCACCCTCGGCGCGCTGGTGGCAAACGACTTGTTCCAGAGCGGTAACGCGCAGGGGGCCGTCCAGTTTTGGCAGGGTTATTTCGCCGACTATCATGGGCCTTTTGGCGGGACCGTCAACAACGTGAGCGATCTTCAGGCTCTGCTCAGCCAACCCGAATTACAGCGTTCTATCCAATGGGCCTCGCTCCTGTACGCGAACTCGCAATACTTTGACGTCCAGCAAATTCACTATTTCGCCCCGTGGGACAAGCTGTCACAAATCACCGACTGGGTTCATAACCAACTGCGATCTCACGGCGGAGACAAGCCCTTGGATTTTTGGGAGCTGGGCTACGGTTGGGACAATATGAGCACCTACGACCCGCAAGCCCACGCCCGCGATGAAGTCAAGATTTTTGCCACGGCCCTGGGAGAAGGGGGTATCGGCGCGATCCAGTTCGAGTTCACGGATTATGCCATCTCCATCGGGCATCCCGGCCTCATCACGAGCGCCGGACCCCAACCACCCGCACAGTCCTTTCAACTGGTCGCGCAGAAGCTGAATGGGGCTGTCAATCCTCAGCGTCTCAATCTGGGTTCGTCAACTTACGGTTATCGGTTCGATACTGCCCACGGCACGGTCTATGTTGTCTGGGCAGATGTCACCACCTCGATCAGCCTTCCTCTGAGCACGCGTAACGCCCGTGTGACAGATATCACCGAGACCCAGACACTCGCCGATCCCAAGAGAATTGCCGTGACCACAAGCCCCATCGTGGTCGAACCCTGGACCGGCTCCAACTTGCTCTATTTGCCCATCGTGCAGGCAAGATAGACAGCCGGGGGTGCTTGTCTCACTCCGGGATCACGAATGGCATATGCGCCGGCAGCCTCCATGTTGCCGGCGCTAGTTTTTGACCTGAACGGTAATGTCCTGCCAGGGCCCATAGTTGCCACTCTTATCGACCACCGTCAACCGGATGGTATAGGTCCCATTCGCCCATTGGTAAGTATTCCACGTTGCCAAGAGACCGTTGGCGACGGGCTGGTACGACAGAGCGAGCTGCGTCCAGTGGGTCGGCTGGTCTCCGGTGCCGATCTCGATTTTGTAATAGGCAAAACCGGACGTCTGATTGAGGCGATCGCTGTTGGCCGTCCCGTTCAGTTGAACTGTTCCCGTGAGCACCGCGCCCGACGTCGGGCTGCTCAGGCGATTATGCTCAAGCCGGACGAGGAGGTTGTGGGCTTCCTGAAGGTCAGGACCGAAAGCGAGTGACATTCCGACGTCACGGGCTGCCTCAGTCCGTCCCGTCTCTTGTCGTTCGTAGAGTCGGCCCAATTCCATGAGCGCCTGCGAGTTGGTCGGGTCCATTTGCACTACCCGCTGCCAGTAAGTGATCGCTTGGCTATATAGCTGGAACGCCTGATAGAACGCGGCCAAACGGATATTGTTCGCCAGCGAGTTGGGATCGGCGTCATAGATCTCCTGGTATTTCGCTTCCAGATTGCTGTCAACGCCGCTGTGAATCGTGTAATCCCCGACGCCCACGCTGCAGTCGACGAGTCTCGGAGCATATGGGCAGTCGAGATTCAGCGTCGGGCGGCCGAACCGCTCTTGCCCATAGGCATTGAGGATCATCGCGTACGGCTCGAGGAGCGAACCATTCACCTGAGCCGCTTGCTCGAACAAGTCGATCGCCTGGGTAACGTTGTTCTGCTTGGTGAGATAGAGACTTCCCTCGCCCAGGTAAGAGGCGATCTGGTTTGGATCCACGGCTTTTGCTTGTTGGTAATACTGGTGCGCCAGGTCCACCAAATTGAAATCGCCGTACACCTGAGCAATCTGCGTCAGGATGAGAGCCTGGTTCTTGGGGTACAAGGGGAGCGCCGCGTTCAAGACGCCCAGAGCCGCGCCCATATCCCCCGTCGCCGTCAGTCCGTCCGACAAGGAAAAACGTGCTTCGAGGCCGCCGGGGATCTGTGTCTCTAGGAGAAGCGTCCTCGCCTTGAAGGTCGGCTCTATGGCGGGGCTCGGGTAGGCGGCGCTCACGTCCTGGATTGCCTGATTCATCAAATCGACCGCATTCTGATTCCAGTGAAGCGAGAGATAGATGCTTTTCAACCGAACGTAAGGACCGATATTCGTCGGCTCTGCTGACACGGCCTTTTGAAGAAGCTGGATCGCATCTGCTTGGTCCCCTTCGGCAATCGTCAGCTCCGCCTGGGAAACGAGCGGGGCGGCCAAGCTCGCGTCGAGGGTCCCTGCCTGACGATAGTCTGCCATCGCTTCGTCCAGCCGGCCCGACGCTTCCAGAGCCAACCCGCGCTCGACATACGCTTGAGGTGAATTGGGTGCGATCGCCAGCGCTTGTCCCAGAGTGCTCACCGCCTGATCGAATTGTCCCTGAGCCTGGAGCGTCTGCGCCAACCCGAGATAGCCGTCGACGTTGCCCGGCCAAGAGGTAATCATCTTGCGAAAAGTGACTGCCGATCCCGCCATGTCTCCGGCGGCCCGATCGGCCGCCCCAAGGGCGACAAGGGCTTGTGGGTCGGTGCCCGACGTGTCTTGCGCCCACCGGCTGGCTTCTTGAGCGGCGGCTTGAGCCTGGTTTTGCGCCAGATACACTTTGATAATCCCTTGACGAGCGAGATCATCTGAGGGCGATTGGGCCAGAGCGTCTCGGTAGGCTCCGCTAGCCGCAGACCAGTTCTCTTGGGCCGCATAGTAATCGCCCAACGCCGTCCGCGGTGCGGCCAGACCCGGCGCCATCGCAATGCTTCTGTTCAGCACCTGTTCCGCTTCTGGAAACTTGGCTTGCCACTCGAGCGCTTTGGCGAGCGCGGTCAGGGCATCCGTGTTACCCGGCTCGATCTGGGCGGCCCGCTGATACATCTGTATGGCCGTCCCCACTTGGCCGCGCGAAAGATCGTAATCCCCCTCCGCAATCAGCAGCTCGGCATTCCCGGGGTTGGCCGAGACAGCGGTTTGATACGCTGCCGCGGCATCAGAGAGCCGGCCCTGTATCTGGAAGGCATGGCCGAGCCGTGTAAGGGCCGATGAATTGGTGGGATCCGCACTCACGGCCTGCTGATACGCCTGCAGCGCGTGGGTCGGGTCTGCCTGCGCCTGGTATCCATCGCCTAGAGCGACCAGAGCATCCCCGGACCCAGGAACCGCCTTGACGGCGGTCTGATAGACCTGCATCGCATCCGAATTTCTCCCCAGACTCGCGTAGAGCGAACCGAGTTGGACGTAGGCGCCGACATAGGGCAGCCCCAGCGTTCCCGTTTTCCACTCGCCCGCGGGAGCGACGTCGATTGCCGAGCGGTACATTTTCTCGGCATTCGTGCTATCGCCCTGAGACTGGAACCAATCCCCCATCGCGACATAGACTCGACTGGACGAAGGCACGGCCGTCACCGCCTGCTGGAGAGTCTGTTTGGCCGCCGGTCCGTTCCCCTGGAGGCCATAGAGATTACCTAGCGCGAGATAGGCATCCGGCGACGTGGGAGCGTTGTCGATGCCGGCCTTGAGCTGTGCAACCGCGTCATTCACCTTGCCCTGAGCCTGGTACACCTGGGCCAGACCGACATAGCTCATTACCTCGTCAGGCGCGACTTGCATCGCTTGCTGATAGGCCGCTTGGCTGTTCTTCCAATCCGCTTGTGCCCGGTACCAATCTCCCAGCGCGGTGTAGGCGGGCCCCGAGGTCGGCGCCACCTTAACGGCCGTCTGATATTGCTCGAGGGCTTTGGAATTCAAGCCCTCGGCTTGAAACGTCATGCCGAGACCGAGATAGCCGGATGGATCCGTGGGCGCGACCTTGATTGCCTTCTGATAAGACCCCTCCGCAGACTTCCAATTGGCCTGCAAACGGAACAAATCTCCCTGAGCGACCCAGGCCTGGGCCGACCCGGGAGCTATTTGTGTCGCGGCCTGCATCTCGGCCATCGCCTTGTCCGGTAAGCCCTCGGCCAGAAAGGTCTGCGCCAGTCCGATGTATCCCAGCGAGTTCAAGGGTTCTATCTTGATCGCCTGCTCGTAAGCGCCCTGCGCGGAGGGCC
>JAMDCU010000086.1 GCA_023489485.1 Chloroflexota bacterium
CGAGGAGGGCAATAACGAGAACGATCATCCCAAGGGGGCGGCGAGATTTGCGTTTGGAACGAGCCATGAATACTCTCCTTTGCCGAATTCGCACCGAGGCTCACTACAAGGCCAGCATAACATCCATTTGTAAAGATTTGATGAGGATGCGATGGAGATTCTGTGTAAAGGCTGCCGAAGGAATCTGGATCTCCCGCCGAGGCCACGCCAGTCGGCACCGGTCGCTTGGGGTGGCGCAGCATCACGTTGACCCGTGCCACAATTTCGGTGTGGCTGATGGGCGTGGCTTGGCAGTCGTCCACGCCCGCGTCAAACGCCTCCAGCATCCCCTCGCGATTGGAATCCGGAACCAGCGCCAGGATGAGAGCGGTCGAAGCACCACGCAGAGCACGATAGAGCTTCACATACAGCGCACCACCCACGATGATGTCGAGCGGCGGTTCCTGATGCACAGCTTCCAGGGCCTAGACGCTGAGTGTTTCGATTACGACCAGCGGGCCCGTCCGTCATCGCCTCCGGTGCAGTGGACCCCAGATCCACCAGCTACCACCCCATCCATTCACCCGAAACAAATGTCCCATTTTGAAGGCATCCAAAGCGATCAGCATTAGCACCCTACCATAGAGCTGTGCAGATATCATGGAGATGTTGTGAGAAACCTGTAAGGATCGCCAGTTTCCCGCTGAGGAATAGTATTGCTCCGACACTTGGGTGACACTTGCGGCCTACTGATTTCGGTGTTATTTCGCGACATAGTCGCATGGCGGCCAATCCCGTTCTGGCGCGCCTGCTGTCTTCGGGAATCTGCTCGCATTCTGAAATCGCTGTTCGATCAGGAGGGAACCCGGGTCGCGTTCTCGTCGTCCCCACCGCCCACCGCGCCTTTTTGGCTTTTGGCCGTGCACGTGGTATATTCCCTTTCCAGACGATTACGCTCTGGCGTGGTGAGTGAAAGTCAGGTTGGACATGGACAAGCAGAAACCGCATGGGCCGCGAGGCCGCGGGAGCCAACAACCACAAAGACAACTAAAAGAAGCGCTCAGGAAATTGCGCGCGATTGAAAAGCGGCTCGAGAAAAAGAGCGAGCTTCTGGCCGTGAGCAATACGCTCCTGGACAGGGTGTTTGCGAGTCCTCACTCCATGATCGCCTATATGGACCCCGATTTCAACTTTCTCCGAGTGAATCGCGCGTATGGCGTCGCGGACGGACGCGACCCGGACTGGTTTGTCGGCAAGAACCATTTTGATCTTTATCCCAACTCGGAGAACCAGGCCATCTTTCGCAAGGTGGTGGAGACGGGTACTCCCTATTTTGCTTCCGGCAAACCATTCGAGTATGCCGAGCATCCCGAACGCGGGACCACTTTTTGGGATTGGAGCCTCTATCCTTTGCAAAGCAAGGACGGACAAGTAAGCGGTCTCGTTTTGAACATTGTCAATGTCACCGAGCGGGTACGGGCGGAGCAAGCGCTGCGGAAGAGCACCGCGGAACTGGAAAGGCGCGTGACCGACCGCACGGCGGAACTGCAGAGCGCGAACGCGGGGCTGGCGGCCGCGAACGAAGAACTCACAGTGGAAATCGAGCAGCGCGAGCAGGTGGAGAAGCAAATCCGCGTGCAATTGACCGCGCTCGAGTCTGCGGCGAATGGAATCGTCATTACTGACCGCAGCGGAAGCATCGTTTGGGTGAACCCTGCGTTTGCACAATTGACAGGCTACACCCCCGAAGAAGTGATTGGACAAAATCCGCGAGTCCTGAAATCAGGGCAGCACGACCGCTCCTTTTACGGCCAACTTTGGGGCCGAATTTTGGCGGGTGATGTTTGGTTCGGCGAGGTAGTCAACCGGCGCAAGGACGGGAGCCTGTATGTCGAGGAGATGTCCATAACACCCGTGCGGCAGGCCGATGGCGAGATCACGCACTTTATTGCCATCAAGCAAGATGTCACCCGGCGCATCAAGGCCGAGCAGGCCATTCGGGAAAGCGAGGAGCGCTTTCGCCGAATTTTCGAAGAGGGCCCCTTAGGGATGGCAACCGTCGGCCTCGATTTCCGGCTCAGCCGCGCCAACGCTCGCTTTTGCGGGATGCTGGGCTACACGGAAAAGGAATTGGTCGGCCGAACCTTTGCCGAAATCACCTATAAGGAAGACATAGGCAAAGACCTGCCGCTTGCCGGGCGGTTGCTGCGTGGGGAAATTCCCTTCTTCCGCTTGGAAAAACGGTATGTGACAAAAGATGGCGCGCCAGTTTGGGCAGAATTGACTGCATCCACAATACGCGATCAGGAAGGTAGACCTCTGTATTTTCTTGGGATGATCGAAGATATTACCGAACGGAAGCGGTCTGAGGAGGCGATCCAGAAACTGAATCAAGAACTCGCCGACCGCGCGGATGCGCTCGCGGCCGCGAACAAGGAACTGGAAGCCTTTTCCTACTCGGTCTCCCATGATCTGCGCGCACCCTTAAAAGCCATTGACGGATTTACGGCCATTCTAGAACGGGAATATGCGGCTCACCTCGACGAAGGTGGGAGGCACCTAATCGAGCTCGTGCGCGG
>JAMDCU010000131.1:0-89543 GCA_023489485.1 Chloroflexota bacterium
ATGACCACCGAGCCAGCTACTCCGAGGCTACCCTGGTGCTTTGGTTGACCGAGGAAGGCGGGCTCACCGTCGATCCAAAATGGGCAAAGGTCCGCTCGTCGGAAACCGCGCATGAGCGCGCCTGGCTTGGGATGCTCCGGCGCTTGATGCTCCCGGTCACCCTTCAGTCCAAGCTCTTGGAACCGCCTCCCTTTTGTCTCTTCTCAGAGGAGCCCGGGATGCTGGAATACCTGCACAGGGTCGCGAAGGACGAACTGCATTCGCCGCACCTGGATGAAGCCGAGAGGGAATTGCTCACCCAGGCGCTCGCCGCCAATTCTCCGGAAGGCCAGTCATGAACCGAGACATGGCGACCAAACCGACCAGCGAACTGGCACAACTCGTCAGTGCGTCGCTCCGGCGTCCTGAGGCGGGCGAGAATCCTTATCGCGTCATTTTGCGGCAGGTCCGCCAGCGCCTGACCGCGACTTCTGACCCCTATGAGCTCGCCCACCCGACTCCTGCAACCCGGATGAAGGTGGAGACACTCACGCGGCAAATCATCACAGACTATCGTCTGGCCCAGCCGGTGCAGGGCTTGCCCGTTCTCGACATCAGCGATGAAGAGGTTGTGCAGCGCGTCGTAAGCGACGTGCTCGGCTTTGGTCCGTTGGACAGCCTCCTGCGCGATGAAGCGGTCGAGGAAATCATCGTCAATGGAACGGACATCTGGGTCATCGACGAAAGCGGCAAGCACCGTGCGCCGGGCAACGTCGGAGACCCGGAGAGCCTGGTCGAGTTGATCAATCGGCTGGTTGCGACCACCGGGCGCCAGGTCAACCTCTCGAATCCGATTCTGGACGCGCAACTACCGGACGGAAGCCGTCTCAACGCGACCATTTCCCCGGTCGCCACACCCAGTCCCGCGATGACCATTCGACGCCATCGGCTCGTGGCCCGCCAGATGCAGGACTTGATCGCGCTCGAATCCCTCACCGAATCAGCGGCCGCGTTCTTGGCTGCGGCGATTCGAGCGCGATTGGGGATTCTGGTCGCCGGAGGGACGTCGAGCGGCAAGACGAATTTCCTGAATGTGCTCGCTGGGATTTTCCCGGAGGCCGAACGTGTGGTCGTGATCGAAGACACGCGCGAATTGCAGCTCCCCATCGCCGACGTCGTGTACCAGAGCGTTCGCTATGCCAACGCGGAAGGAACAGGCGAAATCACACAAAGGCGCCTGGTGCAGAATGCGCTCCGCATGCGCCCTGATCGCATTGTGATCGGCGAGGTTCGAGGCGCAGAGGCACTCGATATGCTGCTCGCCGCGAACACCGGGCATGAGGGATTCCTGTCGACCGTGCATGCGAATTCGGCGGGCCAAGCACTCACTCGTCTTGTACAACTCACCAAGCTGGCTCCGGAGGGGAGCCAGATTGACGAGAAGACGGTTGCCGAATGGATTACGGAGGCTTTTCATCTCGTCGTCTTTCTCCGCCGCGATCCTTTCTCGGGAAAAAGGCGGGTGGAGGAAATCATCGAACTCACCGGCTCGGTCGAACAGGGCAACCGCATCTTGAACCAACCGATTTTCTCGCAAGATGCCGATCGCCGGACACTCGTGCGAACACCCTACCCGCTCGCCCGAGCAGACAGACTCCGGGATCGCGGCGTCGATCCGACGGCTTTTGCGCCCATGCCGCGGGCGATGGGTGCTCCCGAATCCTGGGCGCGGAGGAGCTAGAGACGACATGGGTGGAGACGAATAATGCTTTACGGTCCCAATGTTCTTCTCGCGTTCATCGGTGCGGCGGGCGTGCTCGTCATCGTCCTTTCCATCCTCGCGATTCCGCATTACCGGATGGATCGCGAGGAGGACGAAGGGAGCCTGATCGTCCGCTTGCAGCGCAAGCTCGACCAGGCCGACCTCCAGATTACGGCCGCAGAATACCTAAAGACATCGCTCTTCCTTGCGCTCGTGCTCGGAGTAGTCGCCTTCATTCTCACCGACGCCATCGCAGCGGCTCTTCTCGGGATGCTGCTGGGATTCTTTGGGTATTGGACGTATCTGGAAGATCGACGAGAGAAACGTCGGCGCGAGTACCAGGAGGCCTTGCTCGAAGTGATCAACATTCTACAGGAAGGCTTTGCGTCCATGCGCAGTTTGGAGATGGCACTGGCCACGGTCGCCGAGCACGCGCCGGAAATTGCCCGGAGGGATTTCGTCGAGATTGTTACCCAGATGTCGCTCAAAGAACATCTGGAGGAGGTACTGATGCAGATCGCCCAGCGCCGCCGGGACCTCATCTTCGATCGGCTGGTGGAAGCGCTCATCGCGAATCGGCGCACCGGTGGACAGCAATTGGGTCCTGTGCTTTCCGCTCTTAGGGAAAGCGTGCAGGCGCTGGCTTCCGGACGACGTCGAGTGGAGACGGCGCAGCAGCGCATCCGCTGGGAAGCGCGCATCGTCTGCCTGGCGCCGTTCACGTTCATTGCCATTCTGCGGCAGACGGCTCCCGACCTGCAAGCACCCTTCTACGCGAGCATTTTCGGACAAGTCGCGATTCTCCTCGTCGGGTGCATGTCGGCGCTGGCATACTACATCATGAACCGCATGGGTTCACAGGCCGTCCAGCCACTCGAAAGCGCCGGGGTGAGGGCATGAGGAGCCACATTTCGATCCAGTTCGGTAAAGCGACCTTGGATGCCGCAAAAGGGAGTAAGCGATGAATCTCATCCTTGCCCTGCTCGGAGCGCTCGGCGTACTGCTCGTCTGGACGGGAGTCACGCACCCCTTTGCCGTTCGTGTCGCCAATTCAAGGCAACGGGTTCAGCTGAGGGCGGGTGAAGAAGAGCATGTTCAGATCTCGCCACTGCTCGACCGCTCGCTCGGTCCCCTGCTCGAAGGCGCGAGCCATTTGCTGGTCGTCCTCTTGCGCCGGGAGGACAAAGACCGCGAGCTGATTGCGGCCGCGGGTTATCCGCCGCGCTATCGCACGGTCTACAACCTGTACGCCTGGAAAGTCTTGATCGCGGTGATGCTTTTTCTCGTCGGGCTTTTCAATGCCCTCTTGATCGGACCTGGCTTTCTCGCCGTCGCACTGGGCATGGGCATCCTGGGGCTTTATCTGCCCGATTTTCACTTGCGACAATTGGTGCAAAAGCGGCGCGAGCTTGTTCGCACGGAGATGGCATTTGTGCTCCACCGGCTCGCCATTCAAGTCGCGGCGGGACAGGCACTGCCGCAAGCGCTCGAGCAAATCGCCTTGAAACCGGGCGGCCCTTTTGTCAAGGAATTGCGCGAGGTGAGCAGCGATATTTCGACCGGACATTCGCTCAATGAAGCCCTTGACCGCCTGGCCGCCAGGACTGCCGGTATTGATGAGGTGCGTCGGTTCGTCAACCTCCTGCAGCGAGCGCAGCAGTTGGGCAGCCCGATTGCCGAAGCGCTAACGAGCATGGGACGCATCCTCCAGGAACGCGTGCAACAGGACATCGAAGCTCGCGGTATGGCGGCATCGGTGCAGATGGTGCTGCCGGTCGGATGCCTGATCCTTCCTGCGATTGGATTGGTCGTCATCGGGCCCGGCATCTATCTCGCCGCCCAATACTTTTTCGTGCGCTAACCATATCAAAGCACTCGTGCTAAGGAGGTGATCGGGGCATCTACTCCCTGCACGAAAACGGGAAAGGTACGGAGGGGCAGGCTGGCTCCCCACCAGGCTTCCCCTCATTCAAGACTCACGGAGGATCCATGAACCATCTGCTGAACGCGCTCGACACTGTTAGGCGGTTCCATGCATCGGAAGCGGGACAAGACATTCTGGAGTACGCGATTATCGTCGCGTTTGCCGTGACGGTCATCGCAGTGCTCGCCCTGCTCTACAACTCGATCAAAGGCGTGCTCACCAATGCCAACTCTCAACTGCAAGGCATTCATTAGGCACAGTCGCCGTCTTGCCCGACGCAGGGCGCTTGGGGTTGGCCGTTTCCATCGAGACAAAGACGGCCAAGACCTGGTCGAGTGGGCGGTCGGCCTGCCGGTATTCCTCATTCTCTGCGCCGGAATCGTTTTTTACTCCTGGATGTGGTGGAACCAGGTCACGGCCGCCGCTGCCGTTCACGATGGCACGTATCTCGCGGCAATGCGGGGCGGCGACACGGGCGCCGGATACACACGCACGCAACAGATGCTGCGATCATCGGTCGGAAATTTCGCAAGTACTTACGGCGTCTCGATCGGAGCCGATGCGAGCCGGCGCAGCATGATCGGCTCGGTCCAGAACAATTCTTTGTTTCGATTGCCCTTTCTGGGCGCACTGCCGCTCAACATTCAGGCTCGCAGCTTTCAGAGACAGGAGCAGTTCTATGGCGGTCCACCGCAAGGTTGGTGGTGAAGGCGAGTGCGGTCAAGCCTACATCGAGTTGGCGATGGTCTTGCCCGTCTTTCTGCTCGTCATTGCAGGGCTCATTTTCTTCGGCCGCGTTCTTTACGTGAAGATTGCCCTCGACATGGCGAGTTACGACGCCTGCCGGGCTGCAGTCGAGGCGCTCCGCCCAGGCGATGGCATTAGTCAAGGCATGACCGCAGGCAGGCAAACGCTCGCCGGCTTTTACCTGAATCCCGGAGGAGCAAGTCTATCGGTCAGCCCCGCAGGGGGTTGGGCGCGTGGGACACCGGTTCAGTGCACCGCTGCCTACGATTTGTTCGTCGGAGACATTCCCGGCGCCACCTCCTTCGGAAGCGGATCGGGGGTAGCGATCCAATCCACCACCTGGTCACGGGTCGAGCTCTGGCGCTCGGACTGGCATTAACTGACTCTGGATCAGTTAACCTGTGCCTTACAAGAACAACGCAAGACCATATCCAATGAGGAGCAGAAGAGAACTATGGAGATCACAACGTACCACCTGAAAGTGACGTTTACCGAGCCGATCCTGGGGACGCAACCGCAGAAGGATGTGGCGACCGAATTCACCCAGGACAAAGCCCGCGCCAAAGGAATTCCTGTGGAGGACGAAGAGGAAACGCTCCCGGAGATGCTGGAGAAAGGCACGACTGCGTTTCACCGGCTCGATGGCCAACCCATCTATTACGATTATATGGTCAAGGGATTTCTCAAGGAGGCTGGCTTGGTCTTCAACGGTACTCACGGCGTCAGGGCCTTGCGGTCGAAAATCGATAACCTCGTATTCGTGCTGCCGAGGCGTATCCCGCTGCAACTGCCTCTCGGGTCTGACGCGTCTTTCCTCGAACGGCCGCTGCGAGCGCTCACCGCGCAGGGCCCACGCGTGTCGCTCGCCCGCAGCGAGACACTTCCAGCAGGAACATCATTCGCCTGCATGTTGCAGGTACTCGGCGGTCCCGTCAGCGAGCCAGTGCTGCGTGAATTATTGGATTATGGACAGTTCAAGGGCTTTGGGCAATGGCGGAACGCGGGCTTTGGACGGTTTACATACGAACTGGCGCAAGCCTAGTTGGAAACTGACACGTGGGCGCTGAGTGATGTCTTTTCAGGCAACGGCAAGGTATCGTCATGCCGCGTTTCGTGCAGCAATGGCAAAGCATTGTCACGCCGGGCTTTGTGCCGCACAGGAAACGCAAAGTACGGTGGCGCCAAGATACGTGAGGTGATGGTATTGCTTTGTGGGGCGGCGCCGCGCGCAGGCACGGCAGTGTTTCGCAAAGTGCAGTTTCTCTGAGCAAAGGTATTGCAAAGGTAATGTATTGAGTCGTCACGTGTAGCACAACTCGTGCGCAGCAAAGGCATGGTGAAGTGACGTGTCGTCTGGTCGCGTTCCGCGCAGTATGGCAGAGCCGTGTTGCGCAGAGGCAATGCATATCGAAGCCAAGCCCGGCTAAGTAAAGCAAAGGCACTGAAATGATCAAGCGTCTCCAATCGCATGTTCTCGTCTGGTTCCGCAACGAAGCCGGTCAGTATCTCGTGCAGACGGTGATCCTGCTCCCCGTCATGCTAATTCTTGCCGGCCTGGTCTTGGATGGCGGCTGGATGTACTGGCAGTACCGCCGCGCCGAGATCGCCGTCAACGCGGCGGCACAAGCGGCGAGTCACGCGATCGACGTCGAGCACTTTCGGGAAACGAACGAAGTGCGACTCGACAGCGGCGAGGCCTATGGTGCTGCCAGCGGGTATGTCAATATCAACCAGAGGGGCCAGATGCAAGTCACCGGGATCTACATCGGCCCGAATCGCGTTATCGTGGATGCGAATGCTCAAGTCCAAACCATCTTCTTCCGGCTCGCGGGAATCTCGTCACTCAGCATGCGCGTAGAAGGACAAGCTTATCCTGCATTCGGAATCAATCGAGAGGGACAATGACACTCAAAGGCAAATTCGTCCGCGAGAACGTCTTCAGCGGCCGCAAAGAGCTGGGTCCACTCGGCTGGATCTCCATCTTTATCGTGGTGCTCTTTCTGTCTGCCTGTGTGGTCGGGAGTTACCAGCTGCTCACGCATAACGTCACGCGCCTCGAGGGGCCGACCTCCATTGCCGCCGCGTCGTCCGTCGTGGAGACTCCTGAAAACAAGGGCCAGACCACGATCACGCTTACGGCCACCCCATCTATTACGTGGACTGTCTGGTCAGCCCAAGACCCGCTGGGGCAGCCGATCTATGAGGGGTCAGCCGAGATCAAAGCCTGGGTTCTGCGGGACTATCGAACGGATCAAGAGTGGTTCAATGCGCACCTGTTGGAGAAGGATTACTTGCTCCAGCACCTGGGAGAATACTTTACGGGCAAGGCGCTAGTGGACGGCCGCCGGAATATCGAACGTGCCTTTGGAGAGACTTTTGTGATCATGGCGCCACCGATTGCCCAGCCGCGCCAGCATCCACCAATGGATCAACCGCGCTGGGTCACCTTTTCAAAGGATGGTCGACTCGCCCGCGTGAATGACTATACCGATGCCGGTCCGGCGAAGCAATACGATACCCGCACGCGCAAGCCAATGTATGTCACACTCAAGAACGCATTCGTATGGCAATACCTGATGGAATACGACCCGGAGAGCAAACGCTGGAAGGTCGAGCGGAATACGCAGGTAATCAACATCGACACGAACGCGTTGGTGTTGTCGGATGAACCATGAGGATACCGTGATGCCCATCAAGCCGCTCCGTCGATTTGGCGCCGTCTTCGTCGTTGCTCTCTTGCTGCTCGCAGTTCTCTTCATGGGTAGTAGTGTCGGCGCGGAGCCCGGCAACTGCCATCTCGATCCATCCGGCAATTTGGTCTGCGAAGGAACCGCGGTAGCCACCGCCGTACCTTCACGCGCCATCACATCTGTTCCGGGCACGCCGCGGCCGACATCGCGGCCTCGACCGTCACCGACTCCGACCGTCTGGGAACTATACACGATGTGGCGCTATTGCCTCGCCGATCCGACGTCACCTTCAGGCTATGTAAACCTAAAATGGAATTGCAACCGACTGACCAAGCAATGCACGCTCGTTCAGGTAGTCACGGCCTATGATTGTGGGACACCGACTCCCACAACTCTCAAAGTCAAGCCATTGCCCTGCCCTGCTGGATTCTCGCAGACGGGCCTCTGGTGCCTGATCGGCTGGGCGCGAAGGGCCGAGGCGCGCATTCCGCCCGTCCCCATTACCTACAAGCCTTACCCAAGGGGAATCGTCACCGACCCGATGGATTTCACGGCACCGGCGCTCATCGTGCAGAACTGGGCATGCACATCGCCCGAAGTGGACAATTGGAATCCACACAGCTGGGGCTATGACGAAGACTATCGCGATCTCTACTTCTGCATCCGCTGGAGGCAGGTCGCCTGGCCCAACCCTTCTCCCGATCCTGCCCCGGCCTGGATTCGGTACGTCTGGGATGAGCGGAGTTGGGGACAGCCGCAGGAAGATAATTCGCGGTCCCAGGTCGCGCAGCATCTGTACGTCACATCATCGGCGCAGAAACCGGAAAACGGGCCAGGTAGTCTACCCGCTTACCAGGTGGAGGCGCACTCGTATTGGGTCATAGACTGGAAGGAAACCTGGGAACATGCCTATCGGTGGACCGAGTGCCGGCGAACCGGGAACAAGAACGACCGGTGCGACGGGCAGTCAGGGTACGCACCCGAGCAGCACGTCGAGTGGCGCCCCGAAGGGGATGACGGAACCGCCGACTTGAGGAATTACGGCGGAGCCCATTTCTATGCCGACAGTACACTTCTGCAGATCCCCGACGGCCGCATTTTGAATGTGTTGCCCGTGCCCATCATCGAAGTCCAGGGCGTGATCGGGAACCCATAGGGAAGGAATCTATGCTGAAAAAGATGTCAATCGGTTCGCCCGAGAAATCCTCTGCCCCGTCCCGCGCCAACCCAACTGTCCGCGTCCTGGTGGCAACGCGGCGAACGGACGTCCATGCGGCCTTGGAACAAATTGCCCCGTATGCTTTGACGGAGGCCGTCTCCACCCGCGGCGTGTACACGAGCCTACGCGGGACGCAGCTCGCGATTGTCGAACTGGATGCGCTCCTTGAGGAAGAGATCCCTTGCGAAACTTTGCTGCAGGTGCTCCAGCAGTCGCCTACGGTTGTCTGGACGACACCCGATGGCTTTTTGCGGGAGCCTGCGACCTGGCGATCGCATGCGCTCGCGGCGTCGGGTCATTTTGAGTGCTTTCCCCCAGCCGCCGCGGCGCTCACCTCGTACAGTGGTGGAGTTGGCAAGACGACGTTGTCGCTGGATGCGGCCGTCCACTTTGCCGCGCGAACCAAGCTGCCGACCGCCGTCGTCGAGTTTCCTTACGGACCGAGCGCGCTGCGCGTGATTACGGGGACGACCGAGGGAGCAGGTTTTGTCGACGCCGTCCACAACGATCCATCAGAAGCGCTTCGGTCAGATTTTCCTCTCTGGCGTGGGGTAACACTCGTGACCGTGAACTATGCTGATGTCAGTGGGCTCTTGAAACCGGAGGAAGTGGCGCAATGTTTTGAGCGCATCCGGAATGCACACATCTTGACGATCGTTGACTCGGAGTTCCCGCATCCCTGGCTCGAAATAATCGCCAAGCAAATCGGCACCTTTATCATCGTCGGCGCCCCGCGCCCGGATGCGTGGAACAACGCCGCGGCGCTACAGCAGCTCATGGCGCGGACTCCGGATCTCTACCCGCATTCACAGGTAGTGTTCAACTTGGTCGAGGGCTGGGGGGACCGTCTCACGCAACTTGGATTGGAGCGGACGATGGATCTCCCGCGGGTCAAGTACCCTGAACGACTAGAAGGTCGATTGGGCTCCATGCTGCTGAAAGCCATCTATCCCTATTGGGCACAAACACCGGGAGCGGCCACGCGGAGGGGGATGTGAAGAACCGTTGGACCTTCTTAATCGGCGTCGTATCGCTCCTCGTGGCGCTCGGTGTCGGGTGGTTTGCCGAGACCCAGTACCAGGCGCTCGTCGCCACGACGGAACTCGTGGTGCCCGCGGTCGAGATCCCGCCGTACACGATTGTCGTTCCGCAGATGTTCAAGACGCGTCCCTTCCCGGCGCCGATGGCGAATGAGCCGGTCTATCGCGGGCTGAACGAGGTTTCGGGCATGATCACGACGATTACGCTCAAGCCCGACCAATTGGTCTACCGCGATCAACTCGTCCCAGCGCGCCAGTTTCGCTACAGCGACGATGAGCGGCTGGAAGTGATCTCGTTCCCGATCAAGCCGGAGCAGGCGGTCGGCGGTCAGATTAAGACGGGCCAGCACATCAATATCTACCGGCTGGTCCTCCAGACGGCGCCCAACCAAAGTGTCGCGGCCTCCCCCGACCCGAAAGTGTGGCTGGCGGCACCGGGAGCCGGTGTCGAATTGCTCCAGCCGGATGTACTCGTGGTGGACGTACGCTCGACACAGGGCTCGCCCATCGCGCCGGCGCCCAAAGTGCAATCGACGACAAGCGAAGCGACGACCTATAACACAGGAGAAACGGACAATTCGAATGCCTCGCGGCCGCTGACGATTCTCACGATCGCCGTGCCGCCCGAAGTGGCGAAAGACGTGCTTCGCCTGGCAGGGGAATCGCATGTCGCGAGTCGCTATCTGCTCTGGGTCTCGCTCGCACCCATTGTCAAGAGCAAATGATTGATGATTTGAAGCAGAAATCCGCACAGGGGAAGTACTGCCGTGACCGAGACGTCCAAGCTGGGTGTGTTTCTCTCGATCGAGCACGACCAGCGGATCGATTTGACCTCCGATGGTCAATTCGTCCGCGGAAACGAGACCTACATCCGAGAATACGTCGGCATGCTCGACTCCGGGCTAATGGCCCAGCTGAGCAACACCGCCTACAAAGTCCTTCACGCGCTCGCTTTGCGGGCGCGCATTCTCGGCGACTCGCGGCGCGCGGGCGCCGAGGAGGAATTCAAGGAATTGTGTGAACTCGGCATCGTCACGGCCGCAGACAAGGGAGAGCTCTTTTGCTTTCCCTCCAGGGAGCAGTTGCTCAAAGACACCGGCATCGGAAGCGTGCATACGGTCGATACCGCTCTGGATGAATTGGCCGAGTTGCACCTCATCCGCCGGATCACTGTCGCACAGCCCCGCTTTGGACGCGGCTATTTTGGCTCGAACATCTATCTGATCTACCCGGGAAGCTTTATCGGCAAGTTCGATTCGGGGAGCGGCATGCAGAAATCGCCCAGTGTGCGTCCCAACGAAGCGCCAACCGGGGAGCAAAAATCGCTCCCCGCAGAAGGAGCAGACGGCGAGCAGAAAGTGCTTCCCGATAGTCCGGAAAGCGGAGAGCAGAAACTGCTTCCCGTTGCAGGGACGGAGAGCAGTTTACGGAATACCGCCAATCGCGCGCTAAAGAGACAAGATCTATTAACAACTACAACAACTATGGAGGCTCCGTCCCAAAACGAAGAAAAAGGGGAGGCAGGCAAACCAGCTCTGGCAGAATCCTTCGGCGATCTTCCGAAAACACACGCGCATCTCTTCGTCGGTCTCGTGCTCGATGAAGCGAGTAAGGAGGAGATGGAGAGTCTTTTGTCGCTCATCGAGGAACACCATCATCGGCCTCTGTCACGCGCTGATGCGCGCCGTTGGCATAAGGTCGCTGAGGACTTTCGGGAGCATGCTCAAGCGTGGGGTCTCAACCCATTCACCTTGGTTCGGCAGGCCGTTGAGGAAGCCATTGATGCCGGAAGCGCACGCGAGGGTTACATTGCTCCCAAGCTGGCGCGCGCGATCCTCACGCGGTGGAAAAAGCGAGGGAGAACGGAGAATCGCCTGAAAAGCCAAAAGCCGGGCCATCCAAAGCGAGAGATTCCGCCCGCTGTCCAGGTCTACCGTCAAGTGCGCCGGCGCTTTCCGGCGCAGGAGCTGTGGGAACAGATCGCACAGACGGTCGGGATCGATGAGTGCTCGCTCGCGTACTGGCAAGAGGTCCTGACCCTCTGGGTTGCTCGCGGCTACAACCCGCTCAACATCGAAGGCCCGCTGCAGTGGTTCAACGCCCACGCGATCCCGCTGAGGACCGCGGGACCGAGTCTCCCAGCCAGAAACGGAGCGGCTAATATCCACCCGAACGTTCAGAACACACCTCCTTCCCCCGATCAGCGCCCGATTGAACGTCTGGAAGTTATTCAAGAACGCTTGCGCCAGAACAGTGTACGTCAAGCAGCAACCGAACCCATGACATCGGAGCGCAAGGAAGGA
Organism: Chloroflexota bacterium; assembly: GCA_023489485.1. Classification (GTDB taxonomy): domain Bacteria; phylum Chloroflexota; class Anaerolineae; order UBA4142; family UBA4142; genus JAMDCU01. Next base: position 11,665 of record JAMDCU010000131.1, read on the forward strand.
ACAGGAGAATCGACATGACCTGTCCCATTTGTGGAGGCGCCGGATTCTTGCGCCGGGACGTGCCCATCGATCACCCGGATTTCGGGCGAGCCATTCCCTGCGAATGCAAACGGTTGGAAATGATTCCCTCGCTCATGGAGTGGTCGGGTCTTGGGCACTCCAACCAGGACTGGACACTCGACCGCTTCCCCGGTGACCCGGAGGCGCTCGCAGTCGCCCGCGAAGCCCTCGCGGCGAGACGTGGCCTGTGGGTGTTTTGGTCGAGCGCGTTCGGGACGGGCAAGACAGGCATCCTGGTTGCCATCGTTCGGGCCTGTTGGGACCAGCAAGTCCCGGCGCTGTACCAATCCGTGCCCGCCATGCTCGACCGATTACGCGCCGCTTATCAGAGAGGCGACTACCAGCAGCTGATGGACGAACTAAGACAAGTGCAGGTGCTCGCCCTGGACGAATTCCATCGTTGGCATGACAAGTCCTCCCGTTGGGAGAACAACGCCTCACATGGAGACCTGAGGGACGGATCGCCGAGCTGGGCTGCGGAGAAGATCTTTCAAATCATCGAAGATCGATACGTGCATTGGGATCAACGCATGACACTCGTGGCGACCAACCGCAATCCAGACCGAGGCGATAACGACCCCATTGCTTCTCGTTTTTCGGATACGGTGCGTTCGCGGATTGTGCCGGTGCATGGAGGCGACCTCCGGCCCAGCGCACGCATGTTTGAAGGGATGGCCAGCACCACCAAGGAGAAAGCGGCGTGACCGAAACCGGATACGACCAAGTCCTGCCCCAGCTGCAGGACGTGCTCATCCGCCGTGGCGTTTCGATTCCAGCCTGGCGCGCCAACGCCAAGGAACGCGGGGAGTTCGCCTTTGCAGTGGCGCGGGTGCTGGCCGAGGAGCGCATGCTGCCGTCTGGAGAGGCGCGCTCCGCCGCGGGTGATCTTGCCAATCGAATGATGGGACTGGGCGTCCTCGATCCTTTCCTTCATCAAGACGGAGTCGAGGAAATCATCGTGCGCAATGGGACCGTGCTGATCGGGAGAAACGGGCAGGTCGGGAAAAGCGGCGTAATTGCCCCGGATTTGTACTTTTATGCGCTGGCGCAGCGCGTGGCGGAGATGGGCGGCAAGCCTTTGCGAGCAGCGAATCCGTTTGTGCTCGTGGATCTTCCCGATGGCTCGCGCTTTACCGCGATGGTGCCGCCTCTCTCGCGCCGCGGCACCGCGATCAACATCCGCGTCTTTTCGAGACGTGTTCTGAGCGTTCAAGATCTGGTGCGAGTGCAAATGCTGAGTCGGCGGCAGGCAGATTACCTCAACGAGGTCGTGCTCGGTCGACGCAAAAGCCTCCTGGTCTCGGGACGTCCAGCGGCAGGCAAGACCACGCTCCTGAATGCCCTTTTGGCGCTTTTGCCCGAGAACACACAGCTCTGCGGAGCGGAGACCTTTGAAGAGATTGTTACCTCAAATCCCTTTGAAGCACGCGCCGTCGTCCGCGATCAAGTGGAGGCCGGGCGGGTCACGATGGCCGAGGTGGTGAATGTGCTCTATACCCGCATGCGGCCCGATGTAGTCGTGGTGGGAGAAGTGGTGAGCGAAGAAGCGAAAGAGTATTTGCAGGCCATCAACCTGGGTGTCGTCGCCCACACGACAATCCATGGGAATTCTGTCCTTGATGCCCTTTTGCGTCTTGAGACACTCGCCCGCGAAAAGGAAATGCCGCTCGGGGCGATCCGAGAGCGGATTGCCCGTGGGCTGGGAGTAGGCGTGCATGTGGATTTGAAACTGAACGCAGAAGGGACTGGTTGGCAAAGGCAAGTCACCGAGATCGTCGAAATTAGCGGGGATTCCGAACGCTACATTCTCAGACCCATTGCCGGAGACCACAATGCTTGAGATTACGCTCCATTGGCTGTTTATCGGCGCGAGCGCGCTCGCGGCGAGCCTGTTCGTCTATGGCGCGCTGACAAGCACAATTCGGCTCGCCCAATGGGTGTATCTGCGGCGCAGACCCTGGTGGATGCGAATGACAATGCGGGCTCGGCCAAGTTCGACCCAAGCGTCATTACCATCGAACCAATTATCGCGTCTTGCCGTGCTGATAGCAGCCGGTGCCCTCGCGGCCAAAGCGGCATTGACTGGCGGGCTTTTGGTCGCGGTCTACCTGGTCATGGTCGGCCTCGCGCTCTACTGGTATTTGGGGCGTCATGCCTCGGCTCAATCGCGCGAGCAGATCTCAGGTGCGATCGGCGATCTGGTGTCCGCCTATTACTCGTCCTACCTGGTTGTCCCGACCGTCTTCAACGCCCTCCTGGAAGCGAGTAAGACGATTACGAATTCGTCACTGCAATCAGCGGTGCAGCGTGCGCTGGACGCCTTCGGCGCCGGTCGGACAACCGAAGAGGCGCTCGATCAACTCGTGAATGAGGTACCCGATCCTTACATCGCCCAATTCGCCTTTATCTTGCGCCACACGTCGGAATCCAACCAAACGGAGATCCTAGCCGCGCTGCAATCACTCGGCAAGCGCCTCGATCAGCGCAAACGGCTGAAAGACCGTTCACGCGTGGCTCTGGCGCTGGTGAGTGGAACAGTGCGCTTTTTGCAGTCGGCGAACGGTGCCGTGATTTCACTCGCCGTGCTCGCGCCCTTCTGGTGGAACTTTTATGCATCGTCCGTGTCTCACCAGGCTTTCTTGATGATTGGCGCAACCATTGCGCTGATGGGATCGTGGTATTTCGAGAATCAGCTGCAGCAACTGCGGGAACGAGTCTTGTAGCCATGGGCGACACGCAGCGGGAGATTTCCGAAGACATTATTCGGCGCGTCCAGACGAATCGCAAGAGAGGCTACCCAGCATGATCACACGTTCCGAACCGACACTGGGTCCGAGCCACATTGTGATGTTTCCAAGCCAACAGCTGACTACTCTCCGGCTCATGCGCCGGAGGTTCCGATGGCTAGACCGACTCTCTCTTGAAACAGGGATTCAAGAGCCTCATCAGAGAGCCATACAGACTGCGCGGACGACTGGCTCTGACCTCTCTCGAGGGTGGGCGGACAATACAGCCCCATCGCCAGTTGGATTTCTCTCGATGCCGCCCGCAGGCGCGCGTCCACACCCGACCAGGCACCTTTCGCCTGGTCCACATCGAGATGATTCTTTACAACAAAACGTGCAAGCCACGCCGAGAAAAGGTCGCGTTGAATTGGTCCTACGCCGCATTCACAACTATGCCAACGGAGTTCGAGCGGCTTGGACCTTATTGCACCGCACAGACATACTTGGCTCAATCGCGTTAGGCGTGGGTCAAATTCCTCCATCGTCGCGCCAGCGTTTGCAGCTTTGCGTCGAAGATGGGAGATGAATAGACCCGGCCCACGATGCCTTACCGATTTGCCGAAGCGGAGTTGGAGCCAATGGTAAGATATTCTTTCCAGCTTAATCACGTTTCCAAGCGCCAGGATTTGGTTGATCATCGCTCCATGCAGGGTCTTGCGATGAGCAGCCTCTTTACGATGAAGCTCGGATAGTTCTGATCGCGTGTGAAGGTAACGGTTGGAGAGATGACGATCCGTGGTTCCCGGCTTTCGTGTGCCGTTGTCATCGTAGTTGCCGGGGATGTTTGCCCGTCGCTGTCGATCCAGTTTGCGCTCGAGTCGACGAACACTCTTTTGCTTTGGCTTCAGCTCGTCACAAAAGCGTCGGAGGCTTGCAGCTTGGTCGGAAACAATTGCGACCATCGAAGGTCCCACATCGAGTCCTACAACACCCTGCCCGAGTATGTGCTTGGGTTTCTGGTACGGCCTACCTTCGCACACCAACTGAACAAAGAAGCGATCACGCCCGTTCAACTTACGGCGCACGATTCGAACAAATTTGATTCGGCACGAAAGTGCATGAGACACAACCGGATCACGGACAGGAATGGCTGCTCGGATCTTAAGGCCCTTCCATTTGAGCATTCCATTGCGCCAAATGATTCCTTGGGTGTTGGATTTGCCTTCTACCGAATCGAACCATCCCTTGCCTTTGAAGCGAGGCTTTCCAGCCTTGGAACAGGCGTACCGTCGGACTGCAAGGAAAGATCGGGTTGCCAGTTTCTGGATGGTGTTTACATCCAGATGCTGTCCTAACCAGGCATGGCTGAACTGCTTTGCATACTCATGAAGCGAATACTCGGAGAGACCGGAGCGCTGATCGGCATTTCGGAACGCTGTACGGCGCGCAAGAGACCGTCGCGGCAACCCAACCGCGGTTTTGTACTCGGTTGATGATCTTACCCTCGTCAACCTTCTGAGTGCCTCGCCTAAACAGGCGTTATATACCATTCTCGCCACATCTAGCCTGACAAGCAGCTTGCGCTCGTCGGCCGGGGTGGTGATGAGTGGAAGTTCGCAAACGAAGCTTGGTGTCGTAGCGCGCGACATTACTTCGTCCTTTTTGCGCCCAGGCTATAAGACATTTGTTCTATTGTAGCACATCAGCACCTCGAATGCAAGCTGGTTCTGCGCAAGCTCTGGTGGATCAAAGAGCAAAGGGGAATAGCAGATGACTGAGACCGTCGTTCATACGCTTCTCGTGAGCAGCGCCTTCAGCGCCGCGTTCTTCGGCCTCTACGCCGTTCTTCGTTCAGCCGGCGAGATGGTCGCGCATGTCGTCTATCTGCGCACGCCGGCATGGAAACGGTTCGCACGACGCGCGGAAGCGCCGTCTGGTCCGAGGGACTCAGTCGACGAATTGCCCTGGGAAACATGGCGGCTGGTCGCCGGAATTAGCGGGGTAATTGCACTGTTTTTCGCACTGTGGGGCACGGACTATATCTACCTCGCGGTCTTTGGGATTGCCGCGGCGTACATTCCCTCTTTTGTTCGCCGACAGATGAAGGAAAATGCGCGCTGGCGCCTGCGCCTCGAAGTGCGGGATTTCGTCGCCGAGCTGCGTTTGGCACTCGCGCTCAACGTGACGGTCTCGCAGGCTTTGGAACATCTTACCCAGCGTTCAAGGGAGACTAACACGCCCTTTGCCGAACGAATCGCTCACCATGTCGAACGGACTTTGCGGATGGAGGGACCCGAAAAGATGCTCGAAGCATTGGCGGAGGAGTTCGACTCGGAGGACCTGCGCAAGCTCCTCGTGCTTTTGCGGGCTGCGCTCCGCGGCGGAATGTCACTCGCCGAAGCGCTTTCCGAAAGCGCGGATTCTATCGCGCAGAACATCCTCGCGAGCGCCGAGCTCTCCATTGAGGAAATGCCGACGCGTCTCATTCTGCCAATGCTGTTCGCGCTGTTCCCCACCATCATGGTACTCGCCCTGATCCCGGCCGTGAGCCTCCTCGTCACATCGCTCTCGGGAGTGCCCACGTCGCCGTAGGCCTGGCGAGCTTATCAGTCCGACTCAAGGAGGTGATGTCTATTGCAGGAAATGTAGTGGTCTGAAGTGCAAGCATTCCGGCAAGTCAGGTGCAATCGATCGAGCAGGAGGAGCAGTCCTCCCAATCATTCCAGACAAGGAGAAAGAAATGCACGCCCTGCGCAAGTTTCATTCAGATGAACGCGGCACGGAAATGGTCGAATTCGTAGTCGGGGCCACGCTGATCATCGCCATAATGATGCTCATCATGGTGAGTTTGTGGAATACGACCCACGAACGCGCGGCCGCGACGAACACCATCATCACGGACAACGTTCCGACTGCCGCCCAGCCGTAGAGCATTGACTGCGGGATGGCTCAAGCACGAGAGCCATCCCATCTCCGATCAAGGAGCAAGAATGAACTCTATCCGAACCTTTTGGCGTGAAGAGAGCGGCCTCGAAACCATGGAGTACATCGTGCTGGCGACATTGGTCGCTGCGCTGCTGACGCTTTCCGTGGTCGCCCTTTTCAATACGATCGCCGACAAGATCAAGGCCATCAACGGCAGCCTGTAGGAGAGGAGAATTCCATGAGACGAATCCTGACGCTTGTGTGCAAGGTCGCCATCCTTTTGGGGCTGGTCGCGCTCGCATTAGTCCTTGTTTTCCCAGCCTGGTCCTCCGTCCCAATCTGGATACCGATGGTCGGGATGGACGCACTCTTTTTCGGTATCGCGGTCAAGGACTTGCAGGAGGAGCGCATCCCCAATCTCGTCACCTACCCGCTGATGTTCGCCGGGGTGGTGCGTGCCTACATCCTGCAGGACGCGACCTTTCTGTTGTTCTGGTTCATGCTCTGGCTCGCGTGGGAGACTCACCTGATGGGAGCGGGAGACGCCAAGCTCCTCATGGGACTCTTCGCGTTATGGCCCGACATGCAGCTTGCCTACGTCGTCGCGGCATCCATTCTCATCACCGGCATCCCTTATCTCATCTTCAAGTATCGCCGACAGTGGCGTGTCGCTCTCCGAGGATTGGGTTGGAGGCTTTTCACTTTGAGGCTCCTTCCTAGCCCGGCCGAGTTTCAGAGTGAAGCGGTCCCGTACGCCTTTTCTTTCTGTCTCGCCGGAGGCATCTACCTCTGGCTTCGACTGGGAATGGCGTGAACATGCGAACGCTCATGCGCCTGATCACCGTTGTCATCGCTCTTTTGGTCCTGCTCATTGCCAGTACTACGACCGTACCTGCAGCACCTTTCAACGCGCCCAATGCGCAGTGGGCATGGCAATTGCACTACGCCGACGAGTTCAATGCATCCGGCGACCTCTCCGGCTGGGCGATTGATCGCGGGGGCGGCAACTACTGGATCGACACAGGCGGTGGATTCCTGCACATGGAATCGGGCTGGGCCGATACGTACCCGATGATCTGGCGCAACGACCTCTACAACTATATCAATACCTACAACCTTGACTACGCGGTGGAGGTCCGCTTTCGCCGCCCCTATCTCACGGCGTACGGAGCAGCCTTCGGCGTGGGCACGACCGCTTTCAGCGGAGCGCGCTATTGGGTGACGGATTCGTATCCGGTCAACAACTACGAGAACATCATGCACAACGAGCAGCACCAACCCGCATCGCCTGGAGCATTTGGTGGAAATGCCAATGTGTACCAGGGTGGTGCCGGACGCGTCCCCATCCCGGTGGACTACACCTGGCACACGATGCGCGCTGAGTTCATCGGAGGTACCGGGTCACTGTACTTCGACGGAGTCTACTACTCCGGCGCGAATCCCTGGCGATCTTGGAGGCCGGTCTCGACCTATTTCGGAGACTCGTACAACCAGAGCTGGGGGGATGGAGGACCGGGTTCGTGGACGAATGAAGATATTGACTATATCCGCATCTACATCCGCGTGCTTTCGGTAACACCGACGTTTACGCCCACGGCCACGAGGACGTCGACACCAACGCCGACGTTCACTCCAACTCGGACCGCGACGCCAACCTACACACCCACACCAACCAATACGGCCACACCGACCCGGACGGCGACACCGACGTTTACGCCGACTCCGACGAGCACTCCGACGCCGACGTTCACGCCAACGCCAGTTCCGACTCTCACACTGACAGCCGACTACGGGTACCTGCTGATGTGCGGGGCGATCCTGGGCGAGCCAGCCCAGGTGCTGCGCGGAGTCCTAACCGGTGGCAGCGTCGACGGACAGATGATTCGCGTGCAGATCACAGATTCGAATGGCAGCGTCTCGAACTATTTTGTCTTTACCGACAACGCCGGCCGCTTCACACTCGATGCTTCGAACGTGCCCGGCGATCTGTGCTTTGGCTCGTCTGTGACTGGCACATGGTCGGCGCAAGCGTATTACGACGTCCTGGGCCTCTCAAGCAATACCGTTCAATGGAGCGTCTCTTGGTACATCATCCATACCACGCGCTGAGATGCATCGGAGAAGGAAGACGAAGGACTGATTGTCTACGGCTACAAGTTCCGACCCTTCACCCAGTTTTATCGGAGCGCGGTGCCGTTTCGGTCGAGATGGTCTTTTTCCTCCTCATCTTCGCGATCACTTTTTTCGGTGCCATTGAGATGGCGCGGGAAATCGCGGTGAAACACGCCCTTGACGTGGGGACCTATCGCGCGGCTCGCTATCTGTCTCTCGTGCCCACCGATTCGGCAACGGCGAGAACCATGATCCAGAACGAACTGGACGCCAATGTCCTCGGCGGTGCGGGCTCGGTTCAGATGTCGGTGGATATGCCAAGCCAATCGTTTCAAGCCATTTTCAGCGTCACGGCGCAGGTGTCCTATCAGCCCGCAGTGCCCTTTATCATCTTCGCGCCCAAGGTGTTGAGCGTAACGCATTCGCAGAGCATTGAGGAATACCCGTGATGACGCGCACCCGCTTGTCTCAAATGCAACCTTCCAGCTTTGATCGCCTGGCTCACCTATGGGCGGCGCTCGGTCGCTGGGATCAGGAACTCGCCCAACACGGCGAAGATACGGCTCAGCTCGCTTCCAGGTTGGCCGCAGTTCTCGGGTTAGCGCAGCCCATTCCCTGTGCATTGTGCTGGGCCGGCCGTCTCCACGACATCGGCAAAGTCGCCGTGCCCCGCAAGCTCCTGGAGAAACAAGGCCCCCTCAGCGAAGAGGAACAGCGAGTCGTGCGCCTGCACCCGGGTCATTCGTTCACGATCCTTCAGCGGACGGGAATCTCTTCCGAGTTCCTGAACACGGTCCTATTTCATCACGAACGATTTGATGGCTCCGGTTATCCCATCGGACTCAAGAGGGAGGACATCCCATTCGCTGCGCGCATTGTCGCAGTAGCGGACGTTTACTGCGCGTTGACGCGGCGCCGTCCCTATCGCGATCGCTACAGCGCCGAAGCCGCCTGGGCTCTTGTGGTACGCAACAGGGCCAGAGCCTTTGATCCTGTCATCGTAGATGCTCTAGAGGAGGTATTGAAACATGATGCGACGAGCGAGGGATGAACGTGGAAGCGCAGCTGTTGCCGGTCTTTTGTTTACCCTGATCCTCCTGGTTCTTGCAGCAGCCATCGTCGATGTCTACCGCATCCAGGACGTGAGAACTTTTGCCTATTCGGCGGCGAACGATGCCGCGCTGCGTGGAGCAAGCCTCGGGCGCGATTGGGACCGCTTCACGGCCACAGGCGAAATGTATCTCGATCCCTACGCCGCGAACGATGCGGCTCAGACCGCCTTGGAGCAGATCATGCATGCTCGCGGCATCACCAATTTCCAGTATGTCGTCGGCGTCATGCCTAATCCAGGCGGAGGCACCTTTACGCTCCCGGCACCCTGTTTACCGCGCGCGAGTTTCTGGAACACGACCACTTGGACAGAAACCGAACCGGCGGTGGGAGTCTGCACCGTCGTCACCGTGCCAACCATTCTGTTCGGACTTGTCAATGGCAACCAGCCCATTGCCGTCAATGCCTTCGCAGCTGCAGGAGTAGCGCATCAATGAACCCATCGCTGAAGATCGGCCAGTCTGCTTCATTTCTAGCACTCGTCATCGCACTTGCCTTCGCACTCTCCAGTTGTGGGATCAGCGAACTCCTCCCAGGCAGCGGCGGGATTCAGCGCGGCACTGCGACGCCCATGATTCGCCCGACGTTTACGCCGCGGCCGACCAATACCGCCTGGCCAACGTTCACACCCGTTCCGACCTTGGCTCCGGTGACTCTTGTTGCACCCACACTGCCGGGAGTGATCACGGGAGTGATCTCGAGCACAGTGAATCTGCGCGCCGGACCGGGAACCAACTATCCCGTTCAGACTCGTCTTTCGAAGGGGACGAAAGTCAAGTTCCGGGGGCGGGACCTCGAGAGCGCATGGCTGATGCTCGTTCCGCCTCCTAATGGATGGATCAAGGCGGACTATGTCGCACTCGCCAGCGATATCGAGAGTTTGCCAGTCGTTGAGGCGCCGCCCACTCCCATTCCCACGGCAACGATCGCACCTTCGCCGACCGCCATGCCTACGGCGACGCCGCCGATGTACGTCGATTTTCGCGTGGATGCACCCTACCTTCCCGCGGGAGGCTGCACCACGGCTCGATGGGACGTCGAAGGCGTCCGCGGGGTGTACTTTGAGGGCCAAGGTCAGCCGGGGCACGGTTCAGCTGACATCTGCCCGAAGGAAACCCATACCTTCGTGCTGCACGTCGTGTTGAATTCAGGTTATCTCGACCGGGCGATCACCGTCACCGTCCTGCTGGTTCCGACTCCCAAGCCATGAGGCGTCCCATGTGGAAACCGATCCTTACCTTAACACTCGTTCCGCTGTTTCTCGTCGGCGCACAGCCCATCAGCGTCGATGCGAGAACGGTCGTCCCGTTTGCCGCTCAGATCGCCATCGAGCGGGACTATTTGGAGTGGGTCCACTTGCCGCGCTGGACAGGCGATTGCGTGGACACGCCCGTTGTCGGTATCACGTGGCTTGAGCCGGAAGGTGTTGTGGGAAAGCGCCCGGTACTGTGGTTGAAGGAGCGGGCGACTGGCCGCTATGGAGCCATTCTCGGGCTAACGGAATCCCGCCTGCGGTCGCTCGGGCTGAGCGTGCCCGCTGAACCAGTGATCATCTTGCCTCAAGTCACCATCTATCGCCTGTGCCGTCCCTGGTCAGCAGGCTACTGAAGGAACGCGAGGAGAAATCGATTGCTCATCAATGCAATTTGGCTGAGTGCTCTCCCATTGCTCGACCCTTTTGCCGAGCTGCGCGGTGTCATCAGCGAGATTCTCACGATCATCATTCAGGTGACGGCCGTGCTACTCGCGCTCGCCATCGCCACCGGGTTCCTCGAAGCACAGGCAGGGTTTGTTCTCGGCGCGCCGTCCCTTTTGAGTGCGCTCTGGTTCAAGATCGGCGCCGTCATTCTGTGTCTCATGGTCGCCCTCATGGCGGTTTCCATTTCGAATACCCTCGTAGGCATTCTCTTCTAGGAGGTAAACGTGAAGCTGCTCCAATTCATCAATCGTCCGAGCGTGCGTGCCCGCATTATCGGCGTGTTGGGCGCACTGCTCCTCGTCGCCGCAAATCAAGCCGTCGCCTATGCAGCGGATAGCAGTATGGGGGATGCCATTGCCAATCTCGCCAAGATGCTGATCGACGGGATCATCGCGCTCGCCGCCATCCTGCTCGCCGTGGGCATCGCCACGAATTTTGTGACGGGGATGGTCGAAGTGATGGTCGGGAGACCCAATGGGCTGTCCTCTACCTGGATGCGGCTCGCGGGTGTGGTGATCTGTTTCCTCGGCGCCATTTTCACGATCACCATTGCCAATACCATCATCGACACGCTCAAGGCGTACAAGAGCACGGGCGGAATTGATCTGCCTTAGGAACATGACATGGCTGACCTTCGCGTCTTGAAAATCGTCGGGCTCGCAATCATCCTGTTTCTGACGATCTCGCTCCTTGTGCCGGCTCGCGCCGCGTCCGCACAGCCGCCAATCGCGCCGCCGATGCAGACACCCACGCCTGAGCCGAATCCGATCACGCAGATTATCAATCAAATCATCCAGTTCCCCTTCGAGAATCTCACGCAGGCACTCCAAAACGCGCTGCAGTCAATTCTCACGAACTCGGTGGCCCCGCTCGAAAGCATCTTCTCCGCCTCCATCGGGCGCTGGCTCACCTCCAGCCCCGGCATTGTCACACCGGGCGGAGGAATCGCGAACGGGGGCGACGTGATGGGACCTGCCTGGCGCCTGATGATCAAGATCGCCGTGCTCTTGTGGCCACTCACTTTGGCGATCATTGCAGCCATTGCGGCCAAAGATGCGGTCGCGGCTGCGTCGTGGGGAATTGGGGATCTCAAAGAGGCTCTGGGCGGATGGCTCATTGCCGTCGTCGCGAGCGCGACGAGTCTCTACTGGATGGACCTCGCAAACCGCTTTACTAACGGAACGACGATGGCGATTCTGAATATGAGTTTCACTGGGGAAGCGGGCTTTCAGCCCAATGCGCTCACAGGGCTCGTGTTTGGAACGGCCGGGCTTTTGCTGGCCCAGTTTGCCCCGCCCGCCTCGCTCTTCATCGTCATCTTTGTGATTCTTCTGGGACTTGCCGTGCTCACCGCTCTCATCTTTCAGTTCATGGCGCGCTTTGTGGTGCTCTATGTGCTCGTCGCGCTTGCGCCTGTCGTCATGATCCTGGGTGTTCTGCCGCCCATGCGCTGGTTCAGCTACACCTGGCTGCGCGGCTTTGTCCTGGTGGAAGCCGTTGGACCCATCAACGCGCTCCTCTTGAAGCTCGTCATGATTCTCACCGTGCGCGGTAATTCGAATGATCCCATTACTGCCTTCGTGGATTTCCTCGGCGCGCTCGGCGTGCTGAGCATCCTCCTAACTATCGATGGGGTGATCATCAAGACTGTGTTTGGCGCAGTTCAGGAGGTCGCGGAAAAAGCGATGAGCACAGTTGTCGGGATCGCGACGCTCGCGCTAGCGGGAGCAACGGCTCTGGCTGGCGGATCGATTGCGGCAGCTGGTGGAGTCGCCGCAGCGGGATCGGCCGCGGGGGGCGCGGCAGGCGGAGGTACGGGTGGAGCGGGAGGCGGAGCAGGAGGAGCGGCCCTCGCGTCGGCGGGAGGGAATTCAAACGGGCCCGCCCAAGCTGCGCGGAAGGCGTTTAGCCCAGGGACAGCACTCCGGGGCGCGGGCGATGTCCTCTTTCGCCAACCCGGGGTGCTTGGCAGCATGGGTGCAGCCATGCGCTCGCTCGGCGGCACCATGGAGCAACACGACCGCGATTCTCAAGCAGAGGCTCGCTTGCAGACCAGCCAAGCCGCTCGGACAAACGCGACCCAAGCGGTGAACCGCAGTGTGCAACGTAATGGAGGTAGCCAGGGAGGTACGGCTCGTGGCGGAAACCAGCCTGCTTCTCCACTTGCCCCGACGCGAAGCGCCGCGAGCACAGGTCAGATGCCATCCGGTCCGGCGAACAGCTCGCAATTGCCGGCATCCGCAGCGCCTGTCGCTTCGGCGACGATTCGTCCGTCTCCAAATGGACCGCTTACTCCCGCAAATCCGGCAGGCAGCGGCGGGAACACCAACCCAAGTGCGCCAGGCGTAGCGGCTCTTGGAGGCACACAATCGCCGGTCTCGCCGGCGTCGGCTCCCCCAGTGCCGCCCGTTGTGTCTGCGCGTGCGTCGGCAGATTTGAACGCAGGCGTCGCCGGGTCATCTGGCGCTGCGGTGCCGCCCTCGCAGATGCCCTCCGTCTCGCCGATGGGGGAGCCGCTCCGACCACCCGCAACCATCGCAAGCGGTGCCTTATCACCCGACGTGGCAAGCACACTATCAATTTTGCCAGCACCTCTCCGAGATCGGGGCGCGAGTCTCGCACAGCAATATGCTGGTCCGGATCAGGCAGCAGCGGCACGCGCCGCCGTCGAATCTTTGAGTGCGCTCGAATTCAAAGGTCAGTTTTCGAACCCGGCCGCGCTCGCGAGTGCCTGGGATCGTGGAATGGCGCCTGTCATGGCGTCGGCACGGGAAGGATTGCCGCTTGCCACCATGGCGCAAGACGCCGGCTTTGGAGCGAATATCTCCGGTTACATCACTCAGCGCATGACGCAGCCGAGTGCGCAGCGCCTTGAGCCACAGAGTCAATCGGTTCCTTGGCATCCCCAGCTCGCGCCTCACGATTGGGAGACGGGCATCGCCATCTCTCAGGCGATTGGCTCGGGCACGCTCAAGCCCGGAACGGCCGCTCGCTTGTATCACGAGATTCGCTCTCCCGAATCCGGTGGGGGTTGGTCAGCGGGAGCGCAGTTCATCCAGACGATTCAGGAAGCACTTCACGGCCGGCCAACTGATCCCATTACCGTCTTGAACGCGCGCTTGAGCGAAATGGAGCTGCGCGGCCAAGTGTCGGCGAGCGCCATGGCGCTCTGGCGAGCGAACGTGAGGAGCGAAAAGTAGATGCAGATCCAGTTCCCGCGCCGTATCCACCTCGGCTTTCGCCCCTGGTACGGTCTGAGCCTGCGTCAACTCGGATATCTGGTCGTCGCGGGAGTCGTTGCGGGTGCAATCGTCCTCTTTGGTCCGGTGGAAGGCACCGGTCTCTTGGTCCGCGTGTTCATCGGGCTGAGCATCATTTCGGTTGGCGTTGCCCTCGCGTTTTTCCGCAAGGACGGACTGACCGCTGAGCAATGGGTGCTCACCCAGATCAAGTTCCTGTTCCAACCTCACAAACGCGTGTGGACGCGCGGCGGTTCGTCGCCCCGCGACCAAATCGCCGAAATCCTGATCGATGGACAGGAGCAATCGTCTGAGCGGCCGCAGGAGGCGACGGAGGAGGAGTTTCGCTATCCCCATCTCTTGCGACCTGACGGACAAGCGATGGCTGTCTCGCAATCCGCTATTGTCTTTGTCGATATGGCGATGCTGCTTTCCTTCTTTTCCCTCGTCGTGTATTTGTCGCGTGGTGGTTTGGCCGAAATTCAAGGTTGGTTCGCCATGCAGCTAGGCAGGTGATTGATGCGGACGATGGAGATGGTCCCCAATGCATGAACATATGCGAGGGCAAGTCGCCCTGGCTGTCTGTGTCACCATTCTGTGTATCGGAGGATTGACGTTGGTGGGGCTCTACGCGGCGCCAACCCAATCTGGCGAAATTGCGCCGCTATTTTCGGATGGGTCATCGACCGCGTTAGAAGCACAGATCATCCGAGTCATCGTGACGGCTACGCCAGCCGAGGATAACCCGTTGGCGCTGGCAACACCCACGCCGTTACCACCTTGTGCCGTGCTGCGGACACCGACGCGCAATCCCGTGCGGACGCCAACGCCGATCTCGGTCATCGTGGGGAGTCAGATTCGTGAGTTCGTCTTTTACCAGGGTGCTGCGACCTACGTGCGCAAGGATGCCTTCGCTCCTCTCCTGCTCTCGAAACTGCCGCGGCCAGCCAATGACAATGGGCGCGGGTTGCATTGGTTCCCGACCACTTTTCAGAACCGTGCCGTGGTCGATCGCTTCGTCCCAGAGCTGGTCGCCATGCACATTCGCTGGGTCGTCGTCCTGCAGGGGATGAATGACTGGGACCTCGTCGCCAATGATTATCTGATTGAGCAACTCCAGGCCGTCGGGATCATGCCCATCGTGCGCATTGTCCGGCAGGTCGGTGAAATGGACTATCGGCGACTCGGTTGGATCGTCGCCCGCTATCGTGAACGCGGTGTCCGCTACTTTCAGGTATTCAACGAGCCCAATTTCGACGAGGAATGGGGGACCGAGGCGGCGCACACACCCGAACAATTCGCGACTTACTGGGCGAAAGCTGCCGAGGTCGTTGCCGCCAATGGGGGTCTGCCGGGATTCGCACCGATGGCGCCGCGACTGGATGATTCCGATGTGGTCTTTTTCACGTCAGCGCTGCAGGAGCTTCAACGCGCCGGACGGTACGATCTCCTGAATCTCATGTGGATCGGAGTACACAACTATGGTGGGATGACGGCAAACGGCTTCTGGCGCTACCGGCGCTATGAGGCCGCCGTCAAGCAGATTCTTGGAGCCAGCCTCCCCATCATCGCTACTGAAGGAGGTTTGGAGACAGCCAGCGCCACTGCTGACAGCATCAAGTCGATGTACGGCTTTGTGGAACGCGAGCGCGAGCCTTACCTGCTTGCCTTTGCACCCTGGCTGATCGGGAATGGCGTGGGAGGCGGTCATGACCCGATCTGGGAGAGCGCCGCGTGGTTCGTCGGGACGCTCGACCGAGTTCAGCCCCGTCAAGTGGTCGAGCAGGTCAAGTAAGACCAAAAAGACTAATGGATTTTGACTAATTCCGATTGCCCTTACCCGCCTCATGAGCGTTCACGAGTCGATATTTGTGCCTGTGAGTGCGAAGATGAGAGATTCTTTACCTTTCAGCGACAATGGAATGCGCTCAGGTTAACAAACCTTTACCTAAGGAGCAGGAATGATCAAGATCTTGATTCGGGAACGCTGCCACCAATGCGGAGGCCCGCTCAGAAGTAACGCCCGCATTCACGAAGAGGACAAACACAACACCGAGGACGGCTACGCGGCAGGTGTCCTGACGACCTACTGGCATCACCCCGGATGGTGGGATGAAAGCTCCCTGCCCTTGATCTGTCCGCAGTGCGGAACGTTGCACACGCTTCACATCGGCATGATCGAGATGCACTGTCATCCCGAAGCCAAGACCACCCTTTCAGGACAGAGGAATGCCAAACCAGAACAGAGGAATCCCTTCCACGCAAGACCACCTGCTCGTTCGGGCGGTCCGCGATCACATCGTCATTTTGCGCACCGGCGAAATGGCCGCAGCCATTGAGGTCGAAGGGATCGATTTGACGCGGCTATCGGACGATGCCCAGAAAGGACTCATCGCGCAGTATGAGAATTTCCTGTTGACGCTCCGCTTTCCCTATCAGTTGGTGGTGGCTCGCAAGCGGCAGCGCCTGGAGGAATACCTGGCCTACGCGGATGCCGAGGCCCAAAAGCGTGAGCAGGAAGGAAACAAGGCTTACGCCCAAGCACTGCATGGTTGGGTGAATTTCATGCTGGATGTGGTCCGCCAAGTGAACCCACAGGCGCCGCTCTATGTGATGGTGCTCCCTTATGACCCAATCCCGCCCGAAGAGCGCCTACACGGCCGTCCCCTTCTTTCGACCGACCGCTACCAGCGGGGATTGGATGAACTAAAACACCGAGTTGACCAGGCTGTGCGCGGGCTCGCTCGCATCGGACTCGCGAGCCGGCGCTTAGGGGATCAAGAACTCGTCGCCGTCTTGCATCGTGCCTACCATCCGGCGATTCCAGATTACCGTATCCCACCAACAGCTCGCTTGAAGAGCTTGATTGCCCAGACTGAATCTGAATTGACGACCTTGCCAGGAGAAAATCCGATTGAGTAAGTGGTTGGGGCAACTCGATCGCCTGCTCGGCGGCGACGGCACTATTGCCAGCAAGAAGACGCGAGAAGCTGCAGGCGGAGATGATTCGCCTGCCGCTCGCCCTATCGATACGGCGTCGAGTCACAAGACCGATACTGGCGCGTCCAGCGAACCTCTTCATGTCGGAGCGCGGGAACTGGTGGACCACCTCGCGCCAGCTGCTATGAAGATCCAGGCTGACCGCATCCAGCTCGTCGGCGAAGGATGGATACGCATCTGGTTTATTGAAGATTTGCCACCGCGTATGGGACGCGGCTCGCTGGATACCATTTACGACTTCCCCGGCGAGGTGCGAATCAGTCTGCTCACACGTCCCCTCGACAAGTCCGCCGTAAGGGAGCATTTGCGGCAGAGACGGACGACTTTGTATGCCGAGAACCTGACACGCAGCCAGCAAGGGCGCTTGCCCGATTTCACCGCGCAGGATGAATTGCATGAGACCGAATCGGCCCTCCGCGACATCGAATCCAGTCATCTGCCGCCACAAGAGCTCTTATGGACGATAGCTCTCTACGGACGAACAGAGGAGGAACTGGAAGAACTATCACGGCGACTGGAAGACTATATGCTCGATGCGGATCTCCGTTTCTTTCGCGCCTCTTTGCGCCAGGAGGATGGGCTATACAGCGTCCAGCCGTTTGGAGTCAATTACCTCGGGCATGGCAGGAATATCACGACCTCAGCGCTCGCGGGCATGTTTCCTTTTGCCAGGCGGTTGCAGGCCGACACCCAAGGGATTCCGTATGGCATTGATCGGACGACCGGAGCCTGGGTCATCGTGAATGACTTTGCTCTGCCGAATTCCAATCTGCTCATCGTCGGCGAACAAGGCTCGGGAAAGAGTATGTTCCTAAAGTACAAGGCGACCTGGGCCGTGCTCCTCGGCATGCGCTGCTACATCTTGGACCTGGAAGGCGAGTTCGAGCCGATGTGCCGCGCCTTGGACGGGACCTATCTCGATCTCTCGCTCACATCCCCACATCATATGAACGTCCTCGATCTGAATCCTGAAGACCCAGATGCCTGGTTCAACGGGATGCAGGATGCTCTCGCGTGGCTCGAAATAGCTCTGGGAACGCTTACGCACAAGGAACGGAATGTGATTCTCATTCCGACCTACGAACGCATCATGAAAGAATCCGGCATTCAGCCGAACGATCCCGGCACCTGGAAGAAACAGCCGCCCGTTCTGAGCGATCTCTACGCCGCCCTGCGAAACGGGGACGAACGGCGTGAGGCACAGGACCTCGCCGACCGCCTGCAGACGCTCGCCGAGGGAGTCTATGCCGGTGCCTTCAGCCAGCATACGAATGTCAATCCCCGTTCGCCGCTTGTCGTCTTTGGACTCAAGAACGTCCATCCCGACATGCAGGCGCTACGCATGCGTCAAGTGCACACCTTCATTTGGGCGAATGTTCTTTCGAAGACACAGCCAACCCTCGTCGTGGTGGACGAAGCGTGGCGCTGGCTCGAGCACCCGGGCGCGTCCCATGATCTTGCCGAAATGGCGCGTCGCTTTCGCAAGCGGAATGCCGGCGTCCATCTCGCGACGCAGCATGGCGGTGACCTGAGCGCATCCCAAGATGCGGTCGTGATTCGTGATACTGCGGCGCTCACCGTGCTGTTTCGGCAGACCGCGGCTTCGATCCCGAGCGTATCGGGGCTCTTTGGCCTCAACGAGGTAGAGGCGCGTGAGCTGGTCACGCTCGATCGCGGCGAAAGCGTGCTCCTCATTGGAGGGAATCACATTCCGCTCTTCACCGTCATTCCACCCGCCTGGTATCCCTTGTGGACCACTGATCCAAGGGACCGGCAGACCATGGAACAAGGGGCGAGCCATTCATGAGCCTCAAATCGCTTCTCGGGATCTCTGGATGTGCAGTGCTTGGCACGCTGCTTGTCTTCGCCGTCCTGCTTGTCGTTCTTTTGGGAATGGTAATACCTCAGTTGCCCTTTGGACAGGCTCAGGCTTGGGAGTGGATGCTCGGAACGCCTCAGCCCGTTAGCGCGCCGCCCCTTCCCTCTTCGGAAGGCAAACCAGTCATCAGCGGCAATGGCCAATGGTGCGTCACCCGAGCCTATCAGGAGACGCCGCAGGAAAGTCACCTGAACGCAGGACGCGTTCAAGGGTACATACGCGATGCGAATGGGCGGGCGCTGGCCGGTGTCGCAGTGCATGTCAGTTGGGATGGCGATGAAGGCGGAATCACCCTGACGACGGACGCCAACGGGTACTATGTCTTTATTCTCTCGCCTGGCGAATACCACGTTCAGGTTGCGCAGGGCCAGAGTCAGTCAGTGTTCTTTCGCACCAACCTCAAAGAATGGTACGGCCATTATACCTACGACGTCGATTTCGCTTCCGGCAACTGCTCCAGCAGCACAGGCATCTACAACAACAATCCCAACGCACCCCAAGGATTCCCCGTGTCGGGGCGCATCACCGCGACTTTCCATGATTGGTCCTACTATTTGCGTTTTGGCCGCACCCATGAGGGGCTCGATCTTGCCGTACCCGAGGGGACGTCGGTCATGGCAACGATGAGCGGAAGGGTTGTTCAGGCTGGGAACTATGGATCCTGGGGAAACATGGTGATGCTGCAAAACGGCCCGTGGGAGATCATCGTCGCCCATCTCTCACGCGTGGATGTCTCGCTCGGCCAGACGATCACGATTGGGTCAAGGCTGGGGCTGAGCGGCAACACGGGTTTCTCGACAGGACCGCACGTGCATTACGAAATCCGCTACAACGGGATGCCGATCGACCCGCAGAACATGGCTGCCTACCTGAGCGATGCAGCCGTGGGGCGATGACACAGGAATCTCAGCGAAGCCTCGCAGAGCGACAATGCTCTGAATTATTCGGTTGAGAGGTAGCAGTCCAGGAGGAGAATTGTACACAGGCGAAGGCCGAATCGTTCAACTGCTTCCTGCAATCGGCTGGCAGGCACTCTACAGCAACCAGGCCTTTGATGATTGTTATACGGTTCCTTTGGTCGCCTGGGCGCTTGTCAAGATGGAGGGCGGGAAGACGGATGTGGTTGGGCTCGTATTGGTCGAAGGATTCGCAGGCGAAATGGTAATTGCTGAGTTGGGCGATTATTTCCTGAACTTTTTGGGACCGGGTGAAGATCCTCCCGATGGGAATGAGCTTGAAGAAGCGCTGGAATCGCTCAAGTCGATTTTCAAGGAAAGAGATGTTGCTTAACTAAGAAGGAGTCAACCAGAGGACCTAACCTATGCCAACAACTGCAGTGTATCGCTGCCCAAAATGCGGAACCCAATATCGCCCACTCGAGGCTGGCAATCGACGCTTTCTGTGTTGCGGTGTGTCGCTTGAGCGCGTCTCCGCTGGTGTTGGGACACTGTGGGCTCAGCCGCTCAAGTTGCTCAAGCGGCCCGCACAAGATAGCGCTCCAGCGGAAGGCAGAGCATGTTCCGAAGCCTGGCTAGATGTGAAAGCGATCGAGATCATTCCGCCACGAGAGAATACGGTCGATGTCCTCGCAGTCGAAAACCTGCTGGGAACACTCGCGGCGGAGACGCCTTTCTCACTGGAAATCGCCGGAGATGGCAACGGACGCCGTTTCCTACTCCGTGCCTCCACCGGCACTCTAGGTTATCTAGAGCGCCAGCTGCAGGCAGCCTATAGCCAGGCAAGCTTTCGGGAGGTCGCCCCGGAGCAAGACCCGGCACGACCCAATGGCGGAACCATGGCAACGGCTCACATGAAACTCGCACGCCCGGTTTACCTTCCTCTTCGCACCCTGAAGGATGGTTCTTTCCGAGAAGCCGACCCCATGCTCGCGCTTCTGGGTGCCTTTGCCATCGCGCAAGACCGAGAACGCGTCCTTTCGCAGCTCATCCTCTCGCCCGCCCCGGAAGGATGGGCCAAGCGCTACATGGGCTCGGCGCGCCAGATCGAGCAGACCATGTCGGGACAGGCGATGACGATGGGACTGTACTTCCGGCAATTCGCATCAGTCATTTTAGTCATCGTTACTCTCGGAGCCTGCCTGTATGCGCTCATGATGTATCTCCAGCACCATTGGCTCGAGTTCATGGCCTGCTCGTTCTTCAGCGCCCTTTGCGTCGGCGGAGTTGCGCTGCTGTACAAATTCTTGGTGGAGCGCGACAACGCAGACCCGAAACTCGTCCAGCGCAAGACGGAGGGACCAGCCTACGATGTCTCATTCCGATTGGTCGCCGTCGCTCCATCGCCCGAGCGGGCCCAGCGCTTGCTCAGACAACTGGCGATGGCGTACCGGCAGTTCGGCAGTTCCAGCGGAAATACCCTGGTCGCCCACCGCGCGGCCTTCGACCCGCGTCAGATCGGGATAGAGCCGTGGACGTGGTGGGATCAGTTAACCGAAAAGACCATGCGCCTGAATGTCGCCGAGCTGGCGACGCTCTGGCACCTGCCCGTGGGCCAGGATGTACAGCTCATTGAACGAACGCAGGCGAAGCGGCTGCTCCCTCTCCCAACCGATGTGCAGAAGGGCATTCTCGTCGGCCGCTCGCGGCACCAGGGACAAACGATCCCGGTGCACTTGTCTCCAGAATCCTTGTGGCATCACGTCTTCATGGTCGCAAAAACCCAAAAAGGCAAGTCAACGCTCATGGCGCACCTCGCTGTGGAGGCGATGCGGCAGGCGGAGCGGACAGCGCTCGTCGTCATTGACCCGCATGGTGATCTCGCGCGCTCTCTTCTGGGACTCGTGCCGCGTGAGCGCGCCGGCGATGTGGTCTACATCGATTTCAGTGATCGGCAGCAGGTGGTGGGGCTCAATCTGCTGGACATGAGTCAGGGCCGCGACGCCGATGCTATCGTCTCAAATGTCGTTCACACGGGCGAATTGATCTGGAGCGACTATTGGGGACCCCGCATGGAGGATGCGCTCCGGATGGCCGTGCGCACTCTCCTTGCCGCGAACGAAAAGCTTGCCCAGAAGAATGAGAAGCAGTTTACGCTCATTGACATCCCGGCGCTTTACGAACTGCCCAACTTTCGGCATCGGCTGCTCGAGCAGTATGTGAGCGACCAAGAGATCCTCCGATGGTGGACCGGTTACTTTGAGCGGTTGTACGAGTCCTTGCGCATGGACGTCATCAACCCGGTGCTCACGAAAATCCATAGGTTCTCCACGCACACGGTTGTGCGCAATGTCGTGGGTCAGTCCGTGTCGACGGTTAACTTTCGCAAGCTCTTGGATGAGGGGCGCATCCTGATGGTGAATACGGCCACGGGCGTGATTGGGCCGGATGCAGGGGGGCTATTGGGTGCCGTGCTCGTCGACTTTATCAACTTTGCTGTCCGCGAGCAGATGGCGATTCCCGACCCCAAGGCACGGGCGCGCGTGGTTGTCGTGGTGGATGAATTCCAGTCCATCCCCGGGGTCGATTACCCGGGGCTCTTGGCCGAGCTGCAGAAAATGGGAGCGAGTTTCATTCTGGCGACACAGGCGTTGGGACAACTCAAAGCCATCAGCGCGAACTTGCACGACTCGATCTTCTCCAATATTGCGACGCTTTTCGTATTTCAGACGAGCGCTGAAGATGCCGACTTTTTGCGGCACGAACTGGACGAAGCAGTCACTGCAACCGACATCATCAACCTGGCGAACTATACCTGCTACCTAAGGAGCGAATTGGAAAACCAACGTTTGCCCGTCATCCACATCGAGACGCTGCCGCCCGACAAAGGGAATCCTACCGTGGTCGAACAGATCATGGGTCAGATGACGCGTTACACGCGCCCCGCCAAGCTGGTTGACGAAGAGCGGACAGCCTTTCAGTCGCAGTGGTACGGGCGAGAGATGAATCTGATCCGTCAGACGATCTCGCTCAAGGGGAACGAACCGACCAAACCCGAGAAGGACGTAAAGCAAGAGGACGGCAAAGTGGAGAGCAAGAAAGAAGGTGAGGACGACAAGAACGACAGGAAGAAGGGAAAACCGTCGAAACGGGCAAACCCGTAGCTCAGGGAGAAGATGACCACGACACCGAAATCGAAGAGGCTGGCGCTCACTACCGGTCAAATTAATCTGCTCAAAGCGCTTCGGGATCACCCGTTCCTCTCGCGCCGGCAGCTAGAGCTGTACCTGTACATTAATCTGCGGACGATTCGCCTATACGCCCAGGACTTGAAAGAGCGCGGTTGGATACAGCGCCACAACGCGAGCCAGCCATGGATGAATACTCGCTCCCTCTTTTCACTCACACCCAAAGGGATTGAAGAAGTCGCCCGGAGGTCAGGCCTGTCCGCTGATGACTTGATTCGCCAGGCGGGGCTCTCCATGCCGCGCCTGGAACGCCTCATTGTCATGATGGAACGAGCCTTCCAGGTACGCACGTTTCTTTTGTGGCTGCAACAAACGAAGCCCGGATGGGAGTGGTCCATTACTCACTGGGATGTGGAGGTGGGCAAGCTATTCGAGGCAAAGGGCAAAGCCTTCCAAGTCCCTTTTCATGGGGCGGCGATCATGAGACGCCCGGATGGGCGCTGGACTCCCATCGTCGTCGAGTGGGACTTGAGGCGTGTCCCCATCGAAAAGGATCGCGAGCACATTGTTCAGCTCGTCGTGGCGCAGGATGATGCCCGCTACTGGGAACGCGGCCGCGAGGATTCCTTTCCGGTCTGGGTGCTCGTTGCCCAGGACGAACTGCGGCTTCAGGACTATTACTCGATCCTGCGAGCCGCCTCCGTGGCGCGGCAGCTACCGCTCCCCCATGCGTACCTCACGACCTTTCGAGAGTTCCTCACGCTGCGTGACAATCCCGCCACGCCCATCTGGTACTCGACAATGTCCGGCCAGCGCATGCCCCTTCTGTACGGCGTTGAGGGGACGACGCTGCCCCTACCTGACCAGCCGCCTTGGATGAGGCTGACCTTGGATGCTCAGCGCCCGGGCAAAAAGAGCGGGGCAATGACGCCAGAAATCCTAGCGGGGCTTGCGCAAGGTTCAAAGCAAAAGCCAACTACTGAGATGCTCAAAAGTCCGGTCGCGGCGGCTCTCGTGCTCAAGCCACGCGAGAAACGCATCCTCGATGAGGTCGCATCTCATCCGCTGCTCTCTGCGAATGAAATGGCGTCGCTCTTGCACCTTTCAACCAAGAGGAGTCGCTTGGGGGCCCAAAAGCTGGTCAATCTGGAGCTCGTGGAAGAGCACTCCATTTCCGACCAGGAAACCCAGGAAGCTGTTGCCTTGAACTCTGTTGATACTTGCGCCGGCGTTGCGCGAGCCGCGATTCCAGAACCCCGCTTCCTACTGGCTCAGAAAGGAATGCATTACCTCGCCATGGTGGCAGGATTTGGCAATGGCGTGCGCCGGTATGCCAAGGCGAGAGGATGGGCTGATGGCTTTGACAAGCTTTTACGATATCGGGAGCACACGCACGCAGAAAACGCCTTCTTCATTGGTCTCGCTCGAATCGCAGAAAAACGCGGACACGAACTCACCTGGCTTTCCGAACTCGAAAGTCGATTGTATTACAGTGAAGGGAACGACTACAGTGCCCACCTGCCGCGCCGTAGAGCGAAACGCGAGACCGGATCCGGCGAATCATCAGCAAGCAAAAGCAGTCGATCGGACCAAAGCCGCGTGTGGCGCCACAGTTTCCTCCCGGATGGGCGCGGCACCTATGGCGCCGACGGCAAGCGCTATGACTTCGCATTGGAGATCGACCGGAGTCGCATGGCCGAGGCGAAGATTCGCCGAAAGCTGACAGAGTATTATGCGTGTCTTACGGGGAATGTCCTGCGCGGACGGGGTATCGAATTCCTGCGTCTTCTGATGGTCACAAACAGCTGGGAGCGAGCAGAAACGCTGCGCAAGGTCGCGCTCGATCTGGACGCGGCGTTCCAGGGGGAAGGCATCCTAAGTGTCTTCATCACGACCTTTGATCGCTTGCGGGCAAGTGGAGCCGATTCGCCTATCTGGCTTCGCGTCGACCCAGGTCAACAAGTGGGCTCGGCGCTCACACTGCCCAAGACCTATTGCTTTGAGTGCTTCATCCCAAAACCGCAAGTCCCGCGCGAGCCCGGCCGGGTGACATACCTCGGATAGGGACAGGCCAAGATGCAGCAACTCGTCATTCTGTGGGCCATCTTCGTCGGACCCATCTATGTGGTCCTACTGCTTGCCCTCTTAGCCGGTCGCCGTTTTTTTCCAGAGGCGCAGGTGCTCTACGAACTGGCAGAGCCCATCCTGATGGTGCTCGCAGCGGCGTTTGCACTGGCGTTAGCCGGCGTGCTCGCCCAGCTAGTCTGATTAGCTTTGGCTCGCGTGATCCAGATCATATCTCTCATTGGAGTAGAAATGACAGAACCACAAATGACCGCAATCGCTATTCCCGTGCACCAGGTACGTCCCGACCCCGAGCAGCCGCGTCATTTGCTTCCTCCTGACCTGACGCAGGCACTTGCAGAAAGGGCGAGCCCGCAGGAAATCCTCGACCAGTTCCGCGAGAGAGCGAAGCGTGATAAGTGGATTCGCGAACGGCTCACCGAATTGGACAGCCTTGCTGACTCCATCGCTGCCGATGGACTGATTCAACCAATTCGCGTCTTTCAGGATGCCGAGGATCGATACCGCATCGAGTCGGGTGAACGCCGCTGGTGGGCACACCAAATCCTCGTAGGGCGAGGAGATGCCCGTTTTGAAACGATCTCCACATTTATCATTCCGCATATCGTGGAAGATACGGCGGTCCTCAGGCGTCGTGTGGCCGAGAACCTGTTCCGCTCGGATTTCACTGCAATTGAAATGGCTCGGGCTATGGCGACCCGGAAAGAGGAGATTGCGGCCGCCGAACCTCGTCTATCGCGTCGGGAAGTTGAAAAGAGAGTAGGCAAGGAAAATGGCATGTCGGACCGGCGCGTGCGGCAATTCCTCGCGCTGTTGAAACTGCAGCCGGACGTTCAGCAGATGGCGCAGCAGGCGCGACTCGGAGAGAGTCAGTTGCGAACTCTGGTCGGAATCAAAGACCCCGTTCGCCAAGTGGCGTCAGTGCAGGCAATTATTCATCCGGCGCAGGTAGAGGCTCATCACTCGGAGATCCCAAGTATCAAAAGACACACTGAGAAGACACGGCCTAAGGGTAACCGTCGTGCGAGGCCGCGGGGAAGGCGAAAACCTCTCAATATCTCACGTCTGATTATCTGGGCAAAGAGCCTACAGCCTAGAAACAATGATAGGGTCGTGCGAGAGTTGAAACGGCATGTTGCGAAAGACGCATCGGAGCGCGATGCGATCTCTTGCTTGCGCGAGGTCCTGAATCGCGGACTGTCTGGAACGTCCGATTCATGAGCGTCCGTCTTGTTCTGCCCGCTGGTCTGGAATTCCCACGCACCCTACTTGATGTCAGTATCGAATTTGATACTCACATCAAATCGGGGCGTGTCGCCGGCTACAAGCCCATCCTCACAGGGTTTGAACCGCTAGATAGCTACCTTGGAGGTGGACTCGTTCCCGAAAGCCTCATCCTCATTGGCGGTCCGCCGGGCGTGGGCAAGACCGTCTTTATTCTGCAAGTAGCGCGCAACATCGCAGCAGCCGCAAGAGATAACAAGACTGCTGCGTGTGTCGTTTGCTTTGAACATGGCGAGGTGTATCTATACCATCGCCTTTTGTGCATGGAAAGCTCGCTGAGCAGCAGTAATGGCTTAACCATCGAAGATATACGTCGCGCTGCCCTTACGCAAGGAATGGGAGAGCCGGGATTGGAGACTCTGCTGACAACGCTCAGCTCGGCAAGGGATGCCTGGTCGCGTATTACGAAGTATTGGGAGCGGCTGTTCCTGACCAAAGGTCATCCGGTCAGGACGACGCTCAATGTCATAGATACATATCTGACACACCTTCGCAGTCAATTCGAGTCGGTTGTTCTGTTTGTGGACTATCTCCAGAAGGTGCCAGTTCTCTCCACAAACGCTGACCTCACAACTGAAAAGCAGATGCGCACCGTGACGGAGGGATTGAAGAACCTGGCACTGTCACACCATGTTCCAATCGTGGCGGTTGCCGCAGCGAGTGCAGAAGGGTTGAAGGGCGGCCGTGTGCGCTTTGAGGATTTGTGGGGTGGGTCGAGCGTGAACTACGAGCCAGATGTTGCTGTGATGCTAAATCCCGCGCCTAATCCGGGAATAGGATGTGAGACTGTGATAACCTTTTCCGTTGAGAAGAACCGACTTGGCCCCGTGGGAATCGTGACCAACTCCATCCTACGAGGTCGGCACTTCGCGTTCGATACACTGATTTCATGATGAACTATCACGACGATGGCGCATCCAGAGACTTTGCATGTTCGTGGCATGTCAGCGAAGACTCTTCTTTGTTAGTGCCCACCCCCTGGTGGAGACTACTGCCCCATACCCGCCTCAAAGGGAGTTTCGCCATAGCACGCGAAATCACCGGTAGCAGGAAAACGCCTATTTCTGTTAGGGCGGCAAAACACAAACGACGGCAGCTGTTGAATTTCTTCTAGCGCGGTCAAAACAACAATCGCAGTGCCTACAATGGGGGCGGAACATTGGTGGAATCTCCCAGACTGCGAGGACTCGCAATGGGATACGCACAGCTGCATCTGCGCCAGCGACCGCACCCGCCTGACGAGAAGTTGCTGAGGATACTGGCACAATCGAAGTTCCACACCAGTTCCTAGATGGTTAAAATACGACAGGGGTTTTCCACTAACATCTTTCTTAATTCACTATCTGCAACCCCGCGAGCCTTCAATTGCGGTACGATACCCGATAACACATGGCTGTACCCTTTTCCACCATAGCGGATCAAGGATATCTTGTAGCAGATGTCTTGAGAAATGAGCAATCGATCACAATACCCTTTTTCCAAGAGGGAGATCAGAACACGAATTCTGTCTGAATCTTTAGGTTCTTCAACTCCGTCGTAAGTGAATTCGGAGCCGAAAGTATCAAAACTGAGATAGACGCCGCGGGCCGCGACCTGGGTGTGCCACTCAGGATCCATGACTTCATCCATGTGGCTCATTATTGTACGGTCCAGGTCCGCTCCCGCAGCCTCAAGGATATTCAGAACTTCCAGGTGGCCGCGCCCCCAGACGTCCGGGTGGATATTTATCGCAGCTCCAGTCCGGTTCTGCGCCTTTGCGGCGGCAACCAATGACTCCCTCTCGAACGGGTGAAGAGGGTCCGAGGTACCCACCTCTCCGATTATCCCCGCTCTCACATCAGTCTGGCCAATCCCTTCTTGTAAGCACTTGACAATCTCCTCCGAAAGCTCGGATGAATCCTTTATAAGTACGGCCGGCGTCTGAGCAATGTGTCGATAGTATCCGCATCCCGCAACAATATGCACATTGCTCTTTTGAGAAATGCGCCGCAATTTCGACGGGTCAGGACCCAGTCCTATATCGGTCATATCGACCAACGCGTTACCGCCTGTCTGCTTGAATAGCTTCAACTCACCAGTGGCAGTATCTTCGTCATCAAGGACAAGATTCAATAGCGAGTACTGTGGATTGCCTCGGAGGATCGGCACCAACTCGGTGGTAACTTCGGCATTGGCCAATTTCGAATTCTGCGGCGGAGGCACTATCCAAGCACACCGGAAGTCGATAAGGACGTGCTCATGTGAGAGCGTAACTCCAAGCTGATCAGGTGCAATTGGCCCATTCACGGTTTGAACGTACATGTAATCCCTTCCTCTCGCCAACTTTCGCTAATCAGGGCAAGAGCAGAGCAAGCCCGAACACAGCAGAGCAGAAGGCTGCAGCGAAGTACAAAGCTAGCCTACGTATTCTAGCAAGCACCAAACGCTCCCAAATCTTTTGTTCATCCATGAACTCCGGAGATTGTACGATGGAGAGTCTGTTGATTGTTTCCAGGTTCCAGGCCATGGCAGACCAAATTATCCCTGAGAGAAACGAGAACATGGCAGATAACAACAGGAATCTCCATCGATTTGGAGCGCTATCAGCGGCAAAAATGCCTGTGTACAAATTTACTGATGCCGAAATGAACACACCGCCGAGGAAAGCATAGTAGTTCGGGCTGAGACTTAGGACCTTCAGGAAGAGGCGCTTCCCGATGAAACCCCTACCATCCATCTTCCCACTCCGCCTCGATCGAATCCAGTTCTTCCATAGTAGTAGCGACAAGTATTCGCGACCGGAGTTCCGCATGTCGCGCCTTGGAGGACTCTCGCTTTTTAGTCAGAACATCTCTGTCAGGATTAGTCAGTTCGTCTGCTTCCTTAAAGTCACCTTCCCGGCGTAATTTCGCCCGATAAGATTCCAGCGCCCGAAGATCTTCACTGATCTCGTCAACCCTGGTGTCGAGCTTTTCCCTCAGCAGTGAAAACATTGACTGTTTGCGTTCCTGTAGTTCCGACGTACTTGATTCGCATGGTGCCAGTATTCTTCGGACAAGCTGTCGCAACTCTGGTATGTTATCCTCACCTTTGGACAACAGCTCACTAATCTGGTATCCCTCAAACAGTACCGTTTTGACCGGCCCGTGTATTGGATGACCCGTCATTAGGACCCTGGGCAAAGACGGATGATGATCGCGAATGAACTCGAGAATCTCTTGTCCCGATGCCTCATTGAATTCCGTCAAATGCAGATTTACCAAGACGAGATCGTATGCGGAGGCGTTTTCTAGTTTCGTTATGGCGTCGGTAGACGTTGGAACATCTTCCACATCGCAGTCTCCTAAAACGGCCCTTACTATTCTGACCCACGACTGGTCATCTTCCACAAAAAGAACTCTGGATCTCTTCTTGGTCCTCTTCATTTCCACTAGGCCTTCGACAAGCTGCCTGAGGCGAGATTCCACTTCCTCGGGTTTCGACATGTCAATGCAGGATATGGTGCGCAGATCAACAGGTAGCTCCGTTTCTGAAAGCAAGATTGCCTTGACATAGAGACGCTGCGCGGCTGGATCCAACGTCTTCGAAAGCATTACGGCAAAATCAGCCCATCTTGTCTTTACGTACTCCGGGGTTACAATGAGCAGGATCGTATGGCTATTCAGGATCGCACGCGCTGTTTCGCCAGCGTGCGAGACCTCTCTTCCGTGGTCCGGTTCGTCCAAATACGCAATAATCCGCTCAGACGCAAGCCTGGGAATAAGCCAGCCTTTTGCCCATTCAACCTCATCTCGAGAGCAACTCACCAGCACATCAAAGCCACCCCCGCTCCGTTGCTCCATGCATCCTCCACTTAGGAACGCTGCCTTGCCAATGGAACGTCCGAGTCTTCGCACGGCGCACTCTTAGCGTGCATCGGATATGTTAGTTTTCCGGCTTGGGCCGCTTGGACCGAGCAACAAGCCTCTCAATCATTTGTCGGAAGGCGGCATTCTCGAATGGCTTTGAGACCAATTCATAGGGCTCGCATCCAACGAGTGCCTCGTCCCTTAGGCTTTTCCGATGACCCGTCAAAATGACAACGCTCGCGTCTTGTCTTCTTTCCCTAACCCTGCGCAGCACGTATATACCATCCACATTGCTGGGATCTTCATCTCTCAATCGCACATCTAGAATAGCGACATCAAACTCGAAGCATTCAATAGCTTCGAGAGCCTCTTCGTACGTTGCGGCTACTCTGACTTCGTAGCCACGCAGTACTTGAGGGATCAGCCTGCGCCAGTAGGAAATATCATCAACGACAAGGATTCGCCCTGTTGCCTCCCTAGACACTAGATCCTCCTTCCTCAGCCCATGCTCGAAACCGCGGGAACATCAATATAGAAAGTAGTGCCTTTGCCAATTTCGCTTTCAAAGGCGACGCTGCCGCCCATGTCCTCAATCACATGCTTGCTACGCCAGAGACCATAGCCTCTGCCAGGGCCTTTCGTCGAGTAGTTCAGGTCAAAAATGTGCTCCTGTTGTTCTTCGCTCATTCCCGGTCCAGTATCTCTAGCAATTATCCTAACAAACGGTTTACCACCTTCCACGAAGCCTTTCGACTCCAAACGGAGGACTCCTCCATCAGGCATCGCCTCCAGTCCATTGGTAACGACATTGCCGATTGCGCTTGTAAACTGTGAATAGATCGCTTTCACAGGCTTGAGAGTGTCATCCAAGTCCGTCTCAATCTTGACGTCTCGATACTGTATTCTCGCATTCCTCATCAGCGTCCCGAGCACGAAATTTACATCTATTAGCTGAATCTCCGGCCCTTCCTCCAACCGTTGGGCCGCGCTCAATAGGTCCCGCGCTTCGCTCTCGATCTCATCAAGGTATTCACTGATTCTCTGATTAGAAGGATTTCGAGGTCCAAGCTCCTCACGGATTAATGCCGTCCAGTTCAAGATTGGTCCGGCCAAGTTGTTCATGCGGTGTACAAAGTCTACGGCTATGAGCGAGCGCGTCGCTAGGTCTTGACGTTCGGCAGCTAGTTTCGTCATACGCTTCAGGTCGCTAATCAAGCGCGCGATCGAGACTCCAAATGCAATTTGCTCAGAAAAGTCCTTCAGAATGGTTTGGACTCGTTCAGAGAAATATCGCTCTTGCAACCGTATGATCCAGAGTCCCACCGCCTGACCGACCGATTCTAGTGGAAGCAGGGCAACGGCTGATGCACAATCTGCTAGATCCCAGTCGACATACTCAATGACTTCATCCGGTATTCTGTTGTGTCCATCGATGAATAACGGCCGGTCGTGCGAGATGACCCATTGGCCAAGTTTGTCCCGCAACTCTTGGAAACGCGAATCGTTAACACTCGATACTTTGCCTGACCACGTAGCATCTTGGGCATCCCGCAAGAAGACAACGGAGGTGACTTCTCCCCCGACAATCTCTCGCACATTCGCAACAATCTCGCGGAAGAGTTGCTCCAAGCCCATCTCTCCAAAAATGGAGGAACTGACCAGAGCGCGTACGATTAGCCGCTTCCTGCCGAGTTCGCGCAGGGTCTCGTGCTCGTCATGTCTTAATGATAGATCGCTTATGTCTAGCCCCACTTCCGCCTGGAGAAACTCACCGTCGTCCTCGTCCCAAACTCGAAATACATTTGTAAGGACAGTTCGGTGTGTTCCCCCGGTTACTCGGTCATAAGCGAGGAAGTTCTTCTGCATATTGTCCTGGTCAATAACCCGAAGGCAGTCAACTCTAGACTGCTCACGTTCTGGCGGATCAACGAAGGTTTCCAGATAGCTCCTTCCCATAGCTTCCTTTTTGGACAGGCCGTATAGTACTTCCGCGTAAGCATTCCAGAGGACTATCTCAAAGTCTCTATTGCAGGCCCAGACTGAAAACGGAGCTCGGTCCACAATCGCCAAGTTGATCCTATCTTCCCTCGAAACGGCTCTGTGTTGCTCCGCTTCATGTATGCGCCGCCGCAACTCCTGCAATTCTTCGATAAGCTGAGCTTTTGTTCTGAGTTTGTCTTGCACGCGTGCCTCCACTTCTGGATTTGAATCAACGGCATTGGCCTGGTTCCGTAGTATCGTAGACCTTGCGTGAGTCGACGATTCTCTGGCACCTGTGCCTGGCTTGCCGGAGAAGAGATCTCTGGGCGTTGTAGTCCATCGCTGCCCGAGTTAGTCACGCAGACCAGAGGCTGGCCCTATTCACAATTCAATAATCCCTGAAGATGAAATCGATGAATCGCTTACTTGGCTTGGTGCGATCCAAGGCTTTGATCCTATTGGTCCCGAGTTCCCTCGTCGCTTTTGAAAACGCAGCCCGAAACCTTGGGTCAATGTGGAACGGCGGAGCTGGATAGCGGTTTAGTGGCCATACCTGAATTGCCTGGTATGGGTACTCCTTCGAGTAGGCCTTGTCTGATTTGTGAACACTTACCACATGGTCAACGGGCATCCAGCGAATCGCGCTTACAGATTGGCCTTTCAAGCGAAAAGTCAAGACCCAATCGCTATTCTTGTAGTCCGTCCGGTCGCAATCCAAGTAATTGTGCGGTTCAGATACTTCATATTCCTCTCTGGTCAGACGCTTGGCATTCGAGCACGGCATGCTATAGGTATCCCACCAGCCCAGTTTCCAGGTCGGTCTGAAGGGCAGCTTGTACCATTCAGTGAAGGTGCATGCTCGTGCCTTTCTCCGGTCTGACATCATTTGCACTTCATACTCATGGTGCAATCGATCAAGTTGCCGAAGTTCCTTGGCAGACACAGGACGGCGCCCAATTGAGGAGAGTATCTGTTCGATGTCTAATTGCCCTGAAGGAAGGAAAACGCCGAGTTCCCGGAGATTACCCGCCCCAAGCGCACGGGTTGAAAGATTCGCTGAGGTAACAATCGACCCTTTGTCCTCAGCCCAGTAGAGTTTCATGTGGAGCGAGTCTACAAACGTGATCTGCACGCCACGACGCATGAGCTTTCGAAGGACGTGAGGGTTGGTCCCTCCAGCCTTGGGCCAACAAACCAACTCCAGGCCATTGGGTCTTGGCAGGTATGCCTCTGCGCCTTTGCCAACGAAGGCAACGATGGCAACGCGCCTACCTTTCGCGGAGGCGAATAATCCGATGACACTCTTTCTGACTTGAGCAGAAGTGTACAGAATGCGGGTCTTGTTCATGTGCTCGCCATACTTGGTCTGGATGGGCGACACTAGCTCGTGGTCGCTCTACACGATGTCAACTGGGGCCTGCCTCTTCAGGCGCCCTTGGCCGCATGAACCAATTTGAAGCAGACAACTCCCATTCTCCGCTCTCAGCCAGGATCACATTTCCGAGGTCTTGATATCGGGGTGACGTATCAATATCCCAGACCCGGTACACCGCCCAGGAATCGTCCCTTTCTGCTTGTTCCTTCTCTACCTTGGAGAGCCAAAAACCCATATCCTCAGTCTGAGATCGGGTAGTGGTCTTAACCTCGATGTGAAGTTCGCATCCGTCGGGAGCAAAAGACAGTACATCAAACCCGAACTCATCATCACCAGCTGAGACCAACTGTACCCTTCCAGCCAAATCGGGGCGTCCGCGCCGCTTCAGCTTCTCTATCTCCCGTTCATGGACGAATTGCTCTCCTAAGATGCCGATCCGCTCCCTCTCTTGCGCCCTTCTGGCTCTTTTGGCTAGCTCTCTCTCAAAATCTACTTCGCGCTTGGCTTCCACTGTTGTTCGGGATATTATTCCGTTCTTGATGAGGCGGGAGATAACCCACATATAGGACTGGATCTCAATTGCGTTTGGCTTTCCATACAA
This sequence comes from Chloroflexota bacterium, assembly GCA_023489485.1. Classification (GTDB taxonomy): domain Bacteria; phylum Chloroflexota; class Anaerolineae; order UBA4142; family UBA4142; genus JAMDCU01. The sequence continues at coordinate 45,651 of JAMDCU010000131.1, forward strand.
TATCAGCTTCGATCGGAGCGCATCAGCCAAATCAAGAAGCGCGGAATAGCCCCTCCAAGAGATATTGCGCGATAGTCTTTCATTAACACCGTAATATTCGAGCAGGAGGTCGAAGCTATCTGGGCGGATTGGGAAATAGACCGTGGGATCTGCCAAGAAGCATAGATAAGCGAGGAAGGGCCATTTGCACCCTAGTCGGTTTTGTTCGAGGTAACCGGCGAGATTATCAAACCGCGGAGCCAGTTCTGGGGGTGTAAGCGCTCCGCCAAAGAAAAAATCGTAGAGCTTGTCTTCCAGCTGCCGCTCATCGGATTCCGCTTTGACTCTATAGAGCGCGGCCTCCGAGTACTTGTCCGGACCGAATTGGTGCACCAGCAAGTTCTCACTTGCTCTCTTGTCGCAAGCAGCTTTCGTCGCCGCGATAATTGCACCCGGTCTCTTTCTCCAGCCTTTCCATTTCTCCAGTTGAAGAGCATCGCTGCCGTTCCGGTATACTTTCCATTTGTACGAAATCTCGTCGTTGATAAGAAACGGGTTTTGAAAATTGTTGAATGGCACCCCTTTCCACCGTTGAGCCATGTATTGCCTGAATGCCTGGTGCGCCCTTTCGAATCTATCATCGTCAATGGTTATTCCCATCTCTGAGCGATCCTTTCCCGGGGTCTCAAGGCTGGTTACAGTTCCACGCTCTTGCTCACCGCACGATCTGGATCGCCATAGAATACGACGTCAAGTTTCTCCACCACTTCTTCCGGCAGCCCGACAAACTGCGATTTGTTTGCCAGCGGTACGAGCGCGCGAATGGCGCCGTTTTCCAACGCGACCTGGAGTGGTTCCATAATGGAGGCAACAGCCTTGATGTTGCCCTGTACCGTGATATCGCCCAGTACGATAGTACCTGGCAAGATGCGCCTGCTAAACAGAGCAGATATCATCGCAACGTAGAATGCTACTCCGCAAGCGCAGTCCACACGGCCACCACTCAGATCAATCGCCTCCGCCTGGATATCTTTTTGAGCCAGCAGCGGCGTCAGCGCGAGCTTGTCCTTCACGCTCAACAGATAGGCGAAAGCACGGTTGAGGGATTCCTTAAGCGACGGCTCTAAACCACCAGGCGTTCGCAGCTTACCAGTCCCGGCTGTGACCGAGACTTCCAGGCGGAAGAGTCCCACCCGCGCTTGGTCATCTGCAGCCGCTGTATAGACGCTGCCTGGCGGCAAGGGATCGGGAGAGATCACACCGCTCCCTCCTTGCTCCGGCACACCAACTGTTCTTTCCGTCCCATCTTGATTACCGATGTAGGAAAAGCTCGTCTTGTAGAATTCGAAAGAGCCTCGCTTCTTCAGCTGTTCCTTGACGCGCCGGCGTCCCTCCATGGCCAGTTCCAAGTACTCCGTGAGCTCTGCTTCTGTCCATGCGCCATCGGGATGCAGTAGTTTCAACAAGCCGCTAACCGTTCGCTTGACCGCTGAGGCGTCGCGTCCTTCGACGTGAGAACCAAACCGGTAGTATTGCTCTACCGCATCGAAGCGATTGTCTTTGCGCGCGATGCGGAAAGCTTCTGCTAAGTAATCGGTCACAAATCCATAGCGAGTCGTGAGCAGATCCTTGGACGTCTTGGGGATCTCCCAACCAGGGAGATAGTAATGGAAGCGATCGATAACAGCCAGGTCAAATGCATCCGGAAGAGGCTGAAGCAGGTCAGTGGCGCTGTTCTGAACGAGCGTTTCGACCGGCTGGTTGAGGTTGCCTACGAAGACAAGAGAGGCATCCGCCAGCACCTGCGTAATACCGCGACTAAAGCGGCCATTCGCCATGTAGTCTTTCATGATCTGGATCGTGTCTGGGTCGGTGACCTTCATCCCGCTGACTTCGTCGAAGGCGACAACGTCCCAATGCCCGACCAGTCCAACTTGCCGGCGCGCATTGTTGTAGAACAGGTTGGCGGAGCTCGCCTTACCACCTGATATGAGGATGCAGTATGGCGACATCTCGCTATAGGCGTATGACTTTCCTGTGCCACGCGGTCCAAGCTCGATCAAGTTGTAATTCTTTTCGACGAACGGAATCAGGCGGGCGAGGATCAGCAGCTTGTGCCGATGCTGCATGCGGTCTGGCTCCAGACCGAGCGTGCGAACAAGGACGTCGATCCATTCATCGCGAGTAAACTGGGCACGTCCATCGACAAATTCGGTTTCGTCGAACCGCGCTAGCTGGATTGGCTTGAGGTCCGATATGAAAAAAGGGCTGTCCTTCTTTTCGACCGGCGTGCGGAACTCAACATCCACCAGGGCCCAAATTCCGCCTTCTAGGAGACGCGGGTATCGCCGATAGAACTCATCCGGGATATGGATTCGGCTGTAGCTGAAATTGTCCATCGCGGCCCAGTATTTAGCTTCGCTGGCGAGAAAGCGCACCTCAATCCGGTCGATGAACCGATAGCGGCCCCTTTGCTCGACCAGGGACTGGGCTTTGTTGGATTCGTCGTGTCGGAAATAGTTCGAGCGCAGTGTGTCCTTTACAGCGGCGATGCCTAATTGGACCTCAGTGGGATCTTCCGATGCGCAGTACTTGCCGAGCAGATACTCAAGGACATACGACGGAACATTCTCGCCACCTCGGATTTGGTGCAGCAGATCCTTCCGGACGACTTTGCCGGCAAACACCTGGGCTAGCTTTTGATCGAGCATCTCTGATGTCATAACCACCTCAATCCAGTGTGCCGTTCTTCAGTTTCAAGGTAGCCCATACCATCCCCGAATCCGGCGCAATAGCGCGTATTTCGATGAAGTCACCATGAAAGTCCGGATCAATCAATAGAGGGACTTCCGTGTCAACATTGGGCTGCAAGGTTACTTCATGCGTGTTCACATCGCGAGCATCGCAATCAGCTGCCTCACCGACCGACTTGCTTTTGGGATTTGAATCCGGATATGCCTCAAGGCGAATTCTCAAAGACTCGCCCAAGAGCGAACCATTGTAGACCTTGAGCCCGATCACTTGGCTGGTGAACTGGGTGCGCGCATAGTGGATTTCGACCTGCTGGGCGCGTGCACTGGTCTCGGGTTTGGATTTGACTGTGAGCTCGATGACGGGAATGACGCACTCTTGCAGGCTAAGACCCTCATGGAAGTAGCAGGTATCGGCAACATACACGCCAAAGCCGTTGGGCACACAATAGTCGGTCGCCTCGGTCTGGATTCCCAAGAAGTTCGGTTTCAGGATCAGAGAACCTGGCTTTTCTCGGACGCGTTTCCCGAGCTTGGCACGCCGCTTGTTCAAATTCCAGCTTCCCTCGGGAGAAGATATAGTATCGCCAGGTAGAGTCTCTGGTAAGAGCACATGGCCGTGATCGGCGGTGATGACGATGCGTTCAAAGCCAAGTTTTGCTAGGTGAAGAGTTGCAACTTTGAGGTCGCCCAACAAGTCACTCATGTGTTTGCGGGCTTGGCGCAAGCTAACATGCTCGCCTAGCTCATCAATGTCCGGCACTCGGATGACGAAAAGGTCTGCGCGTGCGAGTGTGTTGCGCTTGCGGTCGGACGCGTCGAGCCATTCGTTCAACGTGGTGTTCGCAAACCGGTCGCCGTACTTGTCTCTGAGGTATTCCATGCGAGCGGACGAATCTTTAATGGGACGATTACCAATATGGGGAATATACTCTTCTCCAACCAAGAGTAGGGAAAGCGCACCATCTGCTCCGGGGAGAAGAGCCGCCATACCAGTGGCCGTTGTGGTGGGTAGTGCCGCACTGGCTGGCTGAATGCTCACTTCGCCTAGCGGACTCAATTCACCGACCAGTGCCTGTCCCATCTCAAAGCGGAGCGCGTCAGCAAGGATATACGCGACCTTCTCACGGTGATCTAGGCTTGGACCAACGAACCGATCGAACACCTGGGTTTGCCGCAATACATTTTCGGGAGGCCAGCCCTCAGCCTGAACTGCTGCCAGAAAGCGCATTTGCAGCTTGTCAATACTGGCACGATAGAGGCGACGGGCAAAGTCAATAACGGCTTGGATCTCACCGCAATCAGCACAGTCTGCCACGCTCTGTTCCATCAGTCTCTGCTGCAGATCAAGTTGGCTCCAGCCGCCTTCCCTGGCGTACGACTCCACTAGTCCAGCGAGCCGGCTGACACCATTCTCGACCTTGGATGCGGCCCCAATCACGTTCAAACAGCGCTCTGCTACCTGCCAGATCTGTGCACGGTCCGCCTGACGCCGCCAGACAGAGTGACTCCTCGCATCAAGTATAGACCGAGCCGTTTGGAGATGGTTCTCCAGAACAGCAGTTGCCAATGCAGCAAGGGACTGTTGCTCCTCAAAAGCAAATGTGTCGCGCTCGCCCAATTCCTTAAAGGCGCGAAAGTGATCGTGCAGCTTGAGGTCTTTCTCTATCCGATTCGCCAACGCGGCATATTCGTCGCGCCATTCATCCGACGACCGCAGCCGGTCGCAAATAGCATAGATCTGGTCACGGTACGAAGGGTCGGCTCGGTGAACGCCATCCAGCGCTGCTGGAAGCGTTGCCGGAAGGTCGAAAGTCAACTCACTAAAGAGGACGTAGCTAGCCAGCTGATCGAGGATCTTTTTCCATGAACGCGTCCCAGCCTGGGGAACGAAGCCGATGCCGCCTTTCAGAAGTGCCAGCAACTCGCTGCGCGGGCCACGGCCCTCAAATGCCTCTGCGATTTGCTTGGAGCCTAGCAGCGCAGCACACACCTCCACGGGTGACTGCGTCCGCAGGATTTGTTGGATTTGTGGGTACGCCGTCATCGGTTTGAGGTCGTCGAGAAGATCGAACGAGGGCTGTCCCGTCATGAATAGGGTTTCAATCTGTTCGCGCATCTCTGGCATTGCCACACGGGCAAGCGAGAGCAATTGTTCGCTCTCCTCAATGCCAAAGACATCGCCGGCGACGGAGAAACCTTCAAATGGATCCTGGGTTCGCCGGTCTTCCGCCAGCCGAGCGCGCGGTAGATAGATCAACAAGTTCGCATTCGCGTCCGATGGATTCGAAGATTCGTTCATTTTGCGATAAACAGCGTCTGCTTCGCGCCGGGCTTGAAGCTCGGAGGAAACCCCGTTGACCACGCGGCAGTTCGCGATCTGCAGCGTGCGGACGAATTCGCCAAACGCGCGTTCGCTGTCAAACCACACGACGATGCGGTGGTCATTCAGGCAAGTGATTATTAGCTGACGGAGGTGGTCCGATAGTCGCATCAATCGCTCTCCTCATCTTCATCCTCTTCCTTGCGCTTCCTTGCCTTCTTTGCTTTCTTAACTTCTGCCCTGCACAAGTGCTCCAGCCCATGTGCGATGGCAATGGAACGGTCGGTCTCGCACTTTTTCTCAACTCGCTTGGGCCACATGTTGTAAGCCATATGCGCCCAATCATACTCGCCTGCTTCCAGCTTCTTCCAGATAGCTGCCGTGTCGTTCGCCCATTTGCGTAGACGGAAGAGCTTGTTAAGAGGTGCGGCATTGATGATGACGCCATCGTCAAGGTCCGGCCTGTATGGGAGCTCTGCGACGCGCAAGAGTTCAGCACGGAAATCGTCCAACTCACTCAGGAATTGCTTCGTGTCGTTCAGTTGATCACGCCAGTCGGTGGCGGCTCTCCCGGCGGCGCTTTCGAGTTTTTCGGCGAGTTGGTCTGCTCGCTTTTGTACACTCTCGATCTTGGGGTTCACATACTGGGTCACGATAGTGTAGAGAGTATCCTTGGTGAGACGATGATAATAGACCCACACCGTATAGCTGCCGGACGAAGTGCTGAGTGGCCAGTAAATGGGTGCCTGCCGCCTACTTTTGGAATAGCGCTTTAGGTGGTCTGCAAAGAACCCGGATGGTGATTGGAAATAGTCGCGCAATCCGCGGACGCCGAGGATTTCGCATGCTTCTGCCTCGATGGTGTCTGCCCGATCACCCCAGAGCACGGAGAGCGCAGAGCGTATACCGCGCAGGACGTCGGACGCATGCGCCACTCGGCCATCAAGCCCAGCGTCGTCCACGAGAATGCCATCCCAGGCGATGTGTACGGGATATTCGCCTTCGATGATTTTCGGTTGTCGAGTTGACTCAGCCGGCGGAAGAGTGATGGCATTTGGGCGTGCCCGAAGCCACTCTTTGCTCACGATGTTGTCACGCGAAGCAGGTAGGCCATTTGTCCCAATGAGAGAACCGGGTTGGCATGTTGGTAGGTATTCCGAAGCCTCGACGATACTGCATCTTAGGTCGGAATCGCTTGCAAGCCTGACATCCCAATGTCCAAAGACGACACCAACTGAGTAACCAATTAGGTCTGTCGTCGATTCTCGGAACTCATCCTGACAGAATACCCCCACTTCGCGACGGGCTGACACGACAGAATTCGGGTTCAGATGGAGAAAATGACTGGCAACTTCCAGTCTTCTGTCGGCAAAAAACACTTTCTTTGTGAGCTGTCTTACCGATTCGGAAGTGTTAACCATCGCTCGGATAGTCTGGTCTAAAGGACGGCTGAATACAAAGTCGACGTCATCCCGCCGCAACGGCCTGTTCGAACCGTATTGACAGGGATGCGGACCTATTTCTCTTGCGAGAATTTCCTGATCCTGTTGAGACAACTCATAGGCGGAACCAACCAGGTCGTCTGCTGCATGAGTTAACTCTAGCAGCTCTAGGGTTCGCGATTCCTCTGATGCGGTTGCATCACTGTAAAGCTGAAGGAGCGAGCCACCTGGTCCTTTTGAAAGCAGGAACGGCACGGTGAACAAGAACGAGGTTTCATCAAATGCCAACCCTTGGACCTTCGATTTGACAATTCGATCTGCCAACTCGGATAGACCGGGCGCAATTTCCGACCAATGGTCAGGGCACGGTATTGACTCGATAATATTCTGCGTATATCGTCGCGCAGCGCTACCTGAGGTTACCGTGTCTCCGCCTCCGATTCCCGCTTCCACAAAGAGGCTGAAAACGCGGCTATTGGTCAGTGCCAAGCATGCAAAGAGGTCGTCCACATGCTTCGTAAATATCGTCATGCTCACGTGGCTGAAGATAGAGTTACGGGGCAGGAGCTTGGGCGCGAATCCGCTGGTGGTCCTCTGTGGATATGCGGCGCCAGTGTGAAAGAAGAAGTTTTGAATTGTACCTGGCAGCATCCAGATGTTTGAGTAGGGACGACCTGTTCTCGGGTTGATGTACTGCCAGTAGTCCTCGCCACCGTTTTCCCAGTCGACCAGCAGATGAATAGAATCTATGTACGGCGAGTATTCTCCGCCTTTCGAGATGGGAACCCATTTTAGAGACTGGCCTATCTTCGCATCTTCGACTTCCCAGAAAGCCCTCAGAAATCTAAAGTCATCCCCGGTTTGAAAGCCCTGCCGCACTACACCAACTGCATCGCCAAAAGGGGGCAGGCTCGTGTATTTTTTCAGAAGGTCATCCGTTAGCCAATAGGGAAGCCTATACCCTGGAACATCTGTGAATCTTTGCGGATTGACCTGAAATACGTGAGGGCCATTCGCGTTCTTCCTCAACGAAGTGATCGACTCTAGAAGGGTAGCGTCCTTTTGCGCTGTGCTCAGCAGCCTAACGAACAAAGAGTATTGGACACCTGCATCAAGCTTGCACATTACTGTTGCCGCGACTTCTATGAGTGCCTCGTCCAGGACACCCAAGCCTAGATCGGCAGAGACCCCAATATGCGACGAGTGAAGCAACACATCACGACGCCACTCGATGAGATCGCCTATGAAGAAAATATTCCTCGGGTGAAGTACACCAACTCTCCCTGATCCCGAGAGCCACCCTATGGCGCGTTCGATAAAAGCCGTACCGAGCTCGGTTTTCATTGCAGGATATTGATGAAGCATCCACTTGACACTATTCTCGGAAGGTAGACCAAATGGCGGATTCATGAGAAGCACATCGTACCTTTTCTGGCACAAGTCAATGAATGCGAATCCGTGCTTTGCATCATCAGCGAACAATTGCCGGCGCATTGAACGGCCATTCGTAGCGTGTTCGGCATAAGCTCGCAATGCATCCGAAACACGTGTTTCAGCCGTTTCCCAAAAGCTTTCATCGCTGATGCCGGAGAGGTCGAATAATTCCAACTGCTCTGGCTTGGGCGGCTTGGCAAATCCCTCGAAAAGGGCCAACTGCTCTGCACGCGCACTGTGAAGCCATTGCCGTTTGGCATCAGAGATTGCCCCCTTTAGCTCTTCCTCAATCTTCAAAAGGGAGCCAGCTTCACCTGCCAACTTCATTTTCTCAAAGACAATGCGGACGAGGTCAGCGAGTACGCGGGGTTTGAGTTCGGCTATGAATTCATCCAGCAGGAGACGGTCCCCGGGCATTGGCTCGGCACAGACCACATTGACCTCTTGGATTTGCGGGCGCCCAGCTGGCTTCAGCCCCATCTGCTGGAAGCTCCGCTGTGCGCGCAGCCAAAGTGCCAGCGCCGCAATCTGGCCAGCGCGCGGGTCAATATCAATGATGTGCAGGTTGTTTGCCAAGATCAATACTGGCACCCGACGCAGAAAATCCTCGCGTCTCGGATAGTCTTCGTGCAATGCAGGACCTAGATCGGGATCATCGTATGCTTCAGCGTAGATCGTCTCAAACAAGTCAAAGCAGTACAGGCCGAAATGGCCACTGCCGCCAGCGGGATCGAGCATTAGGATCTTGCGCGGGTCCTTCTTCTCTCGAAAAGGTACTACGTCCACTTCCCAGTCCCATCGCGCGCAGACGGTTTTGTATAATTCGAAGATAGCAGCCAGATCCTCGCCTTCCGGATCGTAACCGAAGTGGCGCCAGCGGCGCTGCTCATAGAAAAGGCAGCATCGCAACTCTTCAAACGTGCCCTCCCATTTGTGGGTTTGCTGGTATTTCTCCAGCCTTGGGTTAGCCAGCTCAGCACACTCGATTCCCAGATGTTCTTTAGCATAGTGATACCCACCTACTGAGAGAGCGTAGTGCCAAATATCGCCCAGACCGTGCAATTCAGGGTTAGGCCGCACCCACATCTCGCCCGTGCCATCAGGGTCGCCCCACTCGTTCGTTGGCGCAAATGGCTCGGGGGACCTTTCTCCGTCGTTCAAGAAAATGGGAAGTTTACGCCGGACGAGGTAGCGGCAATCCTCAGTCAGCCGCGTATCACCATGCCGCATTTCGTACCAAATGCGCCCCAATGTGTTGTCGGTGAGAAATTCGACGACATAGCGGGGGGTGAAGAATTGATTGCGGACCGCAAGCTCACGGGAATTGCGAGGCGCTTGGGATTCGTCACGCATTTTCCGCCGCTCTTCCGCATCGTTGTAGTACTGGTAGATCCATCCAATCGTTTCGTCTTCACGCCAGAGATGTGCGAGCACAGGGTCATTTAGCAGCTTGAGCACATCTTCTAGTGCTCGCTCGCTCGGGAACACATGTGAGAGAGGCGAGTGGCGATCAAAGAGTGAGCCGAGATCGAGCGCCAGTTCATCAAACAGGTTTTCCAGGAAAATCCGATATGTCGTATACCGCGTGCCGAGCGCTCCGCTGGCCAGCGAATCAAACACTCGAAAACCTTCCGATGCCATGCCGTTGCGGACGCATTCTTGAACGAGGCCGCGCTCTTCACACAGCCGCAGTGCCGCCAAGCGATTGAGTATCGTAAACCCAATCTCTCGGACGAGCCGGTCAAATGCTGCATCGCCAAAAGGGGGCAGGCTGCCTGTCTGCGATTCAGCGAAATGTTCCAGTAGCTCTCTGAGGTCCTCTGCTTGAACGCGCTGGTCTTCCGTCAAGCCCGTAAGTGGCAACGCCGTCCCATCCGGTTGCATGCGGAAATCGGACTGCAGTTGCTCCGTAATGTTGCTCCTGAGTCGTTCCCGAGCAGCACTGACCATCTTCTCCAATGCTGCGCGGGTCGGTTTGTCAAAACTCATAGGTCGTTGGCACCTGAGTGATTGTCGAGTATGGAGGCCATAAGCCAACTTTCTGGGAGTGCAGGCATCTGTCCTCGAACCCTTTGGGGCTCCTTCTATTTGCCGACCTCATCGCGCACACCCTCGATCTGAATGTGTTTATGGGCACGTAGCAATGCTCGCAGGCGGTTACGCAACGAGCTGAGCCAATCCTCCAATTCCTTCTCCGACGTGATAACCGCGCTTGGACGCAGAGACGCCAACGGAAGTGTTTCCACTTTGGGCGCCACCTCGATGTCAGGGGGAGGAGAAACCGGCACTCGGCGGACAATCTCATCGTCCAGCTGGCTCTGTAACGCTGAGAGGCTGCTTCGACGATTCAGCAGTACGATCAGGTCGCGCACTGGGTCATCTTCGCCGGGCTGAAGCGGAAGCGTGACCTGGAGTCGGTTCATAATCGCGCTGCGATCGTCGTCCATAAGGAGGATCCAGCTCGGATGCGACTCGAGAGCAATCGCTATTTCGTGCAGAGCGGTTTCAACTTCTCGGCGAATTTCGGCATAGCGAGCACCGGTACGCTCGCGTGCCGCTCGCAGGATCGCACGGACGCTTCCCAATTGTTCGTAGAATCGCTCGGACCGCAGCGCTTCGGTCAGTGTCTCCATGTCAGCTGCAGGTAATAGGTTCCTGCTCTCGCCCTGGAAGAGGGTCTCGATCTCCGACAGCCGATTGCGAAGCTGGTTGGCCGCGCGGATGTCCTCTTCGGCGTTTCCATCAAAGGCCTTCGCCACCTCACGGGCCCAGCGAATATCTTCCGGCAGAGCCGTTTCCTTTGCGCCAAATACAGCGGCAGCATTCGTCGCATCGCCACTCAGCGCGCCGGTTAGAGACGCCAACAGTATCCGTGCTCGCTCCTCGCCCGCCAAACCCAGCAATCGAAGCAAATTGGGCAACGAAGCGACTTGTTCCTGTAGCGCCGGCAGATACTTGCGGACGGCGCGGCTGATGGCATCTTCCAATGGCATCACGGTTTCGCCAAAAAGGTCTTCCAGCCGTCGTGTGGCGCGGTCGAGCGCTTCGGGGTCTGGCGGCGCGTCCCGAAGAGAGACACCAACGCGATTGAAAGCAAGTGTGTTCTTGCACGCTTCGGCGGCTTTCGGACCTGCGACCTTGAGCGGTCCCTCCGCCGTGTGGAACTCGACAGTCCCAGAAACAAGCAGGGCGGCAAACAGATAGCGAACCGTGTCTTTGGACCACCCATAAGGCGGATTGGAAAACATATCTTGGATCGCGCTGCCTTGCAGACGTCCCCCGCCCGTTTCGTCCAGTTTGGTCCTAAAGGCGCGCACAGTCTCGGCCAGTGCAGCATTATTGACATCGACGCGGGTAGCACCGCCGACCCGTGCTACCAGTCTGAGCGGATCAAGCTCTGGTGTCATGCGGTCCAAGCGGTCCACGCTCAGAAACTTCGCTGCCTGATCGCTGCTCGCTCGAATGGGCGCGAGCCGGTAGTACTCAAAAACATCGCCGGCGACTTTGGCCAGTATGCCACGCGCCGCTGCGTCTGTTGTTTCTACACCCTCGCCAGCAGGCGTCGGGCGACCGCGGAAGATGAGGGTACCCTCCAGCAGGGCTTGCTTGAGTAGTCTCTCTACTTCCTCGCGTCCGCGCTCTGCCCGTTTGAGCTCCGCACGCTTGAATTGCGCTTCGTCGCGATCTGCGGTCCGGTCGTCAATCATCCCGGCGATCTGTTCAGACCGGAAAATCTCGGGGAGCAAGTCCTCCACCGTATTGCTCTTACGAGCCAACCATGCAATGGCGTTGCGCCAATCTGATTGTGCTGCCGTCCCAGTCAACAGCTCCGTTCGGCGAGCCTCCCAGCCGTTGTCGTCTACCCATTCCAAACGGAAGGTGATATCCTCCCCATCTCCGACGATTAGGGTCTTGCCTGTGCGGACACCGGCCTTAACCTCTTTGGTATTCTCTAGGCGGGCACTCGGTTGAGGATCAAAGATCTTCTTTCCAAGAATCTCGTTCCGGATACGATTCACATCACCGGAAGTGGGCATCATCTCATTACGCTTCTTTTGAAGAGGGCGCACTTTTTCAGAGAGAAAGACATACCCGCCGGCTTTGGGGTCCTCGATTAGTCCGAGCTCTTTTTCGGCTAACATCTTTCTGAGTGTTTCGCCGACCTGATCGCGCATGCTCGGGCTGTCAATCGCCGGGTAAAGGAGTGCGGCAATATTCTCGGCCGTACAAGGGAACCCCTCGATATTCTGAAGGACGGCAACAGTCTTGGCAATACGGGCAGCAAGCCTGTTCCGGGGGAATGCGACCGCAGTCCGGTCCACGGCGCTCACGACATGCGGGAGCACTTTGAGAATGTCGGCGCGCAGAGAATCGTAGAAATCGTCTGCGCAGGCGAGAGAGCCTACCTCGCGATCGGCTAGCCTTATGGCGTCTCTCGGTAATAGCCGATTCACATCCACCAAGACGTCTTGAATAACTTTGATCGCTGAGCGCAAACCAATACCGCCCGTGGACCGCGCCAACATTCGGATCAGTTCCAGCAGCAGGTCAAAGTGCTGGGGCAGGAATGGGTAGAACTGTGCGAAGGTATCCGCGTCTGGATCGGTCTTGTAGAGCGTGGTGCCGGTCAGGCGAGTATGTGCGACGAGCGCCTGACCGGACGTGCGGAACAAGGCCTTGAGCTGAGCTTCTCCCTCCGGTGTCTTGGTGAGCAGACGCCGGTAAGTGATTTCCTTTATATCGCGAGCGTCCAGTTCAATTGGGATCGGGAAGCGAGCGACAAGCTTGTTCAACTCAGGCGAGTTGTAAGTTGCCCCTCGAACGATTTCGGCAAGCGTCTGTTGACCGGTGGCGGCGACAAAGACCTTACCCTGCCCGACCTCCTTGAAATCACGCACTAATCCGTCGAGATTGAGGATCAGTTCTTGTCGCGGGGCAACGTACTGCCCGGCCTCGTCGATCAGGAACAAGATATTTTGTTTGCCAGTCTTGTTCCTGATCAGGTCGATCATTTCTTTCGCGCGATCGCGCAAGTTGTCTGCCACCTCGAGCTTGGCCTTGCTGAATATCTCGGGCGAGGAAAACTCATGAGGCAGAACGCTGGTAATAACCTGCGCCGCGCGCGCGTTTGCAAGGGTCGGGTCGTTGTGTATACTGAGCCAATCCTCTTTCCAGCGTGCTTTGTACTTTTCCTGGAATTCACCATACTTGCCGAGGCGCTCCAAAGTAAATTCCAGCTGAGCGAGCTTGGTCACCTTGGAATAATGAGCCCATTGCAGAACTTTCCAGTATAAGACAGATGAGATGGTGGCCGAAGCATTCTCTGCCAGTTGTTCCGCTCCGAGGTCCAGAAAGATGACAGTGGTGGGAGTCCGACTGGCCACAGTGCGGAGTAGCGCCCTTACATCCGTGGAGTGCAGCCGTTCGGACAAAAGGTCAATGAACGGACGCCCTCCGATGCTTGTGCTGCCATCCAGCGCCAGGCCGAGGTACTTTGTGAAAGAACTCTTGCCCGATCCATAAAAGCCGGAGACCCAGACGCCGACCTCTGTAACCTGTCCCCCCTGCACGGCGCGTTGATAGGTCTCCAGGAATCTGCGAAAGTTCGCCTCGACGCTATCGGTTGCTTCGTACTCCTCAATTTCCGCTTGCAGGCGGTCTACATCCCGCGCGGCATAATCGATCACCTTTTCAATGCGCCGATCAATCTGCCGCCGAGTTGAGAAAAGCGAGCGTATCTGGGTCATTCCAATCCTCCGACTAGCGTGGAGCGATAATTCCCATCTTCAGGATAAAAGCCGAGGAAGTGAAGGCCATATTGGCCGACGCGCCGCCCTGGATAAAAGATCACCGTGGGATGCGGGACGCGACCCGTCAACGCGCTCTCAATGGCGCGCGTGCGAAAGTACGGATGCAGCAGTTCGGCCTCTGTGAGCAGGATCACGGTCTTGTCATTCCCCACCGAGATACGCTGCGCGACCTCAGACACGAGCGCGTTGTCTTGGGTCAGCACGTCGCGAATTGACTGATTCATTTCGTATGGGTCGGCTTCCGGTTCAAGTTCTAGCCAGGCATCCCAGCGCGCCGATTGGTCGATCAGCTCGCGCACAACATCACCGAGCGAGACTCGAACCGGATCAAACCCATCGTTACGCAGAGCGCCAATCCACCCTGCCAAGCGCCGCTTTACTGTGAGCATATGCTCGGGCCGGTAGACGAAGTAGAAAATGGGATCGCTCTGGGCCGGGTTCAGAGCAGCAGGCTGATGTAATAGCCCCATTAGCTCTTGGAAAGTTCGGTCCAAGACCGAGTCATCCAGAGATGGCATCTATATAGGCCTCCATGGAAGTGTAAGACCATGTGATCCGCACAACTGAACCGGCTCGCTGGACGACGAGGCCGGCTATCGGTCCAAGCGCCTCCAATCGCTCTAAAGTGTGCATTCGGTCAAGCCCGAACAACCCCCAGTCTGGGTGCTCGACTGCCTCAGCATCCGTTATTCCTTGAAAGTGCAACTCGTGCACAAGATATCCGATGCCAGCATCTGACATCCGATAGTTCACGAGCTCGCGCCGGCTGCCGCCATTCAAGCGGACCAGTCCAAAATCCTCCAGAGCGCCCAATAGACCCCGCGCTATTCGGATCTGAACGTGGTCTGACCAGGGCTGGTCAATGAGCTTTTTTTCTGCCGCCTCACCCAGAAAACTCAGGGCGTCTTCCAACGTGATGTACAGATCACCTCGGCGCACTAGGGCCCAGAACCTTTGAATCGTAAAATCATAGAGTAGGTCATCGGCCCGCGCAGAGTACACCAACATCATTTCTCTAAACAACGCACCGTCGTTATGGCCTTCCAGATAGCGTTTGAGCCAGCGGGCACGGCGATCATTGCCAGCAAGTAGCCGGGGCCTGAACACCCGCAAAACAAGGTCTGATATTCTTTGCGCGGTATGTTTGCCAAGGAGGTCTTCGGCCTGAACACGCGCCAAGAACGCTTTGTCGCTTTCTCCTGGCATCCAGTGCGTCAACAGACTCCGCATCTCCGGAAGCACAGCCGCCCCTCTCGCAAGAGCGACCGTGTAGCGCTTTGCGTGCTCTGCCGGCCTAGCGATTGACATTCTTCTGCCGTTGTCCCTCAAAGTACGGAAACGTTCTGCTATCATTCAGAAATGCTGCAGAATACAGCGATGCCATTCTGACAATTGACCCTTTCTTCGTCATGTCTTGCACTGTCCCCACTTTCACGGGGCCGGGCTGGGCTTTCGCCACTTCGCGGCCTGCAAGGGATTGGATGGAGTCGATTAGCTTGGAGTTGTCGCCAAGCACCGGCTGAATCTCTGCCATCAATTGGAGGCAATCGTCCGGTGCGATTTCCCGCAGCGCACGATCGATCTCTCGCGGGAGCCGAAAGAGGTGAAAGACATTTCCGACTCCGATGGAAGAATCATGAATGGTGCATGCTGCGATAGAAGAGGAGCGAACCGCGTTCCAAAAGTAGGCCCGGGGATACAGGCGCTGCAGGAAATTGATTCCGGTGGGGGAGAGAAAGCTGCACTTCCACCAATTGTGATGTTTTGACTCGCCCAAGGCCAATACGAAAATCTGTAGCCTCAAAATCGCCTTGAGGTCAACATAGTCTTCTTGGGGCATCTTCATATTTCTCGATTCTTGCTCAATGATGAGCGATCCAAATAGAAAGGCACTCGCCCCATAGCGCAGACGCGCTCAAAGACAAGTGCCGAGGATCGCCGTCGATCAACCCGCTCGCGCGACCTTCGTCACCCGGGGCGACAGGCAATCACACCAAGAATCGGATTGAGAGTGCCGTAGTCCAAGCTAGAAGTCTAGTCCGTAGCCACGGGGCAAAGAGATCAAGCGATCGAGGACAGTATACCACAAGATTATGGAAATCAACAAACGGAAATCAGTTTCACATTGCAGTTGCGACCGCTACCTTGCGCATACCATCGTGCGTGCCGCGCACCATTCGCAGAGATCGGATTTCACCTGCGGAAAGGCGGCGTTTGGTCGAGCGAGGTTAGCCGTGAAATTCGCCAGTTCCTTCTGTAGACGCGTTTCATCTGCCGAAGCACAAGAGACAGGAAGCATTGCCGCGGTCGGCGCATGAAAGATCCAGAGTGTTGCCTCAGGTTTGAGCAAGCCGTCTTGCTTTGCGGCGAGCGCGTAGAGCCGCAGCTGATCCCCGTAGCGGTCCACCAGCCCTTCGGCAGCGATATCGGTCTTGAAATCGATCAGCCGGTCGGGCTCGAATCGGTCAGCCACTCCAAAGACCCTGAGGATTCCATCGTCAAATTCCGTGGTCAGCGACACCCGCACTTCGACAGCGGCTGGCTCGGGAGGTACGCGGCCAATTTCACTCGCCAGATACAACTCCAACCATGTCTTCACGGTGTTCGCCTGACTGGCAGTCAGATGCGCGGACGACTCGCGGATGGACAAACCCAACAACTCATCTCCGGCTGCCTGATGGTATCGCGCATGTGCTGCGACCGCGCGGTGGAAAACGGAGCCGAGCAGCCGGCCCGTGCCATGCCCCTCTACGCGCTCTTCCTCTCGCTCAATGTCCTCTTTCAACCGCCCGTACCGAGTGAGGTAGTAATAGCGATAGGCGGCAGGGCACTGTTGGTACCATCGGAATGCCGTGGGAGAAACATGGAACTCGCGTTTTGCTCGAACAAATACCGGTGCCATCGGTCCGGGTGTTGGCTCCGACCCAGCCGCGGAGGGAGAGGGAAGAGGGCTCTTCGGCTCTGGCGCGCGGTCCAGCGCGACGCCGGGCAGGGGGCTATCCGCCTGTCGGTTCCACAGTTCCTCGAAAAAGGTCTCAACTTTTCCGTACCGCTCGTCCTCGCGTTCCTTCTTGTTCGTCGCTGTGATGATCAGTCGCTTCTTGGCACGCGTGCAGGTGACGTACCACAGGCAGCGAGCCTCATTCTGCGTGCGACGTTTGCGCTCCACAAACGCCGGGTGGTCTCCCTCTTCTTTCGGGATCACCAGACCTGAGCTCGGCTCGTGGAACGGCGACTGGCTCTGATTCGGGCGGACCTTTTGGCGTGAATCGGCCGCGATGACCATGGGGAATTCAAGCCCCTTGCTCGCATGCGCAGTGAGGACGCGTACGGCATCTTTTGCCGTATTCAATTCGGGCGCCTTAGCGCGCGGGTCACCCTCGAGCGTCAACCGTAAGTAGGTGACGAGATCGCGCAGGTATTCGGTGGGATGATCAGACTCGTACACCTGGACAATCGCTTGCAACTTCGTCAGGGCGCGCAGCGCCAGCGGGTCAGCCACACTTCCCAAGCCGCTCTGCTGCAGCGCCCAGTCGACAAAAGAGGCCATCGAGACCACCCACTGCTGTTTCTGCGATTCTTGCCGGAAAGCCATGAACTGGCCGACACGCGCGCGAACGATGGTGTCCTGAGTTGCTGCTTCTACTCGGCGGACCACACCCCACAGTCGCTCGCCTTTTTCGCGCGCACGTGCCAAGGCCGCGACCTGGTCCTGGCTGAGGCCGACCGCTGGGCTGAGGAGCACGCGCACGAGCGACAGGTCATCGGCTGGATTGAGACAGACATTCAGGAGGTGAATAGCATCCAATACTTCCGGGCGTGTGAAGAAGGCATCTTGCGCTGAGACCTCATATGGAATCCCCGCCTTGCGGAGAGCGGCTGTGTAGGCGTCCAGGTAGGTTCTGGCTCGAATGAGAATAGCGATGTCGCCGAACTTGAGATCCTCCGCTGTGACTACCTGCGCGATCCAGCCGGCGACTGCTTCAGCCTCCTCTTCCCGTGTCGGACAGGCTTGAAGATCGACGATGACTCCGTCAAACTGCTCGTTCTTTGAATACGGTTTCAGCTCATCGTGTGCGTCAAATTCTGGCGCCACGCCAAAAGCATAACCCGCGATCGCTCGGTTCGCGACATCAAGGATCGGCTTGAGCGACCGGCGGTTTTCGATAAGCGGACGATCGTTACGCTTTCCCCCACGCATCGGGAAGTCAGCAATGTTGTTGACGCGTGCCTCCCGCCAGACGTAAATCGCCTGTCGGGGGTCCCCAACGACCGTGACATTCGCCATCCCTTCGGCGGCGAGCGCTCGCAAGAGCCGGTCTTGGGCGAAATTGGTGTCCTGGTATTCGTCGACGAGGATAACCTTGAATTTCGTCCGCAACTCGTCGCGCAGCATCTTGTCATTTTCCAGGAGTGCGACCGCGCCAACAATGAGCCGGTCGAAATCGAGCTGCCCGCGGTCCTTCAATTCCTGCAAGTAGGCCGCATACAGCCAGTGCACGAGGGGAGCGAGCGTCCGATGCGCCTCCGATTCCGTTTCCTTGTCGACAACCTCATGCTTGAAATCCTCACGAGCTACACCCTGATTCAGCAGCTGATCCATGATCTCTTGCGCCGTCGCGAACGGCCCCCCATCTTCCCAGGTGTAGGCGCCGAGCTCAAGCGGATTCACCGTGCCGTACGCTTCGCGATAACCTTCTTCCAGAAAGCGCTCCTGCGCCTCCTCCATGAATTCCTGCACATCAACTGGGGTGAGAACCGGCAGGTTCGGGTCGACGCGTGCAGCGAGGCTGTGCTCGCGGAGCAAGCGAGCGCCAAAGGAGTGAAAAGTGCTAATGGAGGCGGCACTGAGATCCAGGCGATCGAATCCCAGGTCGGCTTGCGTGACCGCGCGAAAGATACGAGCCCGCATTTCGGCCGCCGCTTTCTCGCTGAAGGTCAGGACAAGAATGTTCTCCGGCCTGAGTGAACGGTCCTGCTCGAGGAGATGGACAAAGCGACGGGAAATCACCTCCGTTTTGCCGGTGCCAGCGCCGGCGACGACGCGTGTCGGTGTGCCGAGAGGGGCATGAATCGCCTGGTCCTGTCCGGGGTTGGGGAGAAAGACGCTCATGCTTCTCCTCCTGTGGCTTTGCCTTGGTCGCACACGGAGGTGAACGCACAATAGTTGCAGGCGCCGTAGGTGGGCGTCGCCGCGCACGGGGTTGAGGACATGCTGTTCAGGGTACTGGCAATCGCGTGGGGCATTTGCTTTTCGAGTGCGGAGATGGGCAGCTCGCCGCGTCGGTAATCGAGCTTACCCTTCGTGACTTGGATTGTCCGGCAAGATTCGGCAGTGTAGCTGCCATTATCCTTCTCTACGATCGAGCCGATGTTCATATAGTGGAGGGCGCGGGGTGCACCCTGAATGCGTCGGACGCCAGCCATGAGCGCGAGTGCGTACAGCGGCAGCTGATAATCGCTTGGCCGCTTATCCCCCTCGGGCAGGAATTTCTGCATCTGGGCATTGAGCGCATACTTGCCGGACGAGCCGGTCTTGTAGTCGATCACTTCGTAGAAGGTGCCCGCCGCGGTCTTAATCTGATCGATGCGATCAATCCGACCGGCAATCGGCAGCCCCTCGATCTCAAATCGGAAGGGGACTTCAAGAAGAATGGGGCGGCGGACTTCGGCATCGGGGAGGCCACCGCTCTCAAATTCGGCCCAGGCCGCGAGCGCGTCTTGTGCCCACAGGTGCACGGCTCGGCGCTGGAGATCCGGCCCGAACCCGACACTCCATTCGGCACTTGGGGTGTAGTGACCTCCTCCCGGCAGATCCGTCGCTTGACCTGTCCACGCCGCATCGAGGGCCTTTTGTGCGCGCTCCTTCAGTCTCGGGGCATCCCCGATCCAGGGCGCTTGTTTACCGCGCGACAGATCGACCTCCCGGCACGTGCCATCTCCCAATGCGGCGCACAAGACCTCGTGTATCAGCGAGCCGCGCCGCGGCGTATCCTCTTCCTCGGTTTCGATGTTCAGAACATGCGCCAGAAAGAATTGCAGGGGACAGGTCAAGTACATCCGGATCTGCGTGGCGGAGAAGGTGTGATTGTTCAGGACTTTCGCGGGCTCGGGTGCAGAGCCAGAATGGCGGGGAGGTCCCCCCACCGATAGCGGAGCAAACTCTGAAGCCTTGCTCCAGAAGACCGGATGGGTAAGCTGAATTTGCCCATCTTTGTCGATCTCGCCCTCGTCAGCGAGCATTCGTTCGAAAAAGGGCGACGGGAGTTGGGCCTCGCCTCCCGCTGTAAACTGGCTGACCGACACCTGAAGATGTTCGGTGCCGCGGCTGAGCAAGACAGCGAGCTTGCGTGCCTCCCGTTCGATCCACGCGGCGTGATCCTTCAGAGCGGGCAGAACGACGCGTCGCCCATCGGCGAACAATGCCGGCAGTTCTTTCTCCGAGATGAGCTGCAAAGGCGTGTTCTGGATTGGGCAAGCGTTTTCGGACAAGCCGACGACAAAGGCGCGACGGGCGTGGCTTCCATTCGCGTGCAGGCTATCGAGGAATTGGATCTCCTCGGGACGCGTTTCGGTTTGGGTAAGCTCATCCGCTAGACCATCGAGGAGGTCGATCCACTCCTCAAACGGCGTATTGACGGAGCGTGCGGTCCCTTCCAAATCCGAGATCGCGACAAGCCAGTTGGAAAATGTGCGCGCCCACTCGTCGCGCTGAGCGCGTCCGAAAGCGGAATTGTCCCACGCCCACGCGATACCGCCGAGATCGCGTATCAACTGGAAAAGCTGCGGTCTCAGAGGTGATTCCTTATTCAACTTACCGAGTGCCTCGCGGACGCGTCCCAAGCAGGCGGTGGTCGCTTCCGGCGCTACGAGCGATGGCATTTCCGTGCCCTCGAGCTCAAGAATGCTCTTTTCATGTTCCTTCGCGGCGCGCTCCAAAGCCGCGCGGTCGATCGGATCGATTGCCACATAAGGCAGGGCCAATAACTCGGAGTCGATTTCAGCGTCGGCGCCTTGTGCGAGCCATTGGAGGGCAAGGATGCCCGCATAAATGAGCGGGTTGTGCCGCGCGGGAGGTGGTTGCGGAGAGACGAGTCCATAACGCGCTAACACGCGTCGTGCAAAGGGGAGCAATCCAGCATCTGCAGCAACGATGGCAATCTCGCTCGGTTTCAGGGCGCGGTCCCGAGCCAGTTGATCGGCAACTGCCCGCGCCACAAGCTCCGCTTCGTCTTCGACGGCAGAGGCGCCGGCTGCCAGCATAATGGGAGAAGCTATCGGCTGCCTCGCACCCGGCATCTGTATCACGCGACCGATGAGGGACGTGATAGCGGGATTCAAGTCGGGCGCTGGTCGGTCGAGTGTTTCTACCTGCTCACAACTCTGCAAGAACTCCTGAACATGTCTCAATTCCGGAGAAGCGGGGTTTTCCTGGAACCAGGCGGTTCCGGTGAAACGAGTGTCGGGACCGCACAGCCGCTCGATCAAGGCCAACTGGTCGGGGCGGGCTTGGTGCAGATCATCCACCATGACAACGGGGAAGCGATTATGTACGCCTCGCGCAATGCCCTCTTCCGCAAGGAGATCGAGGCAGCGCAAGCTCGATTCCTGAAAGGTGAGCACCCGATGCTGCTCGCACAGCTCAATGTAGTGGGCGTAGACGCGGGCGAGTTCGTGCTCGCTCAACTCGCCGGGAGTTAGAGTGAATCGGCGTCTGTTTTGCGAGATCCAGTCCACCACTCGCGTCAGCTCACCGACAGCTCCTGGCGCTTCGTGGAACTCGCGCCACAATGCTCCTCCGACATCCGCCCATGCACGGGCGATGATGAGAGCCCGCGCCGCCGGACTGATTTCCTCAAGCGGAGTGTCGAGCCCCACAGTGTCCACGTATTCGGTGAGCAGGGTGAGCTGAAAATGCTGAAGGGTCGTTACGTTGGGCAGGAATTGCGCCACCTCGTGGAGCTTGTGGCGCAGGGCTTGCGCGTTGGCCGAAAAGAAGGAAAGAAGGAGAATTCTCTGCGGAGAAACGTGCTCCTTTCGAACGCAGTGAATATAGTCCCTAAGCAGGCGTGAGGACTTGCCCGTCAGGGGAGTGCCTGTAAGAACACGACGAAAGGCAGGAGAAGAAGGAGTCGACATGGAGCAGTGCGCCTCTGTGAAATTCTGTGATCACTGCACTTGCCAATCGCGTTCGAGATCTGATTATCGAGGAACAAAAAACACCCCTGCCAGATGCGCGTCTGCATCCAGCAGCAGGTGCTACTTACTGTCCAATAGCCTTGTTCAAATAAGCTTTGTCGCAGGCTGAGTTATCCCGCATCATGTCTCAGGGTCCGACCCGCAAGAGATGAGTGTACGAGTTTGGTCTGTTGGACCATCAGGGAGAGCGAGGGCATGTCGGTGCTGACGACGGGAGGTATGCATGCCCAAAGACAAAGCCGAGCACACGAGTCAAAAGAGCGTGCTGCTTCTGACTCTAGGTACTGCCACAGTATAGCGCGAGAAGCAGCAAGCGTCAAACAACCGACCACATATTGAATCGGTGAACCACATGAGGCCCCGAAGCCCAAAGCCAAGAAAATTGGCCCAATGCTAGTCGTCGAGCGTCCGCGAATCCCTTTTTGTTGACAACGGAGTTCTGTGATATATTAGCTGTGCGAGCTAGCTCGTTAGTTTCCTTTGCCCCTGGTACATGGAATGGTCGAAGGTTGCTTCAAAGGAGAAGCACAAATGGCCGTGCTCGGGGCTTGCCGCATGACTAGTCTTGAGCGCCTGTCTTCCGACGTGACGTTGCGTCGGAGGCAGGTGTTTCGCTTTTTCGGGTGGCCTGCACGCGATTACGGTTGTCTGGAGATTTCGGCGCCGCATGCCATATCACCACATTCATTGACGCCCTACACATCACAGTGCCCACTCCATAAATGATACTGCATTCCCACATAGGAGGAAACACATGGAACGCTATCAGAATCTCGGCGGTGATTCGGGCGTCGCAGGCTATGAAATTGGTCCTGACTATATACGGGTCCAATTCTCCGATGGCTCGATCTATCTATATACGTGCATGAGCGCTGGCGATCAGAATATAGAGCATATGAAACAACTGGCCAGGAACGGTCAGGGACTCAATTCGTTCATCAACGCAGCTGTTCGCAAAGCATATGCGCGAAAGGAGCGCTAACACCAAACACCGCCTGTTGCGACAGCCAGTCCGCTTTGAATCCCACAAACAAGTTCACGATTCGGCGTAGTGTGCCCCAGTGCAAGCAACGTAATATTCGGGAAGGTATTCCTTTACGGACGCTTCGGGTTGTTGAGTACAAACGAGGCAAAGTTCGGGACCTACGCCTGCCGACACGACTACAATTTATGCTGGAATCAAATCCGACGCAAACCCGAGAGACCGGCGCACTTGCTAGGTTGATCTTTGCGGCCATCTGGCGCTAGGACCAAGCACAGGTTCGGATATTCTTCTGAAAAACTCCGTGGTGTCATAGTTCTAAACGGATCACTGGAGGATATACCCATGTGGGATTGGATCGTAGCTAACAAGGAATGGGTCTTCAGTGGCATTGGTGTCGCCGCGTTGCTGACCATTGTCCAGCTTGTCCGCAACCGTATAGAACATCATGTTCCACGTGGAGAGCCCGCAACTGCTTACCCACCGCTTGCTCAAGCAATACCACAGAAGCCACTGGAGTATGAGTTTCTGCCCCTCTCATTTGATGTGTCCCTCAACCAAGAAATTCCTCAAATCGCCATTTGGCTTTACGCCGTCAACTATTTGCCCACAGCTCTGGAATTCCGTTCGTTGCAGGTCAGAAATATCTATCTTTCAACTGGTCCTGATCTAGCGAGTATCCCGGCCACAGATGAGGTCAGAGTCCCTGCCCGGCACTCCAAGCTTGTCCACTGTCGACGAGCACTTTTGGACGCCGAAGTCAGGGCAATTGACAAGAAGTCCCTAACGGCTCCGTGGAATGCCACTCTCGCCATTACTTGTAAGATTGTACAAGGACGCAAAGAGGCACCCTACGGTTCCGGACTTATTTCAATGAATGGCTGGGTTGCAGGACGAACAGGCTAGTGAGATTCTGAACCGAAAAAGCCCTCACGTCTCTGGAACGGTCGCTAATTGGCAAAGCGGCCAATCGATGCTCCTCTGAATTGTCTATGCCTGACCGTCGAAAGCCGCTGATGAATTACCAAGAGGAAAGGGCCAGCGAGATTCTGAACAAAGTCTCGCAGGAGAATGGTTCGCGCGCCTATATAAAAGTGAGAATTGCTGATGTATTGGATATCCGTTACAGTGGACTTACCGATGACGAATACAGTTATGCGCTAAAGGCCCATTTTGATTTCGTCGTAGCAGACCAAGACCACAAAGCTCTGTTTGCTGTCGAGTTCGACGGCCCGTATCATGAATCCGACAAAACCGCCATCGCAAATGATATCAAGAAGAACTCAGTCTGCGAAAAACTGGGACTCCAACTGCTCCGGATCAATGCGGATTTTCTGGACTTGCAAGCTAGACGCTTCACCATTCTGAGTTGGCTAGTTGAGATATGGTTTCTTGAGCAAGCGTTTTATGAGGCGCAGGATGCAGGCAGCATCCCATCTGATGAACCTTTCATGCACTTTGCCGTTCTTTCGGACTCGGTTCAAGACATGCAGGAAGGGAAGATCACTTTTCCATACGATTTGTCCTTCCCGTCACGGATCTTCATCGCCAGAGCCTATCACAAGGGTCTATGCAAGGACTTTGCGCCATCGGTCCATGTCACAGAAATCCCTGACCAGTCCATCGCGATGGGCATTGGACTCATACGGGTAAACGACGCAGATGTAATCATAGGAGAAGCGCATTCCAACCTGTTCCAATTCGGCTCAGTGACCCACTTTGACTTGTGCGAGGACCTGGCGACCATCGACGCGGCCGAAAAGCTGAAGCGCTACTTGCAGGGAAATACTAAGCCAGACACATTCCGTGAAGCAACGCAGCGGATAAACCGTCTACAAAAGGCTGCCAAGATATCAGGTGCGCACGTATGGCACAGTGGAGTCGTATGGGAATAGAAGTTCCGGCTAATGCCAACGGCCTCATCGGTCCTTTTGCGCTAAGGCGGGCGTGATTGGAGGTATGCCGGGAACAGTGGATGATGTCGAGCATTGAATTCGGGACGTGGGAAGACCCGCTACCGATATCACGCGCAGTACCGGTTGAGCGAGACTTCTTTATTGTTCGCCCGAACGCACCGAGGCTATAGCTATCTCAACAACAAGAACGAAGATGTCGGTGTTCTTCGAACTGACTATTCCGTGCCCGGAGGCGCCAAATGGCACAAGAGGACATCAAATCCAAGTGGTTGTCTGCATCTGAACTCATGAATTCTTTATTCGATGTGACTCTTATGGCCCCAGAATTCGACCCGGACGTGGTGGCTCTCGTCAAGCTCCATCTAGGGTGCGGTTCCCCCCAGTCCAAAGCAGGAAGCAACTTGGCGAATGCCCTGTTAGCGCTAGCATCCCAAAGAGCCAACAGAGGTCAGACATGACCTGGACTGTGTCTGCACTCTCAATTAGAGGCGTCAAAGGAGTGCTTGACCGTGCGGGCGATTTTCGGCTTAAGCCAAAGGACGGCAAGCCAAAATCGATTGCCATTTTTGGACGAAATGGACACGGCAAAAGTGGCTATGCGGATGCAGTGGAATACCTATTCTCTCTGGATGGCGCAGTTGAGCACCTCGGCAAGGGCGGAGCAGACAGCGAGCAAGGCGGCAAGCACGCTATACCGCATGTTCTGGCCGCTGAGAAGGGGATCAACCCCGAGATATCAGTCGAATTCACTGAAATTGAGACCGGCAAGCGAATTCTGGCAAAGCGCCCCGTTGTCACCGGCCGAATTGATGCAAGACCGCCGGAGTTGGAAGCGGTCTTGGCACAGTCACCAGCACATCGAATACTTAGGCAGCATGACCTTCGTCGTTTTGTTGTGGAGATGGCTCCCGGGGAGAAGTTTGCTGAATTTGCCAAATGGATTGGTTTAGAGGGCATGGCCCGGCTCCTTTTGCACCTAACTACCACAGAGAACACGCTTGGAGACACAGACGTTGATCGGGAAATCTCCGAGCGTCTCAAGAGTATCGTATCCCAAACCTCAGGGGCAGTTACAGCGTTTGACAAGGATACGATAATCAAGTGGTGTCGCGCAGAGTGCGAGAGACATGCCGGCGAGATTCCGCCTAGCTCATCGCCCGAAAACATCGAGCATCTCTTGGACGTTCTACGTTCATGCCGCGAAACAGTCTTTCTTCAGTCCAAAACCGCGGAAGCCATTACGTTGAAAAGCCAGATGCAGAAAGCCTTGGATGTTCTTGTTGGAGCGAACGGACGTCTTGCATTGGTTTCCAATGCTGTAATCAGTGCACTGGAAGCAGAACGTGCTCGCGACGAGGCGCAGAGCAGAGCAAGCCAGAGTGTATTTCAGGAAATCTGGGAGCGTGCAAGACTGCTCCTGGAAACGAAGGAACTCGATACGTGTCCAGTTTGCCAAACGCCATGGCCAGACACCGTGGCCGGCTCTGCGGATGGAGCCCTCGTTTTCCTCAGACGAAGCCTGGAATCATTGTCGCAATTCAAGAAGAGTGAAACTCATTATCAGCGACAGAGAGAGACGCTCAAGGATACTCTGCAGACAATTCGGCAATCGTTGACCAACGTAACTGAGCTCGCAAAGGCTTTATCGCTTGAATCCGTTCTCAATCAGATCCACGGACTTGATGCGACGTGTAGTTCACTGGTGCAATCGCGACAGCCCCTGCAGCAGCTTCAAGACCCAATTGCCGATTTTGTCGCAAATTGCTCCGTCCTTGCTGTTGAAAGTATTCCCCTCGCGATGTCTGGCCAAGCAATAGTGTGCGGCTCTGCGACGGTATCAGAAATCGACGTGGCAATAAGGCGCTTGGAGCTCCTCCAAGAGTCTGTATCTAGATTAGAAATTCTGACTCGACAGCAGGCCGAGATTCGGAACGTGGAGATGCAATTCAAGAGAGTCGCCGACAAAATAAGATCCGAAGCCAAGACTGTTGCTGATAATGCCATCGACGCGTTGCGCTCTGACGTAGAAAAGATTTACAAGACAATCCACCCAGGGGGAGCAATTCCGAATATCTTTATTGAGATCGATGCAGACAAGAAGACTCTGACTATGCGTGTGAATTTCCATTCTAAGCAGAGGAAGGTACCACCAGGAGGATATCTCAGCGAATCTCAGATAAACACGTTGGGGCTGGCGCTGTTTTTGAGTTCGGTGCGCTTGTTCAACAAAGATTTCCCGTTCATCTTTCTTGACGACATAGTCTCTTCGTACGATGCCGACAATCGCGCACGAATTGTAGATGTCCTAGCCGAATTCATGGATGGATTTCAGATTTTCCTCACGAGTCATGACGAGAGGTTCTATGCTCACCTGAAGCATCGTTTGGAAGGAAGCGGGTGGCTTTTTGAGCGAATCTCGGGCTATGATTTCGATAGGGGACCTCGAAGAGAAGCAGACAATATCCGACCCGACGAGATAGAGAGTCTGCTCACAGAAGGAGACGCAAATCTCGCGGGAAACGCTGTAAGGCAGTACATGGAGGAGTGGTTTGACAGAATTTGCGAAAAATACGAGGTACGCACGATTCACCGAAGAGATGCTCGGGAGTATCAGCGGACGTTGGCTGACTACTGGCAACCTTTTGCTGAGCGCGCTCTCGGGTTGGGAGGGAGTTATGGGACTTACCTAGCCGACTCACTTCCGTTTCAGCGTCTGAAGGCTACCCCACTTATCAACTACTACAGCCACTATCAAGCCAATCCATATGAGTGGTCGTCATTAGGCGATGTGAAGTACGTTTGGGCTGAGTTCCGAGCATTCATAAAACTCTTCAATTGTGCCGGTTGCGGAAAAATACTCAAGTTTGATAACTCTGAGTCTAAACTCTACTGCACATGTGGGAAAGCCATCTTCCCGACAAACAATGGCGCTGCCGTGTCAGATTGAGCATGCACGAATTTCGGAAGAGCGAGGCGAGTTCCAGATTTCGCGGGTCATTCACGTTGCATCTCCTCTATGTACAGTCGTCACCTATTTGCCAATAGTTGGTGTGGCGTATTCGAAGCGCCTGTGCAGAACTGAGGCGGCCAGCGCATTATCCCTAAAGGGCACGCCTGATCTCGGTGATGAACGCGTCCGTCATTGATTTGCCAACGATGTGCGCCAGATACTGCCGTGCTGGAAGATTGACAAACGCTAGCGAGTAACGAGTTCGCCCCTCCGCATTTTCCCTCTGACTGGCCTGCCACTTTCGATGCTCGAACAGAATTTCCCTCAGCTCCAACACAATCACACATCAGAACGGCTTTGCTGACACTGTGCCGAGACTTACTACGAGCCATTACCCAGCTTCGGACTCCCAAATATCGCTGTCGATTATCGCACCTTTTGGTCCCGATTGTTTGCACTTATTGGTTCCATAGCCTTGCACCTTTTGGTCCGGGTAAACTCATTGAGACCTCAAGAATCCAGCCAAAAGGCAGGCCTGCCACCCCAAATTGCCGCGACCATCTTATATATACTCTCTTCATCCCTAGCATCTGCGTTTTGTCCATCATTGTCACTCGCCTGCGTCCACTTGTCATTTCTTCTTTGTCTCGTTTCCTCCTGAAAGTATTGACTTGCCCCTATTCCATACCGTATACTGATCTCAGTTTCTTTTACATGGTCTCATTCGTCGCCTGGGACGATTGCCCTCGTATCTGCTTTCATGCGAGGTGAGTTCAACTGTAGGTGTCATGGTCTCTCGGTTGAACTGAATGATGTATCCTTCGATACGATCTTTTGGCTGTCCTTGGATACATTAGAGCTCCAGCCCTGAAAGCAATCAACTCCATATTTCATCACGCGAAGCCATTACTCCGTGTGATTTGTTGCGCCTTCAAAAGCCTGTCTCCACGAATCCGTCGTTGAGCGGGCTTTTTGCGTTTCTCGTCTCGGTAGCTTGGGTACTGACGTTCCCTGCTCCACATCTCAAGACATCGACACAAACTCGAGACATCCCCGGGTCGTGATGCGTCACGGCGTGGGGACGTTTTGTTTCCACAATCTCATCTGAAGGGAGGTGATCTTCTTGAAGGAGGCATTGATGATCTTTGCTGCTCTCGGAGCCTGCGCGTATCTGGCCGCGCAGGCACTGCTCCATCTGTTGCAGCCATTGTTCGTCGTGCTCTCCGGTCACATGCACTAGGCGTGGTGCGCTCAGGAGAGAAACATTCCAAACCAAAGGAAGTGAGAGCTTGAAGAAAGACGACGTGTTCGCGCTACTGTTGCTAATTGGCACGGCACTGTACTTTGGCGCGCACGTGGCTGCGGCTCTCTTGCGGCCCGTGATGCCCGCCGTCGTCAATGCGATGTCGAGGTGACGCCGACTCTGCACGAAGGAGAAAACGCGATGAGACACTCGCACAAGGCTGGTTGTCGCTGCGCGGATTGCCTGAGCGAATTCGATCGCCGGCAATCAGCGGCAGCTCAGTTGTACTCGCTACTGGACATGCGATGGATTGGCATTCGCGCCGCCGTCGCGTACGCCGAGTTCGCTCGCCAGGGGATTGAGGAAGCGTTTCCGCCGCAAGCAAAAAATGCACTCGGTCTCTTGCGACAGCACAATGCCGGGGTGCTGAACAATCTCTTGGCAGATATTCTCGATTGACGGAGGCAAGTATTCGACAGGAAAGTTATCGAAGCAATGCGAAAAGTGGACATTAGCTCAGGCAGGCAAACAACTGATTCCAAGCGGAGGAAAGCATGGAAACGATGATGAACACGATCGGTGAACTCGCTCTCGTTGGCGCAGGCCCCGTGGTAGTAGTCGCTCCGGAGGAAATGGAAGCGGCCGGGCAAAAAGAAAACGCCCTGGAGTTCGCGGCTCCAAAGGCGTCTTTCGTGGCTTTCGCCACAGATCAACCTACAACTGAATATACGACGGAAGCGGATGTTTGTCAAGGGATTTGGATCCCGACTTTCGATGAAATCGAGGCGATTATCGCCGGCGCTGCTCAAAGGCGCATCGAAAGCGCCTTCAGCGAGGTGCAGGACACCCGCGCACGGATCGAACGGGAGCGCATGGCACGAGAAATGGCGCTGCAGACGTGTCAGAGCCGCTTGAACGAGACAAAAACGGCGCTCGCGAAGCTCGGCGATGAGCGCACGTCAATGGAACAGCGGGCGAGGGCTTTTCTGGGCGGCGAGGAACTGAAAACGCTGCTGGAAAAGATCCATATCGCATTCAATGCCCGCCAGTTGCAGATGGAGACAACGCTCTCGGCAACCGAAGCTGAGGTCGCTGAATCGACAACTGAGGCACAGGCGGCGAGCGTAAGTGATTCTCTCGAACTGCAACTCCTCGAGCAGGAATTGGAACGGCTCGAATTGGCAGCCCCCGATGTGGCAGAGAACGTGCGCCTGGTCGCCACCGCGGTGGACAACCTCAGTGCAGCCAGGCAGGCGATTGAGGAAGGACTGTTGCGGGATGCCGTCGTGCTAATCGAACAGGCGAAAGCCGGCCAAGCTGATCCCTCCCTGGTGGCGGAAGTTGAGCAGGTTCTGGCGGAAGCTCAGCAGGCGAAGTTGGCACGGCATCTGATTGCCCGCATCACCGCCAACCCGGACCAGCCGGGTGCCCTGAGGCGCATTCACCAGCTTATGGAGGAAGCACAGCACGCAGGCGTGGAAGACAAGGTGAAAGTGTTTGCCGATCGCGCTCTTGAGACCGCACGCGATGCTGCGAATGCTCGGTTCGCCCAGGCACGACCGATTGCTGACCATTTGGTGAGCGAAGGATTTGTTCCAGTCGTGGGAGACGGACGGATTGAAGCGTGGATGCCGGTCGCACGCAATGGACACGGTGAAGTCTGGTCGCTGGATCGCATTCTGACCTTGCGTGGACGAGAGGAATGGATCACCGAGACGCCGCGCAACCCGATCACGCGCAGGGAATTGCCGCTGCGTGTACGCCATTCCCGGTGGTACCGCGCGGCGGTCGAGAATCCCGCCGGCTAACGGTGGATGTGTGGTTATCCCAGCTCCCTGTCGGAGTCTGCCCGCCGGGCTCCGACAGGGAGCTGAACGAATTACGAGAGCAGGTCGAGGAGTGATAACCCAATGTGATCGCTCTTCACGAACTGAATGCTGAACAGCGGGCCGTCGTCAAGCGCGTGAACGGACCGCTCCTGGTGCTCGCGGGTGCCGGCAGCGGTAAGACGCGGACGCTCACCTACCGCATCGCGCACATTCTCGATCAAGGGCTCACGTCGCCCCACGGCATCCTGGCGATCACATTCACTCGCAAAGCGGCGTGGGAGATGCGCCGGCGCTTGGAGCAACTGGTCGGTGTCGGTGCCGCGGACATCACCGCCGTCACCTTCCATAGCCTCGGATACAAGATCCTGTGCGCCGAGAGCGGGGCGCTGGGCTTCAAAGCGGATGCGCTCTCGATCTCGGATGGCTCTGAGGCAAGGCGGCTGCTCAAGCGCGCCATGAAAGAAACCGACATGGACAGCACCCGCTGGGATGTGGAGCAGGTCGCCGCGATCATCGAACGCGCAAAGGACAATCTGTATGCGCCGGACGCCTTCATCCAGGTCAAAGGCGATTTCTTTCAAGAGTCGATGGCGAAGGCGTACACCCGCTATCAACAGCTCCTGAAAGAGAACAACGCCGTCGACTACGCCGACCTGGTGCGATTGAGTGTGCAACTGCTGCAGCAGAATCCACAAACACTGGCCTTCTATCAGCAGTTGTTTCGCTATGTCTCAGTGGATGAATTCCAGGACACCAGTTTTGGACAGTATCAGCTCATCCGCCTGCTCGTCTGGAGTCATCGCAATCTCTGCTGCGTCGGCTCGCCGGTGCAAGCCATCTACTCTTGGCGCGGCGCGGATATCGCTAACATGCTGCATCGCTTTCGGGAAGATTTCCCCAAGGCGCCGAGAGTCGTGTTACATGCCAACTATCGCTGTACCCAAAGGATTCTCAATGCGGCGCAGCAAGTGGTCAGTGACCTACCGTACCGCGAAGAGCTGACGACCGAGAACGCGGAAGGCGATCCGATCGCAATCGCCGCGTCTCACACCGACTGGGACGAGTCCAACTACATCGCGGCCGAGATCGAGCGGTTGGCACAGGACGCACACTACCGATTCGAGGACTGCGCCATCCTCTTTCGCACGCGTGCTCAAGGAAGACTCTTCGAGCAGGTGCTCATGCACCGCGGCCTGCCGTACACCCTGGTCGGCGACTTTCGGTTCTTTGAACGACGCGAGATCAAGGACCTGCTCGCCTACC
This sequence comes from Chloroflexota bacterium, assembly GCA_023489485.1. GTDB lineage: Bacteria > Chloroflexota > Anaerolineae > UBA4142 > UBA4142 > JAMDCU01. The sequence goes on from JAMDCU010000131.1 coordinate 77,771, forward strand.
TGCGTCTGGTGCACGATATCTTCGACGCGGGCGCTTTGCAGCGCATCATCAACCGACCGCCTCGCGGGCTAGGGACTGCCGCACTTGCCAAGTTGCAGCGGGGCGCGCCTGAACTGACATCTGATGTATTGACCGGTCTTCACGACCGTGATGACTTGCCTGCGAAGGTGAAGCAGGCAGCGCTCGCGTTTGCTTCCCTGCTGTTTGATGATCTGGCCATGGCGGCGAAGGACAAGACACTCCCTGCGCTGATCGACCACATCCTTGTCCGCTCCGGTTACTTGGAGTGGGTCAAGGGGGATGCAGAAGCCAAACAGCGGCTGGCGAACCTCGCACAGTTCCGCGTGCTCGCACAGCGTTACGAGGGAGTGTCGGATGCACTCGCCTCCTTCCTCGGCGACATCGCGACGATGGGCGACCAGGATATCGGCATCCCGATGGAGACGCGGGGCGTTACGCTAGCGACGATCCACGCCGTCAAGGGACTCGAGTTTCCGATAGTTTTCGTGGCTGGCCTAGAGGAAGGAATCTTCCCGCACGCCAAGGCGCTAAGGCAGCCGAATGGGATCGAAGAGGAACAACGGCTGGCGTATGTCGGGATGACACGCGCCATGATCAAACTTTATCTGTCGTATGCCAGAACGAGACAGAACGGAGCGGGTCCCATTGAATGCACCCCCAGCCGTTTTATCGCACGATTGCCAAAGGAGATCGTCGAGCGAGTCTCCGCCTCATCGCCTGCGACGGTTGCCTCGGCTCCAGTTGTGGATAAACCCATTGAAACTGTGGAAAACGAACCCCCTTTCACCGATGAATCGGAAGAAGCGGTAATCCCCATCGGCGAAGAGGCGGTCCAAGTCGCAGAGCCTACAGCGGAAACGGCTGAGGTGGCGGCGGACGCGGAATCCGATCTGGACGGTTGGCTCGCGGAGGGCCAGGATTCGTGGAACGAATATGAGGCTGAACGAGCGCAGGAAATCGAAGCGTGGGTGCTCTCAGAACTGGAGGGAGATAATACCGACCTCGAAGCGGAGGCGCTCGCTAATGGCGAGATCGAGATCCCGGAGGAGATGGAAGCTCTCATGGCTGAGGCGCAGAGCGACCTTCTGGACCATGAGATGGCGCTCGCCGAAATCGCTTATGAGCGACAAGAGGCTGCCAAGGGACAAGCGTCTGTGGCTCCGCTAGAAAGGATGGAGACCGAAGAAGACGAACCGCTGGATTACGACGCTCTGCTTAGTGAGTACGCCGAGGAAATCGCCGAGCACGAGCGGTGGAAAGAACGTACCGGCATGAATCAACAAAAGAAGCGAAGCTATGCTCTCGCCGCATAGAGCCTCGAACGAGAGAAGGGAACTGAGCCGCGAAGAAATCGACGCCATCCGTGCGAGGCACCCCATCGAACAGGTGGTGTCGCAGTACGCCGACCTGCATCCTTCGAGTCGGTTGCTGCAAGCTCGCTGTCCCCTGCCAGGCCATGACGATACCGGCCCGAGCTTTACCGTCTACGTTCAATCTCAATCGTTCTACTGCTTCGGATGCAATCGCGGCGGGGACGTGTTCAAGTTCATCCAGTTGATGGAACATGTGGGCTTTCGTGATGCTGTCGACAAGCTAGAAGGAAGCAGCATCGTCGTTGAGCCGACCCGGACGGCACGGCAGAAAGAGCAGGCAAATCCGCGATCGAGGAGAGTGCTAGACGAAGATGCGTGTCATCTGCTGACCGCGGCAGCAGAAGTGTACCACGCCTCGCTGCTGCTGAATGATCGGATGCTCAACTATGTAATCGGTCGTGGGATCACGATGGAGATCATCAAACGATTTCGCCTGGGGTACGCGATAGGAACGAACCTGGCAAAGTACTTTCGCTTCCGCGGCTGGGACTTGCAGCTTGGGAAAGACCTGGGACTGGTGGGAGATCACGGCGAGTTCTTTCGGGAGCGCATCATCATCCCCGGATGGCAACACGGAAATGCGATCTATCTCGTGGGACGAAAGACGAAGGGCTACCAGCAGGTCAAATATCTCGGCCTGCCGGGCGCGGCCAAGCCGCTGTATGGGCTCGAAGGCGTGATTAGGTTACGCGAGGTGTTCATCGTCGAGGGCTGCTTCGATATGCTCACGCTCGTTCAATGGGGCTATCCCGCCGTCGCACTGCTCGGCTCTCATCTCAAAGCCGAATGGGAGCAGGCATTGGCTTTCGCCGCGCGAATCTTTGTCGTGACGGATTCCGACGAAGCGGGACGCGTGTCGGCAAAGACCATCGCCGAGACGTTCGGAGCTCGCTCGATTATCGTCCCGCCACTTCCCAACGCCAAGGATGTGAACGAGCTGGCCTTGCAGCCAAAAGGAAGGGAGCACTTTGCCCAACTGGTGAGCCAGGCGCGGCACGCAAGAGAAGGTGAGAGAGAAAGGAGAGTATGACACAGACATCAACTGAAGAGGAAGGCTCAGTGAGTATGGTCGCGGAAGACGTGCAGCCAGCAAATCCGTTGGTAGAAGTGGCGGAATCAGATTCCGAAGGTGCGGCTGAAGCGCCCGATCAAGAAACCGAGCAAGAAAAACAAGACGAGGCCGACACCGACGATACAGACGAGGTGGAGGCAGGGGCGAACGATGCCGCGCCGAGCGAAGAAACTCCGGTCGCCCCGACGTCATCTTCGACCGGCGCAAAGGCTGCTGCACCGAATCAACCCGAGGATGACGACCCCCGCTCGGACATCGAGAAACAGCCGTATGAGTTCGATCGCAGCACCGTCCAGATCGCGATTCAACTCCTTCCGAATGATGGAGATGCGAACGGTCACCCCGTGCTGATCGGGGTGCGAACACACCTGGATGCGCCGATTGTTCGAATGATGAGAGCAAACGAGCTGGGCGATCTCCCGCCTGCCATTACGACGCTCGTGGAACAACTCAAGGGCGAACTGCCAGCCCGCGAGCAAGCCGCCCGAGAACGCTGGGAGAAAGAAAAAGAAACCCGCGCCCGTAGGCATACAAAGGCGTCGCCGGCGAAAGAGGCAAAAGCGGCCAAAGGGGCGAAACCGGCAAAACCCAAGACGGTGGGGGCAGCCGCCGCACCCGCGCCGAGTGTTCTGACGGATGAGCAAAGAGCGAATGCAGTCGGCCAGGTCGCCGTGGCAAACAAACAGCAGATGGCGCTCTTTTAGGAGGTGACGCGATGATTCAAGTGACCATAGATGGCCAATGTTTTCCGCTCCCGGAGGATGTGGGCGGGAAGGATGACTTGCTGCGGGCGGCGCTGGCTCCCTTTGTTCCATGGATCGCCAATGCTCGCATTGAGCGCAAAGAAGAAGCCGGGAACACCGTCGTTAGCGTGATCAAGCGCGCCGACACGAAAGGGAGTACAAGCGATGTTGTCGCTGCGCTGGTCGCCGCGCCTCAGAAGATGAATCCCGCGATCGCGTTGTGGCTCAAGCTCCAGGACGAAGGTAAGCTCGATGATCCGGGCGCCATGGTCGAATGGCAGCCCGCGATTGCGGAGGCAATTGAAGCCGGCGAACGCGAGATCGGCGAAGTCCGCGCCGCCATGCAGTACCTGGCGGAATGTGCTCCTATTGCCGCCTCGCGTATCCCCCTTAGCTTCTAGCCCATGAAAGCGGCTCTCGTACAAACGCCGCCGTCCGATGCCTCGCCGCCGCTCTCCGCCACAAATGTCCTCTCGCAGCTGAAACGAATTCGGTTCCTCTCTGCGGGAGAAGCTCTCCAGCGGCTGAACACCCTCTCGGAAACCAGTCGCATTCTCTGGCTCTACCGCAAGTATTTCCCGCGAGAGTATGCCCGCTCGACAGCCAGCGCCCTGGTTCCCGTCACTCTCGATGGCGACTGCGGCTATTCCGAACGAGAAAAAGAGTTTCTCGAACTGGTCGACAAGCGCCTCTTTCCCATGCCCGATCTCTTCTTTGACGAGACGCGCTTCGAGATGATCCCCATCTACCCGCAGGGCGTCGATTGGGATGAAGACCTGGAATACCTCCGCCTGTCCCTCCGGGCGGGGATGGAACTCCTCCAGGAAGAAGAGTCTCCCTTTTGGGAACAGTGGCTGCCGGCGAACCTCCGACCCAAGCCAGGTGAACACGACTGGAAGAACTTCGAGAAGGCGTGCCGGCGAGTCGGAGGCTTTGCCACTCGCCTGCCCCTCCTCATCGACCTGGTCTCGCACAACACGGGGACGCTGTGGCTCGATGCCTACTGGGAGTCGGGAGTGGAGGGGTTCGCGTGGTCAGAGGAGGACGTGCAACTGCTCGCCAAGGAATGGCGCGCGGCCCAGCGGTTCATGAACAAGCTCGATCCCCTGCTCGACCGGATCGAAAAGCATCCGCGCTATTGGCTCACCCGACTGGTCAAGCTGTGGAATGCCTCAATCAAAGCCGAAGAGAGGAAGAACTGAATGATCTATCCTCCCGTTGATTTGTCCCGTATGACCCCAATGGCCGCTGACGAGACGGCGTCGCTGATGCTCATCACCGGGGACCAGTACCTGTTCCGCTTTCGCGACAAGGGAGGCACTGTCGCCTACAAATTCCTGTCGCCCGCCTCTGTACGCGCCGCCTTTGCGCATGAGACGATCGACACCCAATGGCTCCCGGTCAATGTGCGGCGCTGGGGCATTGGGAAACACGGCGAATGGCTGCTGGTCACCCACCCGCCGCAGGTGTACGAGTTCACATTCGCCAGCCTGCACGGGAATGAAACCGTCACCTTCCGGGTGCCAATGCCGGCACTCGCCTTCTTAGGCTACGGTCAGCGCTATCACCTCTGGGCTTTCAACGATCGCGAGCTCAGTGCCAACACTCCGCTCTTTGCCGCGCCGCTACCTAATGTGGATGGAAACGGTTCCATCTGCTTCGGGACGAACATCATGCCGCAAGCATCGGCGCGGACGATAGGTGACGCGTGGAACCTCTTCCTCGCCAGCCCTTTTTCGAACCACTCCGTCAACGGCAAGTCAAAGGCATTTCCAGAGGACGTGCGGGGTCAACTGGAGAAACTCGCTCAATCCGGGCGGAGACGCTATCCGCTCCGCGATCTCGTGCCGCTCCGCACCACGGCGAACCAAGCGATCGAAAACGCTCTGAGAGGAGTCTAGCAATGGCCGAGCTGTCACTCGTGAACTACCGCGTCGCGTATGCCGGGGTTCCTCTTTCGCCCATAGAGGCTAGTCTGTTCGAATACCTTCTCGCCGCCAATGGAGTCTATGTGCGGGGAGAGCGCCGGGAGTTGGCTGCTCTGCTGCCTGTAGCTTCGTGCGAGATACGTGGGCTCGCAGAGCTTGAGCCCAAGACCGAGCTGCGTGTCCCGCGGGTTCCGCAAGAACAAGTGCAATGGATGCTGGAGAAAGCCCGGAGAGTGCAAGATGATACCGGGCGCCCAACCGAGATCATCTTTCACCTCTCGGTGGATGATACAGGCATCTGGAACGTAGAAACGCCGGAACAACTACAGGGACCGGCCCGAGCCAGGCCGCTCGACGATTCGGGTGACTCCTCCTATGCCCGCGCGTTCGTGGAAGTGCATTCGCATGTCAATATTTCCGCCCAGTTCTCAGGCACGGATGATGGAGACGAGATCGGGTTTCGGGTGTATGCGATCTTGGGACGCATTTTCAACGCTCCGGAAATGCGCGTTCGCGTCGGCCTCTACGGCTACCGCTGGGAGATACCGGCGACGGAGATATTTGATCTACCGCCGGAGGTCACCGACGCCAAGGATGCGGAGAACACAGAAATGCTCTGGGAAAGGAAGGAAGATGCAAGTTGATTATGAGTTTGGGCTGATTACCTTATCCAAGGACGAGCATGCCCGCTTTGACTCAGACGCGGCGTATCGACACAAGGTCCTGCAAAAAGCCCACGACCTGAGCGATGAAAGCGAAGGGCGCACCGTCTCCATCTACGCGGACGATGCGGAGAAGCAGATCGCCCATGTGAGCTGCGAGACGTTCGATGAAGAGAATCGCGAAACCTTCCTCGACTGACCACATGAGTTGCAGCCGCACCGGCAGAGAGACCCTGGACCTCTCGCATCTGACAGCAGTGCCGCTGAAACTCGTCGCACTTGGACCGCGAGGTACCTTGCGGCTCTACCTCATCGGCTGCGGCGGGACCGGCTCATGGCTCGCCCCGCATGTCATCCGCCTGGCCCGGTTCCTGCGTGAAGCCCATGCAATGAACGTGCAACTGACATTCATCGACGCGGATGTCGTCGAGTCCAAGAACATCTACCGCCAGAACTTCTGCCAAGCGGAGATCGGCGCCCACAAGGCCGAGACGCTCGCACTGCGCTTGGGACCGGCTTGGGGTGTCGAAATCGGTGTCCAGGTCGCCCGCTTCGATCCGAAAATGGTGGAGCACCAATACGGCGATATCGGGCTTTTGATCGGTTGTGTGGACAATGCTGGAGCGCGCAAGACGATCGCCGATACACTCGATCACACTGGGCACGGATGGAACAATGGTGCTTATTCAAACGATGCCCCACCTCTGCCCCAGCTATGGTGGCTTGACGCTGGCAACGGCGAGAACACGGGTCAAGTGACTTTCGGATCCACAAGTTCCACCAAAATCCTGCGCTACGGCTTTCCTCACCACCCCGATTCCACCTACTGCGTCCACCTGCCAGCCCCACATCTGCAACATCCCGACTTGCTTGAGACGCGCCCCGATGAAACCAAAACATCGGAAGCACCGTCCAATATCTCTTGTGCCCAGATGGTCTGGGCAGGTGCCCAGTCGCCTTCGATTAACTCGATGGTGGCGAGCATCGCCGCCTCATATCTCTGGCGGATATTCACGGACAAACGAGGGCTGACGATGTTTGCCACCTACTGCAACCTGGAGGCGATGAGCATTCGCTCTCGGTACATCACGCCCGAGTCTGTCGGCGCCGTTCTCGACAAGCCGGCAGCTTGGTTCGAGCAGCGCAGGAATGCGAACCGAGCGATGCGCCCGGTTGAACAGGCTGCTTGAGGATGTGGATCGAGGCGGAAGAAATTAGAGGAAGGTTTTGATATGCCCAGACAAGTCATTAGCCTGATGGTCTATCTGAACGACCGAGACGTGGAGAAACACGGTGGATTGTGCCAGGCACGCGACAAGATCACTGCATGGCTGGATGCCAACATTCTCCAGACTCAAAACGTGGGCGCCTATGAGCGAAGCGAGGTCAAAACGCTCGAAGGCGAGGACCTCGATTTCCTGCGCGAGTTGATATGGTTCAGCGTCAACTACCATCGCGAAACGGAGAGCGAGATCGTGGCTGAGCATCTCGACCTGGGCGAACGCTGCGAGTGGTGCGGCAATTTCCACGTTGAACGCCACCCCGTCTCCCAAGCGATTCTCCGCCATCGCTTTGTGGACCACACTGCTGAAATCCGAGCCAAGGAGCAAGAACTCCTTGAGCAGGAAAAAGTGCTCAAAGCCGTTCCCTAACTCGAATTGGAGGAATACCATGAGATTTCTGACCGGGAAAGACTACCCGGAACTGTGCGAAACCTGCCGCCACATGGTGGATATGGTGGTCGATCTGGTCGCAGAGGGACCCGACACCGACGACGAGGAGGCCCCAATCAATTTCGTCTACGATCACCATCTGTTCTGCGGAGGCGATCACTGCGCGGTCAAGGAGCAAGCGCGTCTTGAGACGAGGCAGCAGAAATGGATGGAAACCGGGGCGCACCCCGCCCATTCTACGGAAATCGCTGTACCCTGAACCGAGAGTTGTCCATTTTCGAGTTTTCTTGAGGGTCGGGCCAAGTTATGCTATATTGATGTGGGAAAAGGACGTGACAGATGCAACGCTTTAAGAGAAACACAAATCAGAGGTCCAAGTCTGCAGTGACTCGTGGGCCGGCGATAGCCAACCGACGCGCGGATGCTCACCGTCAACTGGGGGATCTGCTGAGCCTCGTCCACGCTCGCAAGCCCACGATGGATGAGAAAGAGGCTGAGGATCTCATCCTGCGAGAGACGATGGCAGTCAAGCGAGCGCGAGCGAGAAAGAGGCTTCCGCCCGAGCGCCGTGGGCAAGGCAATTAGTATTCAGGCTCTTGTTAATTCCAATTGACAATTGCATTGCGATGCATTACAATGCATTGCGGAGGTCGGTATGGGAGAGCAATTGACCGTCCGCCTGCCAGCGGACTTGGCAGACCAATTGGATCGCACGGCTAAGCGGCTGCGCCGCCACCGGTCGGAGGTCGTGCGTCTGGCACTAGAGGAATACCTGATGGCACCACCGGAGGAGCGCCCCATCGAGCGCGTGCGTGACCTACTTGGTAAAGTCGAAAGTGGGATCCCGGATCTGGGCCAGCATCATCGCGAGCACCTGGTGAAACGACTCCGCCATGCCCGCTGACCCGACCAGACCCAAGCCCTCGGTGCTACTGCTCGATACCGGTGCTTTTGTCGCCCTCGTGGACCGCAGCGAGACGCGCCATCGCGATTGTGTCTCGGTACTGGAAGAGTGGTCGGGACCGCTCGTGACGACCGAGGCGGTTCTAACCGAGACGCTCTATCTGGTCGGTCCCACATGGGCAGCGCAGCAGACATGTTTTGAGTTTTTCCGCCGTGGCGCCCTGCAGTTGGTCCCCTCATCGCCGGCGAGCCTGCTGCGCGTGGCCGAACTCATGAACAAATACCAAGATTTGCCCATGGATTATGCGGACGGAACCCTGGTCGCGCTGGGCGAAGAACTCGCGACAGATCAGGTCTTCACGCTCGACCGTCGAGGCTTTGGCGTGTATCGACTCCATGGGAAGAAACCATTTCGAATTCTTCCTGGTCCATGATGCGTACCCTTGGGTGAACGACACCATTAACCGAATTCAGTCTTTTAGGGCGAGAGGAAATCCTCCTCTCGCCTTTTCAATTTCCATAGGAGGCACATGCAGATCTCTTGTCTTCAGGAACACCTGGCCAAAGGACTGGCCGTCACGAGCCGAGCGGTTTCGAACAAATCACCGCTCCCGATCCTCACCCACGTCCTCTTGGATGCACGCAACTCCAAGGGAGGTGAGAGCAAGGTGCGGCTAGCGGCGACCAACCTCGAAGTTGGCATCAGCTGCTGGGTAGCGGCTCAGATTGAAGCGCCGGGCGCCATCGCCGTTCCGGCGCGCTTGATGGCGGATTTCGTCAACGCGCTCCCAACGGAGCGGGTGGGTCTTGCCCTGAATGCCAAGACCCAGACCCTGGGTCTCAAGTGCGGCTATCAGAATGCCAACGTGAAAGGGATCGACGCACAAGAGTTTCCCGCAATGAATGCGGTCTGGCAGCCCGCCTTAAGAGCCGCGTTACAGGCGAAGGGGCTGCGCGAGCTCCTCGATCGGGTCGCCTTTGCAGCAGCGACAGAAGATTCGCGGCCAATCCTGACCGGGGTCTTCGCCCAGTTCAAGGACAAGCGGCTGACGCTCGCAGGTGCGGATGGCTTTCGGCTTTCGGTGCAGCACGCGGCCCTCGTCGACTCGGTCGAACCATTCCAGGTCGTCATCCCGGCCCGGGCTCTGCAGGAAGTCATGCGGGTGTGCGGGGAGCAGTCCGAACCGGTGGAGATCACCGTCAACGAAAACCGAACGCAGGTGAGAATTACGCTGACCGGCATTGAGGTGACAGCCCAGCTCATCGATGGAGCCTTCCCCGATTTCAATCGCATCGTTCCCAAGGAACACACGAGCCGCGCCGTCGTGACGACGAGCGAGCTCACGTCCGCCATCCGAATGGCATGCGTCTTTGTCGAGAAGAACGGGAATCACAATGGAATTCGCCTAGAAGCCGATTGCGCGCACGGCCGCGTCATTGTGCTCGGTGCGAATGCCGAACGCGGCGATGCTGTTGGCGAAGTGGATGCCGCGATTGAAGGCGAGGCTTTCCACGTGTCTCTCCAAGCCCCCTACCTCTTGCAGCTCCTGGAGCGCTTTACATCCCCGCAGCTCGCCATCGAATTCTTGAAGAGTGAACCCCATCCGGCTCCGGTCGTCGTGAGAGTCGTCGGAGACGAAGACTTTCTCCATGTGATGATGCCGCTCGAAGAGAAACGCGCGGCTCCCAAAGAGAAGAAAGAGAAAGCGGCTGACAAGCCCAAGTGAAAGTCAGCGCCCCGATCGATCTGCCCCCCAGTTCCCCGCCCGAATGGCCTCTCCAAATCTCATGCCCAATTTCATAGTCTCCTTTGAGCAGACGGCTCTGCAAAAGGGAGCTCATCTCCGTCGCTTGTTCACGGATGAACGCCGCGAGGAAGAGGAGAGTCTGCTCCGGCTCTTTCGAGAAGGCAAGCACTGGCACCCGCTGCCGAAGGAGCGCAGGAAATGCCCGCATGCACTCGCCGTGGACGGAGGATCGCGACGGCTGGAGCTCGCGAACGGCAGCCTCCTCATCATCGGGCAGGCGTTGATCCTGGGTGAAGGCGTCGAGGATGCAATCGTCGATATCGAGGTTGTCCGCGGAAGCGTGCCCCACACGACGGCAGAGCGCTTCGCCGATCTCTTTCTCCAGCGCCTCGAAGTCCACCTCGCCGCCAAGCACATCCAGCATATGGAAAGCGAAGGGATGGTGCTCCTCGACGGCGCCCTTTACAGCGGACTACCGCAGCTCTATCCGCTCCGAGCGGAGACGCTGGAAGACCCTACGCAGCAACTGGTCGAGGATTACGAAAGAATCTTTGATGCCTGCGGCCGAGGTTGTATGGTCGTCTCTGTAGCCAAGTCGAGCCGTGAGACCCTCTTGTCGCAGTTGTTGCAGTCGGACGCCGGCATTCCGGAGAGAGATCGACTCGCGATTCCCGACAGCGAGATTATCTATCGCTGGACAGAGGACCTGGCCGGGTTCTCCACGCCAGTGCTCTTGGGCACCCGCTCGTTCACCGAAGGATCAAGCCGGGCGCTCCTCGAACCGGGCAGTCCCGTTACCCGGATGCCGGCAGTTGTCTCCTTTTTCCTGCGCCCCGATGATTTTGCTCCCGCTTGGCGTGTTGATGTCCCAGGCGTCTGCGTGGGGAGAAAGGAAAGGCTGGGCGACCTTGAGGCAGGGTGGGTGGATGCGAAAGTGTTGGAACCCCTCATCGCCTCACTGCTCGCGGACTATGGCGGTCCGCAGGTATACCACGCACTGCTTTACATGGTCGACCAGGAAGTGCGTCTTTCGACGGAGCGGCTGATGGACGTGTACCTCCCCATGCTGGAAGAAGCGCTCCAGGTCAAACTGACGCCCAGCTTGAGTAGCGGGCGCTTCCTCGGCTGGCCATAGCCCGTTCGCGCTCGAAGGAGATCAAGAATGCCCCTTTACGAATTCGTCCTGGAGATTCAGCACAGCGACCTGTCTTGCGAGCACCGGGAATGGGTGCTCGCCGCGCATGACGAACTCGCCATGCGCCATGCCCGCGATGTGGCACTGCACTGGCGGCCGCAGGCGCAGTACGACCAGGAGAACGACGTTTATACGGCGCCAGAAGGTTTCCCCCAGTGGACGATTGCTCGCTGCACGCCAGTTGCTCTCTACACGGTGCCAATGGCTGGCAAGAAACGCGTGGCACAGCTCGCTCCCATCCTGTGGGATGAGGCATTTCCCCAAGCGTTGCATCTTGCGCTCCAGATCCTGCGTGCTCTTGCCGACCCTTCGCTCGCCGGCTGCTCGCTCGCGTGGGTGCTCTCCGACCACCTGGAAGTGAGCACCCGGTCATTGGGGGAGGTCGTCCGCGCCATCTCCGACCTGGAGCAATCGCTTCCCGAGAGTGTACCTGTGCCGAAAGTGGCAAAGATCGA
>JAMDCU010000131.1:89553-130442 GCA_023489485.1 Chloroflexota bacterium
CGCCACCGAAGAAATGCTCCTGGAACCGCAGGTTGCGACGAATCGACACGCCGGCTTGCTTCCGCTCGCTTCGCTCGACGAACCAATGCCTCCTGTTGCGCTCATGACCGTGGACGCTATCCAAGTGCACCCAAACGGACATGGCGAGATCGTCAACTTGGACGGGTTGACCGCCTCGATCCAGGAACATGGTGTCCTGCAGCCGCTCATCGTCGCACCGGACGGTCACCTGTTGGCGGGACGTCGGCGCCTGGAAGCCGCTCGCCGCGCGGGACTGGCCATGGTGCCCGTCCGGGTCTGCGAGATCGCGACCGAGCGCGCCGCGATTGAAATCAGTCTGATCGAGAATATCGAGCGCACGGACCTCGATCCCATCACGAGGGCGCGATGCTACCGAGGATTAGTTGAGCAAGGGGCAGAAGTGGAAGAGATCGCAGCGCTCGTGGGACAGGAGAGCGCTCATGTCTACCAGCACCTGGCTCTCCTCGACCTTCATCCGAGCGTTCAGCAAGCGGTCGAAACACGTTTGCTCTGTTTCACGGACGCTCGCGGCTTTGCCAAGTTAGCCGTGCAAGATCAGGCGACGGTGCTGGCTGACATTGAAGATGCGTCCCAACACCAGGCCGTCGGCAAACCTCTGTCGTCTCGCGAGATCAGACGCCGTGTGGATACCCAACGCGTTCTCCGCTTGGCCGAATCAACAAGACTCACGGTCGAAGGAAAAGGTGGCGAAGCACCCAAAGGGGACTATACGTCTTTGTTCCAGAGGGAGAACGACAAGACCAGAGCAATAGCAACAGAGCCACAACCTGACCCTCTATCTGAATTGCATGCGCTGATTGCCGAGATGATTGCTGCGGCGCAGGGTGAGAACCAGCTGAGAGGCTGGGCGCGGCGCCTGAGTCGCATTCTCGGGGCACTGCAAGATGCCGCGGCGGCCCGAGGCCCAAAGATCGTCCAGGAGAGATTGTGGAAGGAGGGGTCAAGATGACGGAAGAGGCTTCAGAAACGAGCAACGCGCCAGTGCCGAACCAAGCGGGGGCGAGAGATATCCTCGTCTTTCGCGGCGCCGAGTACTGGCCCACACCCGAGGATGTGATTCGGGAGGTGCATACGCAGGGGCTTTCCGTGCGCATTCCCCGCAACAACATTCCGGAAGGGATGGTCAAAGGACTGTCCCGCATTGCACTCGCTCATATCAAAGCAGTGATGGTGATCGAGAAAGGAACCGTTGAGGAATTACGGACAGCGTTCGAATCGCTGCATGACGAGGCGGTGGATCGAGTGCTCGCTCGTACGTATGAGCACGCTCCCTCCCAATGGCTGGAGATACCGGAGTCGCCCGCCAAGCGCGAGATCTTGGGGAAATGCGGGACAGTAGCGATTGGGCGTCTCCTTCAAGCCCGGCATTTTCGCCTTTTGTTACTGGACGGGGACATCGTACTATTTGAAGCCCGACGAGAATGAAGCGCCGAAGGATCTGACACAGAAAGGGATCAAAGCGGTACGCGGAGTCCAAACGTCAACAGGTGAAGTGATCACCGGCGACACGGAAGACGTGGAGGTGAACGAGGAAGGCGACATGGAGGGACACGCGAATGGCTGAGATGGTAGGCGTCGAGGTCCGGAACGTCATGCGCCGTGGCTGCGGCTACTCCAAACCCGGCGGCGTGTACGTGGAATGCATCGGAGAACCGGGTGGCACCTTGCCGATCATCGTGGTCCTTGATCCTCCGATCGAACACGACCATTTCCATCGCGGCTGGGTCTTCTACGATAATTTGAGTGTGTTCATGCAGGCGACTCGGGGTGGGTGCTTGATGAGATCTCTGATTCGTAGTGGGAGAATGACACTTCCACGGGGAAGTGAGCGTCCTTGTTGTGATGTCAGTGACATCGCACAAGGAGGCCTCTATGCAGTCGCTCTGTCGCTTCCGTATCGTCAAGCTTTCCGACAAGGTCCAGAAGGAATTCGCTCTACCCGCTTTGATCTGTGCCGATCCCGAGAGCCTGCCCTTCCCAGAAGGACAGGCCTTCTACCGCTGGGTGATTGATGACAACGGCTGCGAACCGATCACGGCACGCAACTATCTGAACGCCGTGCTGCCCTTCCTCACCTTCCTCTGGTTCGGTTCCCCATCACTTCGTTACACCTCACCGGCGGAACAGGTTCGTCACCGTATCAGGGACTATCTGAAAGAGAAACTGGGTTGTGCCGTCCGCCCGCACCGTAACGGCAATTTTCAGGTGCGGGTCTCCCAAACCGTGACCGGCCCTTCGGTTCGCTTGTTCCTCACGGCGCTCAAGCGCTTCTATGCGTGTGCGATCCTGAAGGGCTGGTACAGGGAGGCGAATCCTTTGGCATGGACGGACCAACTCTTGACCGCGGTGCGTCCGTTTGTTCCCCAAATGCCCCCTGCCTCCGGCATGACCCTGCCAGAGGATCGCAAAGGACGCGTGCCTGAAACCTACTTCTGCGTGGTGTCCGGCGAGTGGCAGCCGCGCATCCTGGATGATCCAAATCTCCCCAAGCGACTGCTGGTCGCTTTCGCACACCCTCGCGATCGATTGATTGCGCGCATCCTGTTCGAATCCGGTGCGCGGGTGGGCGAAGTGTTGGGGTTGACCGTGGGAGACTGGCGGAGGTGCGGCCTGCGGGAGCGAGCGCTCGCGGTCAACAAAGGCAGCCGGGGAGCACGCATCAAGGAAATCTGGTGGTCCAGTGACTCGACACAGAGCCTGCGCAACTACGTCGGGGAGGACCGCCGCGAGGCGGATCCTCATCGACGGGCGCTGGACGATCTCCCGGATTCCGCGCGGTTGTTTCTCACCCACTCCGGCAAGTCCTACACCTACCCCGCGTTCTACGCCAACTGGCAAAGGGCCTGCCAGAAAGCTCAACTCCACGTGACGCCTCATCAAGCGCGGCATTGGTTTGTTACCATGGCCCTTTGCAAGTTCGAGTCGTTGGTGGGTGACAAACGAGAAGCAGCACGTCAAGCGCTGATTGCGTACATGGGTTGGCGCTGCCCCGAGACGCTCCAGGCTTACGACCATCATCTCCACCAATTGAATTTTGCCCCCGTCCATGCCGCGTTGGCGCGCCTCGTCGAAGCTGGCGACTCGGACCCAATCGCTCGGCTCTCCCCGCGCGGCAACCTGCCGGCTGAAAAGCCATTCATTTCTGAAGCCAGAGCGGAATGGCTCAATCAACTCTTGGAGGAGGAGGCTCCATGACAGCTCAAGCTCTTACGCACCAGGAGGCGTCGTCCCGGAAGGGATGCGAGAACTTGTGTCAGCTTCTGGATCCCGCCGTCGTCCAAGCCCCGCGGGATCCCAACGCTTGGCAGAAACTTGACCACCTATCGGTGGTGTATTTCACGCGCACCCTCTCCCAGTTTCCCTGGTTTAATCACCTTGCCCTCGCGGGGATCATCTACGCGGAAGACGGCATTGCTCATCCCATCAACGCTATCCGCAATGTGCATTCGTTTCTGCGATGGGCGATTCCGAAGCAGTGTCCCAGCTTATCCGCCCTCGTGCCCGAACAGGCGTTGCTAGGCTACTTTGGAAATCCTCCACGCATGCGCGGTCAACTCGCGTGCACGGCGTACACCTCGCTTCAGCTGCATCTGCACGCCTATCTGCAAACCCTCTCCGCGGATCGACGTGCCGCGCTCACCCCGTTTCTGCTATCGCCGATGAACATGACCCTTCAGATCCGGAAGCTCAATATGCAAGTGACCACCCAATCACGCGCCCATCGCAAGCAACAAGCCTTTGCCGTGGCCCAGGAATTGCCGGCCTTGATGGCCCTGGGCCGACGGCGGTATCACTGGTTAGCGGATCTGGAGGCGCAGGTTCGTTCAGTCGCCGATCTGGTTCGCCAGGGACGGCTCACCCTGCCCGCGGTGATCCAATGTCCCGACCTCGAGCATCGCCAAACGGCCACCTTCCGCGTCTGGGATCGTCTCAGTTGGATCCGGGATCATGCTGAGGTGTATTCCCTGCAAACCCGCCGCAATCCTTCGAAAATGGATGGCGTGCTCTTTCTCCAGTTGGTGGGCGATCTTCCAGAATCGCCTTGGTTCTTGCGGGCCATCCAAAAGGGCTTGCTGGAGAGAACCCCGCCGCCCGAGGCACGCCAGTACTTACACGAGTGGCAGTTGCCCGGCCTGATGATGAAACAACCCACGGGTCTCCTGCGCACGAATATCAGTTTGGGACGGGTACTCAGTTGGGCGCGCCGGGTCGCGGCGGGCACCCCGGAGGACTCGCGCGTCGTGTTTGGCGTCGAGCCTCTGCTGGCGGGAGCGGCGGTGGGTCTGTTCACGCTCGTCTGCCTCGCCCAAACGGGGATGCGGATCGGCGAACTGATGCAGGTCACGCTCGACCGCGAGTGCATGGAGACCGGGTATCTTCCACAGTTTGATGACCCCAGCCAGCAGTGGATCAAAGGGCCGCGCCAATTCTATTGGCGTCTCTTTCCCAAAGGGCGTTCCGAGCGCGAGCGCTACCCCGTGACGGCGCACATGCTCGAAGCCCTGTACGTTCTGATCGAGCTCCAAAAACGCTATGGTGGCCAAGGGGCTCTCAAGCCTGTCTCCGCCCAATCGGTACAACATTTCTCGCACACGCGGCGCTTCGTGGGGGAATACAAATTCGTCCTGCAATGGAAGGGAAAGCAATTGACGATCCGGTCGATTGAGAATTGCCTTGATTTCTTGCTCCTCGAACACCCCTGTCGCGATCCGGGCGGGCATCCCACCCGCATCACGTCGCATGTCCTGCGCCATGGTGTGGCGAGTTGGTTGCGACAGCAAGGGATTCCCCTCGACGAGATCATGGCGCTTTTGAAACACGTGAACATTTCCGTGACCGATTACTACAGTCAGTTGAGCCCACAAGATTTGTTCCAGAAAATCGGGCCGGCGCTCACGGCTCTGGCGGATCTGGCCGAGATCGAACCCCAGGCCATCCGGAGTGTGGGCGACCTAGAAAAGCTGGTGCAGACGGCCCTCAAACGCTATGGGGTATTGCGACACACCCCGGGCGGGACCTGCGCCAGCTTCCTGCCCTGTGAAGTTCAATTCAAGTGTGCCAATTGTCCGAACTACATCCCCGATCCGGCTCGGCGCTGCGAGATCGAAGAAAAGATTGCCACACACGCTCAAGCCGTGCGAGTCTTGGAAACTCTCGGCGATTATCTTCAAGCCGATGTGCAACGCGCCCATGGTCGCACCTGGGAACGAGTTGCGAAAGAGATGGACGCGCTCGTCGCCGTCGAAATCATCTCACCGCCAACCCAGGAGCTGCTGCAAGATTTTGGAATCGATCCATCGGGCGAAGAGCTGCTCTTGAATCTGCAAACACCTCTACCGCTTCCCTCCGGAGACCCATCGAGCCATGACTAAACCACCTGCAACCCAACCGCGGAGCGTCCCGGATTCTTTCCGTCAGCGAAACATGGCTCAAGCAGAGCGCGTGATGCAGTTGACCCGGAAAGCAATTGCCCAACTGGAAGGTGTTCATCAAGCAGTGACCTTGAACATGGTCGTGGCAGCCACCCGTTCGTTGGATGAGCAAAGCAAGGGCCTGTCCGCCAAGACGATCTTGAGAAATGCGGAAGCCGCGACCCTGTTCCGTACCCACAGTCCGGCTTACCAGGCCCGCCAACATCAAGTCAAGCGGGCGAAGCGGAAACGCACGCCCGTGGCGACCGACATCCAGGTGACGTATCGTGGACTGCGCGCTTCGGATCTGATTCAGTTGGTCGAGTCGCTGAAAAAGCAGAATGCAGAGATCCAAGCAGAACGCGACAGATTCCGGGCTGAACGGGATGAGGCTTATCGCCTGCGCGATGAAGCCTTGGAGCACAATGCCCGGCAATTGGCAGCTCTCACGCGTCAGATGCAACCCCGAAACGACTAGCACCGGTCAGCGGCATCTGGCAGTAGCCTTTGCGACAATCCCCAGGAGTTGAGCATGGACAACTTGAATCAACCCGTCGAAGTTCGGGCGGTGAGGCGCCGGGGTTGCGGTTATCCCAAACCCGGCGGCGTGTATCTTGAGAGCATGGGAGAGCCAGGTGGAACCTTGCCGATCATCGTGCTGATCGATCCCCCTGTGGAGCACGATCACTTTCATCGCTCCTATGTGTACATTGATCTTGATGAGCTGCTGTCGAAACGGCAGGTGAATTACGTTGGGGCCTCGGTGGCCTCGGCGGAAGAGTGGCATTTGCGGCAACGATTTGAGGGGATCGCACGCGATGTCTTTGGGGACAGCGTTCGAATCAAGAGCGGACAGGTCATCCGCTTTCGCGATACCGCGGCCCGCGTCCTGACGGATGCCAGATGGAAGCCGGGTGTGCGAGGAGTGGCAAGCGATTTGGAAGCCACCCGTATCCTGCGTGAGCACTTGGCGCAGCTCGCCCCGCTCGTGGAAATCGTCAGTCGGCAGGGTGACGGCGACACTGCCACTGACTCTGTTGTGCGGTGACACTGACATCGCACCGTGAATTTGAGATTATACATCGATTTGGACGCGATGCTGGAGGAGCAGAAGGTCAAGTACGCCGGTACTTCGCTCGCTTCTGCTGAGGAATGGCACCTGCGACAAAAGTATCAGCCGATTGCCCAGGATGTGTTTGGGCCGGACGCACGCCTGAAGTATGGACAGGTGCTGCGCTTTCGTGAAACCGCAGCACGCCTCCTCGAAGAAGCTGGGTGGCAGCCCGGCGTCACGATCACGCAGGCGGTTCAGATTCTGCAAGAGCACCTGCGAGAACTAGCCCCCTTCGTCGAGATTAAAGAGAGCACACGCGAAAACGAATAGCGATTACGAGAATAGTGGAGGAGAACAGAATGTCAGTTACCAATGGCAAGCAAGAGAACGGTTCGAGTAGTGCGCGGAACAACGGCTTGGGCCCGGTCGCCCGCGAAAAGTACGAAGCGATCTTGCAGGCACGCGTCCGTCGCTGCGTTTCAGTTCAGGAGACGCTGATCCAGGCGCGGCGCCCGGATGCGTTAGGAATCTTCCTCGAGAAGAATGGTCTGGTCGGAAAGATAGCGGCCTACCGCGCGTCACTCGAGGAGCTGATCGGCTTCTTCGGAGAACCTGACTGGCGGAATCCCGCCTGGCTGCGCGACGACAGCGCCTTGCGGAACCATCCCAAAGTCGAAAAGGGGATCAACGCGATTCTGCGTGAGATGCCGGACCTGAAGGACGTCTTCTTTGAATTGGATCGGTTGCATCACTTCGAGGAACAGGTCACGGAAAAGGTCTGGTTGGCGGGTGCCCCCGAGGAGATCGCTGAGCTCCTCCAAGAGATTGGCGAGCCTCCTGTCCACTCGGATAGCGAGAATGACGGGGGCGAGTCTAGCAGTTGATTTGAGACGCACAGATCGCCGATAAGCAGAATCGGGATGAGAAACGCATGTCATCCCAATTCTATTCCTGATGCAATGATACCAACCGACACGGTCGGCACGAAATTGGCCGGCATATTCGGTGACGAGGCAGAGTTGGTCAGCCAGACGTACGTAGAGACCATGCAGGCGCTCCAGCAAATGGCGGTTATGCCGAGCGAACAGAATGTGACCCGTTCGCAGCAGGGGTCCCCCGCTCGCGCCGACATCTATGCCCGCGAGGCGGTCATGTTTGCGAGCGTCGCCCAGGAACTGCGCCACGCGACGGATCGAGTGCGAGATCTCCTCGACGGAGTCACCCTCACCACCGTCTTTGAGAAAGGAAACCACCTATGCAACTCTTGACCCAGGAACTGAGAGCGAAACTGCCGCCACTCGGCACAACCGAAAAGGTTGACGACCCCATTTGTCAGGTCAAGTACTTTACCCCCGACGGTAGCTGGACCTGGTTTGGCACCGAATTCGACGGTGAAGACACCTTCTTCGGAGCCGTGAGTGGCGCCGAATTCGAGATTGGGTATTTCAGCCTGTCTGAACTGGAATCGCTGCGCGGTCCACTGGGACTCTCCGTCGAGCGCGACCTTTACTTCAAACCCACGCCCCTTTCCCAGATCCGGAAGGAATATGCCCGTTGAAGGTGCAAACTCCACTCAGCGGTAGCCAGTCGTTACCTGCTCCTACCTCAGGGACACAATCAGCGAAGACAGTCCTGAGCACATGTCAGCTCTTCCAGCTAGCTCGGCGACGAAGGGTGATGATCGAAGCTCATCTTGTCCTCAACGGCGGACTGCGGGCCACGCATTGGTTCACCTACCTGGGGAATGGCGTGTACCTCACAGAGGGAATCGACGGCGAAGAGTACAAGACCACAGCTCGCGAGTTTGCTAAGACGTATGCCTGGGCAGGCACCGGACCGATTTGGCACCTCGATAGCGTATCAGGTCCCGCACGCACAATACGGCAGAGGCGGAAATGAATCGTGAACTAATCGTCGAGCTTTGCAGTAAGGCGAATGACATTGGAACCGTCAGGCTTGTCGACTATGCTGACTATGTCATCGCTCTGGAGTCCAATCGGCGGACTGGCGATGAATGGCGGAGTGAGAAACACGTCTACATGGCGGTGGACGGCAAGCTCGCCATGGCAAATGCCGACCATCGCAATCAGGGCAAGCGTCTTGATTTCGGAGAGCCGAGAGTGCTTTGCGAAACCCCAGATCAGATTACGCTGTTGATCACCGTGACGAGCGAGATCTACAGGACCCGGCACGGTATCGCGACCAGCCGCAAGAAGGATGGCCCGCGGGCCGAACGGGAATTCCCCTGGGAAGTGGCCGAGACATCGGCGATTGGACGTGCGCTCGCCGCGATGGGTTACGGTCTGCTTCCAGGCTCAGGCTTATCCAGTGCAGAAGACATGCTGAGAACGCAAGCGGAAGCTTCATCTGGAAACGGGAACGGACACGACCATCCCGTATGCGCGGTGCATCAAGTCGCACTCGTACGTCACGGCAGCGGATGGGCGCACCGCATGAAAGGCAGTGGTTGGTGCTACGGCAAGCGCAACGGGATCAACCAGCCTGTCGCCGTTTGAAACGTATTTCGAGAGATTTGACTTGCGGGAGATGAACGGATACTCGTGGAGGAGAACGTAGAGGAGAATCCATGTCGCAGTTTCAACTTGAAAACGCCAAGGGTCAGAGCGTGGTTTACGGATTTGATCATGCCGCCGGGTATTTTATCCAGGTACACGAGCCGAATGGCCAGGTGACGGTCCACCGTAACTCGTCCATGGATGGGCTGACAGGGAGCGAGTTGGTCGAGGTCGCCGAGGGAAATGGCGTGACGCTCCCAGATGACCATTTGCTCTGCGCCATGCTCGATTTGCCCATTGGCGAATGGAATCCGCTCCTCGTCGGGCACTAGCGGTCAACGTTCTTCACAGGAATGGAACCGGGTGCAGTCTCTCAGCAAGAGATTGCACCCGTTGCTGTTTCTCGGCTTGGGGACGTGCAGAATTATCCGGGGCAGATGCGTCATGGCAAGGTTGACCGCTCGCGACATCAGGCGCCTGAGCCCCGAGACAAGGAAGCAGATACGGCAAGCGCTCCGCTCGCAAGTGCCTCACGATGAGCAAGAGGGGCACTCCATTGGCGACCAGCCAATGCCCAGCAAGTATCGGAATATCCGGACGACCGTGGACGGGATAACGTTTGCCAGCCAGCGCGAAGCTAATCGCTACGCGGAACTGGTCATTGAACTGAAGGCTGGAGAAATCGAAGAGCTTGTACTTCAAAAGCCATTTTCACTCGACGTCAACGGAGTACATGTCTGCGATTACATCGCTGATTTCGTTTATCGGCGAAAAGGCGCCCAAATCGTTGAAGATGCCAAAGGTAAACGACTGGAGCTATTTCGGATCAAGAAGCTGTTGATGAAGGCAGTGTTGGGAATCGAGGTTGTGGAGGTCTGAGCTTGCTCGATGCGAATCATTCGCAATAGCAAGAGGCGACGGGATGAAGTCCGCTCGTCGCCTTTGTATTTGTGGTGGAGGATAAATGGCTGATCTGATCGGAGTTGCATCGGAACTCGTCGGTTCGGTCTCTTTCGGCGGCTTGCGCGCTTACGGGCTCGGCTATGCTGTGGATACAGAGGTAGGTGCAACGATCTACCTGTCGCTAGTCGGATATCGGACCGCGGTCCGTGGTGTCTGGGCCGCTCTGATGGACAATCGCGCGATCGAGATCGGCGTTCAGCTGTTGCGCCGAGCGGAGGGGAACTATCTCTCACGCACAGTTCAACTTCCCGAGACCGGCCTGGATCATATGGTGCTCCTGTACCATCAAGCGGCGCTTACCCAGTTGGAGCCTGCAAAGGTGTTTTACGTCATGAATGCCAATGACGAGCCGCCCCTGGAGCGATTCATGACCATGCTCGACCGGGCCACGTCGGTGCCCCTCCTTCTTTCGTGGGGTGCCGATTTATGGAGGCAAGGGTTGAAGAACAAGTTGATTGAGCCACTGGCGGAAACGCGGGGCATCGAAGCCTGGCGCGTGAGCGCCGATTCGGACATGTGGCTCGCACTGATCGAAAAAGGCATCCAACGCGGTGCCATGGCGGACGGAAAAGCATGACGCGTCTCGCATCCACGGCCAAAGCCGGTTTCTTCCCGACCCCTGAGCGCGTGACCGAAATGATCACGCGCTTCGTCGAACCGTCTTGCTCCGAAGGGAGAATCCTCGACCCGTGCTGCGGCGAGGGCATTGCGGTCCAATGTGCTGCAGAGGCATGGCACTTGGAAAGCTTTGGGATCGAGATCGACGCGGAACGCGCGTTAGCCGCGTCGAGCCGCTTGCATCGGGTCCTGCATCTCGATTATGCATCTGTCCGCATTCCGCATCACGCCTTCCAGGTGCTATTCTTGAACCCACCTTATGATTCGACTGAAAGCGAAGGACGCCGAACCGAGTACACTTTTCTGCGCGACACGACGAAATGGTTGCAGCCTGGCGGCCTTCTTATCTACATTGTCCCTCAGTACCGAACCGACGCGCGGATGGCCGGCTTTCTGGCGACCGCCTATGAATCGATTCGGGCTTACCGCTTTCCCGATCCCGACTACGCGCAGTTCCGGCAAGCCGTCCTCTTTGGACTGGCCAAGAAAGAACCAGTTCGAGACGAAGCCACTGCTATCGCGCTCCTACAACAGTGTCGAAGTTCTCTCGCAGTGTTACCCGAACAGCCGCAAGAAGCAGAGAAGTACCAGGTACCTGCTCCTGTGGAAGGCAAGTTCTACTTTCGTGGGACCGAAATCAATCCCCAGGAGGCCTTCGAGGAGGCACAGGCGAATGGAGCATGGAAGACGGCGGAGTGGCAAGAGTGGCTTGTGCCACGGCGCGAGCTCTCGGCCTTCCGGCCGCTCATGCCGCTGAAGAAGGGACATCTCGCCATGCTCATTGCGGCCGGCCTGATGCAGAACCTACTGCTCGAATCGGCGGATGGCAGCGAATCGCTCCTGGTGAAGGGACGCACCTACAAGGTGCAGGAGCACGTGGAATCGGATGACGAGAATGAAGAGATCACGCGTGATCGATTCGTCACTGAGATTGTTGCCCTCAACCTAAAGGACGGATCACACAAGCAGATATCGGACCCTTCGGACCTTGCCGAATTCGTCGACCACTGGCGGGATGCGCTGACGCAGAAGGTCATGCAGACGTTTGTCCCGCTCTACCAGTTCGATTTGGTGGGTGAAAGCGCCGAGGTGCAGGCGACTCTCAATCGCCTGAGCAAGCACCGCCACGTGCCGGGTCGAAAGGAGACCGGGCTCTTCCCCGCCCAGAAGCACGTCGCCGTCGCACTCTGGAAGCGGTTGCAGCAAGCGAACTCCGCCATCCTCGTGGGAGAAATGGGCGTCGGCAAGTCGAGTATTGCCGCGGCGGTTTCCGAATTGATACGGGAATGCGACCATGATGCTCGCCCCACGCTTATCCTCGCTCCTCCACATCTCGTCAATAAATGGATTCGTGAGATTCAGCAGATCGTGCCGATGGCGTTCGCGATGCCGCTGTACCGTCTTGCCGACGTCACCCAGTTCGCGCGGCAGATCCAGCAACTGTCGCCTGGGACGCCCGCGTACGCCGTCCTTTCGAAGGAAATGGCGAAGCTAGGAGGCGGCTGGCGACCGGCTTGTGTTATTCGTCATCGCTACGAACGGGTGAATACGAAGAGAGGCGGTTCGTATGTGGAGAAGGAACAGGTCTTCGCCTGTCCACAGTGTGGCTATCCCGTCTATCACGTGGAAGGCGGACAAGAGATCTCCCTCGTCCGCGACCCCTCCTATTTTGAAGAACGCAAGCGCTATTGCTCGCAGTGCCGCGAACCACTCTTTCAAATGATGCATCTCAACGGGGCGACGCTGGCTCCCGAAGCGCGGTTGCTCGAGGCGGAGACGCGGCCGATCACCCAACGATACCCGATCGCCGAGTTCATTGCGCGCCGCTATCGAGGGTTCTTCAAGCTCTTAGTAGCGGATGAAATTCATCAGATGAAGGGTCAGTCGACCGATCAGGGCTATGCGCTGGGATCCCTGGTGCGCGCTTGCAACAAGACGCTCGCACTGACGGGCACGATTTTCGGAGGGCGGTCGACGAGCTTGTTCTTCCTCCTGCATCGCCTCTCTCCTCCCGTCCGTGCCCAGTTCAAGTGGACGGACGCTCAACGGTGGGCTGAACGCTTTGGCATTTTAGAGAAAGTGATCAAGCATTCCGAAGGAGACGATGGCTATGGCACGTTCTCGGGAAAGCACCGGCGACAGACGTATGTGCGCGAGCTGCCCGGTGCTTCGCCCGAACTGGTCTCGCTCCTTCTCGATAGTTCTGCCTTCCTCAGTCTGGCGGACCTCGGATTCGAGCTGCCAGCCTATCAGGAGTATCCGGAGGTAATTGCCATGGCGAAAGACCAGCGCGACGCGTACGACGCGCTGGAGAAAGAACTCAAGGAGGAGTTGAAAGAACGCCTGAATGCAGGCGACAAGTCTTTGCTCGCTGCCTACCTGCAGAGTCTCTTGGCCTATCCCAACAGTTGCTTCCGGGAAGAGATCGTGGAGGACTCCAACGGTGATCAGGTAGCGAGCGCGCCGGCACTTGGAGAAGGACGTCTCTTCCCAAAAGAAGAGTGGCTGGTAGAGCTCGCGCAAGCGGAACGCAACCGGGGCCGGCGCGTCCTCGTCTTTGTTCGGCAGACCGGGACCCGCGACATCACCGATCGGCTCGCGCGCATCCTGGGAAGGGCGGGGTTACGCGCGGATGTGCTCAAAGCAAGTGTCGGCACACAGGTGCGGGAAGAGTGGCTGCGCCGGCGCGTGGGGAAAGGAATGATCGACGTTCTCATCACGAATCCGCGCCTCGTCGAGACGGGACTGGACCTTGTGGATTTCCAAACGACAGTCTGGCTAGAGCAAGAGTACAGTCTTTACACGTTGATGCAAGCCTCACGGCGCACCTGGCGCATCGGTCAGGTGCAGGATGTGGACGTGTATTTCCCCATCTACCGCGACACGATGGAACATCGCGCGGCGAGTCTTGTCGGACAAAAGCTTGCCGCGGCACAGCTCATTTACGGGGATTCGGTGCAAGGAGCGCTCGTCGATCAAGCAGATTCGGGGCACGGGTTTCTAGCGGACCTCGCTCGAAGTGTCATCGAGGATGCACAGGTCGCGGACCTGAGCCATCTCTTCCGGCAGGTTTCTGTGTCGGGTGGGAACGGGGACGGCAATTCCGAGTTCATCGGCGCGACGCTCGCAGCTCCCGTATCCGAAGTAGACGAGATCTCGGCGGGCGCGGAGGCAGCGCTTGAAGAACCAACGGCCATTCTCATTCCGGCAAGCACGCGCCAGATGGCGATGTTCTAGACTCATGCAAAGGGAGTGGCGATGTGCGGCTACTCCATCTCTCTTCAACGATCGCAGAAAGGAAATAGTTGATGGTCAGGATGAACATACAGCTATCGCAGAACCAGGTATTGGTTCTCGCGAGTCTTCGCCAACGCGGCATGTGGCTTGTAGCCCACGAAACGGAAAAGCATTGGCGGAAGGGACAACGCTACTACCTGGATACCCGCACGCGTGGTTCTGGCCTCCACCAGGCTTTTGACCGGGGAAACCGAGAGGCAGTAGGCGATCTGAGACGTCTGCAAGCTCGAAGAAAACTACGGAGAGGAGATGGCTGAACTGATTTACCCTTTGCGTGTGGTGTTTTATGGCGGGACCGATAACGATGGAGTGGGTCTCGACATCTATGAGGAGCACGGTCCCTTCAAGCGCCCGGGCCAGTTGTGGATGTGGGCGAATCGCGAATGCTTCTTGACTCCCTATCAAGGTTGGCGCGAAGACATGAACGACCTGATCAGGGAGAATGCGGCACGGGGTTTGCGAGGCATCATGTCGGCGCTCGATGAGTGGGCGATCCAGGACTTGGAAGAAGACTATCCCGGAGCCAGCCAGGGGCGCGTCCTGCAGGGAGACAAAGCATGGCGCGAGTGGCAGTCCAGTTGGCAGGATGAAGATCGCGGAGAATCGGTACCACCGGACGGATGGCGTCCCATCGGCCCGGTCGCATCATGTGGCTGCGAGGATTGGCCCTGCTGCATCCACGCCGACGACTATGCCTTCGTTCCAAACTAGGGAGCACTGAATGGCGCTCTTACAGGTTGGTGCATTCGAGCTGAATGATGGCGTTCTGAGCGGACCCGCCGATTTCATGCAGGAGCAGGGAAATGCCCTCGTCGATGCGATTTTCGCGGGAGAAGATCCGATCTACAACACGACCGCCCACCTATCACCCAATGTCGAAACGGCGATCCTCGTGCGTCTGCAAACGAGTTATGCCGGCTGGCTCGGTATGAAGCAAGTCGAGAGCTGGCTGGGCTGCGCCTCCGCGAATGGCTGATAGGTCAACCGCGTTGGAAGGGGTGCATCTCCCTGTCCAAATGTCCTACCTGGTTCCGGCACCAACCGATGGGCTGGAACGCTTGTTGCGTGAGACTCCAGAAGCCGAGCAGCCCCTCGCTCGATTGGAAAAGCTAGGTCCATCGGCACTTTCCTCGAATGAACTATTGCTCTTGCTGTTGGATGCCAAGGCCGACCCGCTCCTTCCGCTGCAACTCATGAATACCTGGGGCACCTTGGACGGGATGGCCAACGCGAGTCCACTGGAACTCTTGCGCGTGAATGGCATGACCCGTGTCCGGTCCGCCCGTCTACGGGCAGCCCTGGAGTTGGGGAAACGCGCACGGGGCGAGCAATATCCCGATCACCCGATCGTGCGCTCTCCCACTGATGCCGCTGAGTTGCTGATACCCGAAATGTCAGGGTTGCAGCAGGAGCAGATGCGGGTTATCCTGCTGAACACCAAGAACCGCGTGGTAGGCATCTCGACAGTCTATCAAGGGTCCATTCACACGACCGTCATTCGTGTGAGCGAGCTCTTCAGGGAAGCCGTGCAGCATAATGCGGCCGCTGTGATCGTTGCCCATAACCACCCCAGCTCCGATCCGACTCCGAGTCCGGAGGACGTCGCGGTGACTCGCGAAATCGTCCAGGCGGGCAAAATACTAGATGTCGATGTGATGGATCACCTGATTGTCGGCGGCCCGCAGAAGTTTGTTTCGCTCAAGGAAAGGGGATTAGGCTTTTCGTAGCCACCTGACGCGAACGAGGAGCACCACAGGCGTGCTCCTCGTTTCCTCGCGAGTGTATTGGGCTCTTTTTTTATTTCTGCGGCTGCGCGTGGCTCGTCAATGGAGGATATCACCGGATCTTTTTGAGAGTCCCAAACATGGCCCGTTTTCCCGGCTTGCTTCATTCGGTTCAATATCCCTTTGTGATATGCTGATCGAACCGCGGTCCGCGCGCCGGATCGCGTGAACCCACGAGTGTTCTGTACCGCCTTGGCACAGGCGCGGGCGTGAGATCCGGTTCGACAGGATTGTTGAGTATGCCAGAAACGTTTATCTCGGTTGACGATTGAGCATTTGCCCGATTTCCCGATTACTTGCGCGGGATTGTCATCGCGAAGGACATATCGAACGGTCCCTCTCCTCAAGAATTGGTCGCTCAATTGCCACAGGCCGAAGCCTCCCTACGTCAAGTGCTCCAAGTCGAGACACTTGCAGAACATCCTCGCCTCAAGTCGTGCAGGGAAGCGTTTTGGGCGTTTGGCGAAGCTAAGTTGCCTTGCCCAAGACGTAATTGCACGGAAAGGCTACAAATCAACTGAGGATTTTCGGCTCCTCACTGCCGGTGCTCCTCCCAGTATTGCCGTCGTTTCTCTGCGGCTTCTCGTAGTCACGCTTCGCGCTCTGCCAGTAGTGTGGCCGGGTCGCCGCGATAATAAGCGCGGGGACACAAATAGTGTAAGGCCGAGTGCGGTCGCCGCTCATTGTAGTAGATCTGGTATCCGACGCTGGCCGCACGCCCTTGATACCGCGTCGCATTCTCGTCGAGCGGAATCTCTTCGCGGAACGGTTAGCACCGCGCAAGGGCGCGCGTGAAATGGCAGCAACGTTCACGCCGACCTGCCGACAATGCCAAAACGCACGCGTGCCATTGCGCGGTGCGTGTGACACGCCGTTCTTAATCTGAATGTCACCTTCCTCTGGCTGGCTTTGTCTTTCGGCTTTTTCGAATGCGCGACTTGACACGCGTGTAGGTCAAATCCAAGTCCGGTTCCCATGTTGTCCCGTCCCTAGATAATTCGCCTTTACCAATTATGGTATTGCCATTGTCCGTGAATGTCCCAGTATAGCGTTGCGAGAAGCCAGGAGCGTTTCGCCACCATTTAACAACATTGTCTTGGACGGAAACGTCATACTTTCTCGAAACCTTCCGCTCGTCAAAGTAGAGCATAAAAAACTCGCCCGTCGCATCGTCGCTGCCGAAAATGGCAACGTCTCTGGGAAAATGCTCATCCTCAATCTCGGAATGCCGTATCAGAAAAGCACCGCCTTCCAGCCATTGGAAGGAAGAGTGTCCGTGTAATAGTTTGCCTGGAAGATAAGGATGTGTCCCAACGGTTTTCCACTCACCCACCAGCACGCTCAACGGTTGGAGTGCAGGATTGGGTATAGATGCTGCGTTCTTGGAATTTTTCGCGATAGTCTTTCCGTTGAGTGAACCTGGGATTTGTATAAGAGAAACAGATGTGACTGCTGTCGCTCGGCGTGACCACTACCGCCTTGTCGCGGAATGGCGTATAACGTCGGAGTTGACCGGGCGGCGCATCACGATCGAACCTTCGCCGCACCACGCTTGATGCGAAACATGCTCCATCTGCTCCGGTCCAACGAGTTGTTCTGCGCCAACCAAGGGATGTATACCCGGCAGCAAGCTTGCCGCAAGGTAAGTGCTTTTATGCGCCTCTCCGA
The DNA here is from genome assembly GCA_023489485.1 of Chloroflexota bacterium. Classification (GTDB taxonomy): domain Bacteria; phylum Chloroflexota; class Anaerolineae; order UBA4142; family UBA4142; genus JAMDCU01. The sequence goes on from JAMDCU010000131.1 coordinate 106,907, forward strand.
GAACGCCTTACCCGAGCTCCTCGGCGAGCCCGATGAGAAGTCCTTCGGGGCCGCGGATGTAGCAGAGCCGATACACGTCTTCGTACGGGACCACTTCGCCGACGAGTTGCGCGCCGTGCTTGCGGAGTCGGGCGAGGGTATCGTCGATGTCATCGACGGTGAACATGACACGGAGGTAGCCGAGAGCGTTCACCGGGGCGTTCCGGTGATCGGCGACTACAGGCGGCGTGAGATATCGCGAGAGCTCGAGCCGGCTGTGGCCGTCGGGGGTGCGCATCATGGCAATATCGACACGCTGGCCTTGCAGTCCAGTGACGCGCGCCGACCAGTCTCCTTCGATCGTGGCTCGCCCTTCGAGCTCGAGGCCAAGCTCGGTAAAGAAAGAGATAGCGACATCGAGGGATTCCACCACGATACCGACGTTGTCCATCCGCTTAAGAGTCATATCATTTCCTCTCATTTTTGACCGGAGACGTCAGGCATTTGCCATTTCGGTCGTCTGACCGGCAATCCCATTCACGGCGGCGGTTAGTCGGTCATGCCGAACGAAAGAAGGCATTCGCAAGGATTCAATTGAACGCCGCATCGTTACGGCAAAAGTTGCCAAACTTCGGTTCTATGGTAGGTCTCCCAGTCCGGGTCGTCTGCGCCCGCTGCGGGAGCGCTGGACCACCAGTTAAAGCGCCGGGGCAGCTACCGTGCGTATTTCGGACGCCCGGCCGGCCGGTAGAACTGGATCGTCACCCCGCTGGGGGTGGCGCGCGAGTCGACCAGGGCAAGCGCCCTATCCCGGCCAGTGTCAGGGAATAGTCGCGTGCCCTGGCCGACGACCACGGGGAAGGTGAACAGGTTGATCTCGTCGACCAGGTCGTTGTTGAGCAGCCACTGGAACAGGGCGCCGCTGCCGTGCACCTGCAACTCGCCGCCCGGCCTGGCTTTCAGCTCGCGGATGGCCGCGGCGACGTCACCGGAGAGGACGGTCGTGTTCGCCCACCGCGGCCCGGTCAGCGTGGTCGATGCGACGTACTTTCGCCGCGTGTGCAACGCCGTCCAGATCGGGCTGTCGCCCGGATCGTCCCACGTTCCCCAGGTGCCGGCGAAGGCCTCGTAGGTCAGCCGGCCGAACAAGAACGCGTCGGCGCGCCGGTAGATCTCGCCCATGACCGTCCCCGCTTCCTTGTCAAAGTGGGCCCATCCACTGCGCTTGAATACGCCGCGCTCGGCTACCCCAGGTACCGGTGCGCCAGGCCCCTGCATCACTCCATCAACGGAGACCTGCGTGGTGGTCGTTAGTTTCATGGTCGTAGCCCCCTTCTCGCTGAGTTTGTCGTTCGCTGGTTGACGTGGTCACAACGTCGTGCCCGGCGGCCCAGCCAGAATCGTTGGAACGTACTCGAGCAGTTGGATGCGACCATCGAAGGTGCGGCTGCTGATCATGTCGAGAGCTACATCCGGATAGCCGTCATAGATCCGCTCCCGGCCACTGCTTCCCGTAATTACCGGAAAGACAACCACCCGGAAACGGTCCACGAGACCGGCCTTCAGGAGGGAGCGGCACAAGGTGAGGCTGCCGATCGTGCGCATCGACTTGGAGCCCTTCTCCTTCATCTCCCGCACTGCCTCAATGGGGTCTCGAGCTACTAGCTGCGTGTTCGCCCATGAGAGAGGCTCGCTCAACGTGGTCGAGAAGACGACCTTCGACATGCCCGCCAGGGCACCGGTGCCGGGTTCTCCCTCGGCGGCGAATCCCGACATGACGCGGTAAGTCGTTGCGCCCATCAGGACGGTGTAATCCGCTTCGGGCTGCGCTCCCAACCAGGCGAGGTACTCGGGTCCCTCCAGCCCCCACCAGCCCGGCCACCCGTCGGCGGCCGCGTATCCATCAAGCGAAGTGATGAAGTCGACAAGTAGTTCTGGCATCGTCGTGTCCTCCTATGTCGCGTACTTTGGGCGTCCAGCCAGCCGATAGGTCTGGATGGTGATACCCTGGGAAGTGGTCCGCGAGGTGAGCAAGTCGAGCGCGCTATCCGGACCGGAATCGGGGAACAGCCGTGTACCCTGGCCAATGATGACGGGATAGGTGATCAGCTCGATCTCGTCGACTAGGTTATTGGCGAGCAGCCATCGGACGAGGACACCGCTGCCGGGCACTAGCAGTTCGCCGTCTGGCTTCGCCTTCAGATCACGGATCGCCGCGGCGATGTCGCCGGTCAGGACGGTCGTGCCCGCCCACGGCGGGTCGGTGATGCTGGTCGATACCACATACTTCGGCCTGCTGTTCAGCGCGACACCGATTGGCATTGTGCGCATTTCGGCTATCTTACCCCAGGAGCGGGCGAAGATCTCGTACGTCCGCCGGCCGAACAGAAACGCCGCTGCGCCGCCATAGACCTCATTGATATGGTCCCCAGTTTCAGTGTCGACAAGCGGAGTCACCCATCCGCCGCGCTCAAAGCCGCCTCGCCGATCCTCTTCCGATCCACCCAGTCCGCCGCAATAGACCTCATTGATATGGTCCCCAGTTTCAGTGTCGACAAGCGGAGTCACCCATCCGCCGCGCTCAAAGCCGCCTCGCCGATCCTCTTCCGATCCACCCAGTCCCTGCATGACGCCGTCCACCGAGATGTTGGTCGTGGTCTTTAACTTCATTTCACTTAACCTCACTGAACTATGGGTGCGGATCCTTTCTGGTCCGCGTTACTTGTTTGAGACTAACACACTAGCTTTGAAATATCAACGGGTCGGAGTAAAATCATACAAAGTAGCTGAATTTTTGGGTCCCGTAATTTGGGTAAAACGTGCCAGTATATGTAACAAATTATCATCGACAAATTCCAGTGGAAGAGCGAATGAATATTGTCATCGATTGAAGCCATGACCAGGAGAGTATTGCGCAATGAAGCGTTGCCGACGATCAATACGCTGGTCGACATTGGGAATCTCGTTGCGCTATCTTGTCCCAACCGGCGCACATGCGATTGATCACTTGAAAGAGGACATGATCCTGCGCCCAGCCAGTGGTCAGGAAAGCTTCACGCCTTTCGGGTCCGACCAGGAAGAATCGCCCCTGCCCGGGGCAATCATCGTTGCGGAGGGAAATACCGTTCTCACCCGCCGCTGGGTCTGGCGGCAAGCCAACCATACCCTCCTTCTCCCGACGACTCAAGCTGCCGAATTCAACGTCGATGCGCTGCCGCCGGTATCCCGGTCCGAAGTGGAAGAGATTTGCGGCGAGATCATTCGATTAGTCCAACTCTATTGCGGCGGACGAACTCATTTCGAAATCCTCAGTCGTCATCACCCACGCGCCGCCCTCAGAGCTTGATGATACGAGTCCAATGCCTTTTCACATCGCGCCACATTCTCGCGAGTACCGCTGGCAGTCAGTACAAACATACACTCCCGCAGCTGGCCCGCAGGCTGGACGCCTCCTACCCAGCCTCTCCACCAGATTCTGATACTTCAACGCCGAGAATGCGGTTGTCATTATCCAGCGCAAACCGGCACAGCGCCAAAGGCCGAATCTGGCGCATTCGCAGATACATGTCCGTGATCGGCATGTCTCCGCAATCGCCGGCGACTTCTGGCTTGAACCGCATGATCCTGTTGATGATCGCCGTGAGAAGCTGCGGGTCCTCGACGCCTACCTTCAACACGCGAGCGGGAAAATCCAGACGGGAATCCGGCCTCTGCGCACGCGAGAGCGTGACGTCCCATGGCCGGTCGATGAGAAAATGCGCGACTGCCTGCCACTCTTTTGGGTCGCCACCAACATAAAAGGTTGGAGTGAAATGATCGAGTAGGCGGTGGATGCGTTTCTTGGTGTCGACCACCCATACGACGGTGCTGCCTTTCAAGAATTGCACATCATAGACCCAACCTTCCAGGATTTTCACGCGTCAGTTTCCCCCGGGGACGTGCTGATTCCTTTGGCCGTTTCGTCAACCCTATTGTTTCCATTCCGTTCATACGTCTGTTCACAGATGTAGATAACTCAGTCGAGCCAGCGGCCAGGTGCGTTGCAACTCAATTGCTCCGTCAACTGGCTGTTCCCTCATACTCTGGCGTGTATTCGTCCGGCGCGGTGGGCGGGCGCAGTTTTTCTTCACCGATCGTCCCGGCGAGGGAGCGGAATTCGATCGCGCGCGTAACGAGAACGCTGATCGCGCCGCTCCCCCTTTGCACGACTCCTTCCACCAAAATGAACAGCTGATGCCGTAAGAGGGGAAGGAATTTCTCGTAGACGTTCGGGCGAACAACGACATCGACTAAACCGGCTTCGTCTTCGAGCGAGATAAAGACCATCCCTTTCGCCGTCCCCGGTCGCTGCTTCACAGCCACCATCCCGCCGATACGAACGTACTCACCTTCCGGCTGAGCTTTGACCTCTGCGGTAGTCAAGACACCGGCGCGCTGCAATGCCGGGCGGTAGTGCCGCATGAGCTGTCCATTGGGAGAGAGCCCGAGCAGCTCATATTCCCACAACGTCTCCTCGCCCGCTTCCAGCTCGGGCAAATGGACCTCCATCACCGGCAGCACCAATGGAAGTTCCTCAGGACGGTAGTCGATCTCTCCCAGTTCCCACAGCAGCCTGCGCCGCGACCCAAATGAATCGAAGAGACCCGCGCGGACCAAGTTGCTCACCGTTGCCTGCGGCAGTCGAGTACGTTCGCAGAAATCGCGTAAGGAGCTAAACTTTGCCTGAGACCGCGCGGCTAGGATGCGCTCCCACCCCGACTCGCCCAAGCCCAATGTTGCTCGCAAGCCCATCCGCAGCGCGCGTTTCCCATTCAACGTCCGTTCCAGGAGATAGTTCCAGTCGCTCTGGTTGATTTCAGGGGGCAAGAGTTCCACCCCATGTCGCTTGGCGTCCCCGATGATGACCTCGGTGGAATAGAAACCCATCGGCTGCTGGTTGAGGAGCGCGCAGTAGAACTCGGCAGCATAGTACCGTTTGAGATGCAGTGTCTGGTAGGCGATGAGGGCAAAGCTCGCGGCGTGGGACTTGCAGAACCCATAACTCGCAAAGCCTTCGAGTTGGCGAAAAATCTCTTCCGCTGTTGCCTGCTCGATCCCATTCGCGAGTGCGCCTTGAATGAACCGATCTCGCATCGCTTGCATCGCTTCGAGCGAGCGGCTGCGTGACATCGCCCTCCGCAGTTGGTCGGCTTCCCCCGCCGTAAAGCCGGAGGCGACCATCGCCACCCGAATCACCTGTTCTTGAAAGATCAGCACTCCCAGCGTTTCCCGTAACGCGGGCTCGAGCGATGGATGGAGATAGGTGACCGGCTCCAGTCCGGCACGCCGGCGCAGGTAAGGATGGACGGCTCCTCCCTGAATGGGACCGGGACGGACGATCGCGACCTCGACCACAATGTCTTCGAATTTCTCCGGTCGGTGGCGCGGCAGCATCTGCTGCTGCGCGCGGCTCTCCACCTGGAAGGTGCCGATGGTGTCGCCGCGTTGGAGCATGGCATAGATCTCCGGATCATCGAGCGGAAGGGCATCGAGGTCGGGTGGTTCTCCTTCGATATAGCTGAGTGCCTCGGTGATGAGCCCGAGCGTGCGCAAGCCAAGGACATCAATCTTGATCAGCCCAGCATCCTCGACGCTGTCCTTGTTCCACTCGCAAACCACGCGACCGGGCATCGTCGCCCGCTCCAGCGGCACCACTTCGTCCAGGGGTTGTGCCGTGATGAGCATGCCACCGACGTGAATCGCAAGATGGCGCGGGCAGTCTTGAATCTGCCGCATGAGGTCTGACAGCATCTGAAGCGGATGACCGGCAGTGATTTCGCCGTCAACTGATTTCAGAATTTGGTCGGCCGCTGGAAGGGCGGATCGCCAATCAATCGATTTCGCAAGCCTGTCCACCACCGGTAAGGGAAAATTGAGTGCTTTCCCCAGATCTCGCACCGCACTGCGCGCTTGATACGTGACGACATTGCACACCATCGCGGTGTGCGACGTACCGTAGCGCTCGTAGACGTATTGAATCACTTCTTCCCGGCGATCCGCCGCAAAGTCGATATCGATGTCAGGTGTCGTGAAGCGGTCGGAACTCAAGAATCGCTCAAAGAGCAGGTTATGTGCTAACGGATCGACGCTGGTGATACCCAACAAATAGGCGACGATCGAGTTGGCCGCCGAACCACGTCCCTGGCAGCGGATGCCGCGCTCTCGGGAAAACCGAACGATATCCCAGACGATGAGAAAGTAACCGGCAAGTCCCGCCTGCTCGATCACCGCGAGCTCATGCGCCAGTTGCTTGAGCACCGCGGGCTTGAGCTGCGGGTAGCGTTTTGGCAAGCCTTGATGACACAGTTGATACAGGTACTCGAACTCACTCAGACCACTCGGCACCGGAAAGCTGGGCAACCGTCGCGAAGAAAAATCAGGCTCGAATTGGCAACGCTCGGCGACAGCGAGCGTGTTCTTGACAGCTTGTGGCAGCTCGCGAAAACGTTTGGCCATTTCCTGGGGAGAGGCGAGATAGAAGTTGCTGTTGTAGGGCAAGAACCCGGCTCGGCGTGCCTCCGTAAGCGAAAGGTTCTGGTCGATGGCAAGCAGCGCATCCCTCAAGCGGCTCCCCGACTGCAGCGCATAGTGAACGTTATTGGTCGCCACGATGGGCAGATTGAGCGAGCGTGCCAGTTGCACCAAGCCCGTGGTAAGTCGCTCATCTTCCGGGAGATAATGATGCTGCAATTCAATCCACATCCGATCGCGTCCAAAGAGATCCCGCAGGCGCGCCGTTGCGTGCTTCGCCTGCTCGGGCTGCCGGTTGAGCAAGGCTGCGGCTACAGGGCCTCTGCGGCAACCGCTCAATGCGATGAGCCCGCGATGGTCTTGCTCCAACATCTGCCAGGTAATCGCGGGCTTGGCCTTGCCGGGCCATAACTTGGCGTCGGTACTCATCGCTCCAGCGGAATCCCTCGGAGTGTCCATAAGATAAGCTGCCGTGAGCAGCCGGCACAGACTGGCATATCCTTCTCTATTCTCCACAAGCAGAGCAAGATGCTGGTCGCCCTCGAGAGTCACTTCGGCTCCGAAGATGGCATGAAATCCCGCCGACTGGGCCGCTTTCCAAAAGCGGACGACTCCAGCCAGGCTGTTGTGATCGGTTAGGGCGATGGCCTTGAGTCCCAATTCCTGTGCAGTTCGGACCAAATCCTCCGGCGACGACGCACCGTCCAAAAGCGAAAAGTGGCTGTGGGCATGGAGTTCGGCGTAAGCATCAGTCATAGAGTTTCGAGACGTACCACTGCTCATCCTGGAAATCAAAGTAAAGGACGCAGAGGAGCCCATCGGTCGTCGTCACGGCACTATAGTCGCGGTGCACGCGACCCTGCTCCGTCCACCAATCGCTGTCGACCTGCCAGCGCTGCCGGACCTTTTCGACCGCGCGCTTCCGCCCGTTCCAATCAAAAGCCTGCACCTGACCGCGCGCGTCCTTGTCCACCTGAATCAGGATTCCGTGTTTCCACAAACGCGTCATGCGACCCATCCCGCGGCGAGCGCTGTCAGGCTGGAGCGACGTTCTGAAAGCGGATGGCGTTCGTCGCTCATACACAGACGGAAGAAGATCTCGCGATAGCGGCCGGATAACTTTTCGGCGAGCTCTCGGAGCGGCGAGCGATCGGTGTCCAGGTCAAACAGCATCAGTTGATGCGGCATGAGTTCGCCGCATTCGAGAAGCGATATATCGACCGAAGCCAATTCCGCCGGCCAATTCAGCACTTGCAGCTGATGGGATATGGTCGCACGCAAGCGGCTCTCTTCGACCACGGGTTCAACAAAGGTGTGGTCAATCTTTCGTGTGCTATCGTCCTCAAAGTGCAGGCCCAATCTCATGCGGCGGCAGCCTTCCAGCCGACGCGCAAGTGCGGAAAGGGAGGGTCGCAGATTGGAGAGGACCGCTTCAAGGACGTCACTGTGGAGCCCGGTGGGCGGGTCGAAATCAATCGAGAGCGGCGGCGTGGCTTCCTGAATCGTTCGGCGCACCGGGCGATCATCACGTCCTTGCGCCCAAGCTTGTGCCAATTTCCCTTCAGCGCCAAAACGCTGCCATACGGCTGTGTTGGGTAGCTTGGCAAATTGGCCGAGCGTCCGAATGCCCAGCCAGGTCAACTGTTGCAAGGCGAGCGGCGACAACGGAAGGAGCGCAATCGAGAGCGGCTGCAAGAAACGTTCTTCATGGGTCAGATCAACGAGCCGCATGTGCCCGGGAGATGCATAGCTCGCCGCCGCTCGCGCCGTGAACTTGCCCGTATCCCAACCGATCGAAGGGACGAGGCCATCACCAAGCACACCGCGAGCCTGCTTGCCCAAATCTGCGCAGAAGGGCTGGACTGTCTGAGAGGTCGTCGCCACAGCCTGGAGATCGACGTAGGCGACGCCCCAGGACGGTGCTTCCACGGGCAACCCACATTCAGCGAGCTTTCCCACGAACGCTCCCTGCTCCGCCTGGCTGGCGTCCAGGTCCACCGGTTGCAGCCGCACGTCGGGACAGCGCATCTGCGCCTGGCGCGGCTCCATCTGCAGCGTAACCGCGCTCTGACGCGCCTCGCGCGATACCGCGCACACGAGTTCATCGGCTCCGAGCAGAGCGACGGGTTTCCCAGCAAGTTCCGGCCTCGACCGCTCGGCCAAGCCCATGAGGAAAGCAGGCACGCGACAACACATGATGCTCACAACAATTCGCTCCTACAAGCTGCGCTTCAGCTCACCATGTCTCCCTCGCCCGCACCGTCTCGCTGAACGTAATCGCGATGGTGGCACTGTCCCCTTGGCGCAGCGATCGGCTTTTGAGGAGCCTTACCTTTACCCGGTATCCGGAGAACTCGCCTCCAGATTCAATCCATCCATGACGCACGAAATCGAGATGCAGAGACGCGTAATGCCGGACGGCCCGACTGGTCTCGGCAACCAAAGGCGGAAGCCAGGGGGGCTGAGATTCGTCGAGGAGCAGCAACGCGCAATCGGCGCTCTTGAGCGCTAGATTCACCTGCGGCATCGTTTGCTCGATCGCGCTTGCCCCCTCTTTGTCTACCAGGAGGTCAGACAGACTGTCCACGAGAATGGCGCGCAGTTCGCGACTCCTCACAAGATCCAGGAGAACGCGCAGCGCCTGCTTTGCGGATTGAGGCCGGACAAGGAGCAACCAATCCAGATCGAGTCCCGAACGGCTGAGATAGTCCGGATCGGAGCTCGCACCCAGATCGAGAATGGCAACGGAATGACGGCGCTCTGGAGTCCTCTGCTGCGCCCGGCTCAGCACCTTGTAGGCGACCGTCAGTTTCCCAGAGGTCGAATGGCCAGCGAGCAACGTGACGGCATGGAGTGGAATACCGCCCACTCCTGTCAGGTGGTCGAGTTCCGGAAAGGACGTCGAAAGACCTTCGGCACGCGCCTGCGCGGTGCGGGATGCTACCAGGACGCCAGTCCCCCAGCGGTGCTCCATCTGCTTGATCGCGGCTCTGAGTCGTTCGCTTTTCGTCTCACGGAGTGTGTCCACCAGATGCTTCTCATTGAATCAGGGGATCGTGAGCACAGCAGAAGAGCAGGTTCGCATGGACGGCATATATTTCCGGAATTGGCCGATGTTCGTGAGATGGATGTTCAAGGGGTGCGGACCCAGCCCTCATCGCACCGGGCAATTCGATCAGGTTGGCGATACGTTCGCTATGAGATGTCGGACCAAAGAGCGGGCGGAAGACGAATAGCGAAGAAAGAGAGGACGAGCCGAGCAAGGCGACCACTTCGGAGGGATAAAGCAATCGCACCGGATCAACGGCGCGCAGACAGGGGCTGTGCGAGGCATTTTTGTTTGTCACGCCTCACAGCGTAGCACATCCGTTCTCATTTGTCTATGAGCAAAGTGCTTATTTCTTACTCATTCGCGAGGGATCAGGTGGGTACAGGAAACCCTTAGGTGAAGTACTTAGCCATATCTTGGGGGCGGTTCGGAATCGACCCCAAGCTGTTGAACAAAGTATTTGAATTCGTGACGCGAGTGAATGTGGAGTTTTTCCCGCGCATGCTGGAGATGATTCTGCACCGTCCGCACGCTGAGGTGCAAATCGCGGGCAATCTCATCATCGCTCCAATACTCGGAGGCGAGCCGCGCGATTTCCTTTTCGCGAACAGACAGGTTGTTCCAGAGGGACAGACGTTCGGACTTGTCACGGTCGGGCGAAATGCTGACGATCTTGACAGAGGGGTTGTCCAACGAGGATTGCCGGCGCCGAGTTTGGATCCGGGTCCAAATGGCGTAGACCACGCTGAGCGCGGCGATCAATGAGACGACGATGAGTTGAGACGAATCAGACGCGGCCATACCTCTCCAGGGAGATCGTCTAGCCATCTGTCTGATCCGCATCAAGTTAGAGTGAGACGACCGTGCAATGAGGAGATTCAGTTTCTCTTATTTTATACGAACATATGTGCTATGTCAACTCCATGATGAGTGTCCGAGCGTTGTTTCGCGCACGCGGTAGCAGACTCGCGGTGCTAGCCTTGCAAAAGACTCGCCAATCGTCCTGTCCCCTATTTTCGGGTTGGCAAATTGGTCGGCGGCGCTTTAACAGGGACGGACCGCAGTGATATAATAGCTAATACTTGCTTTTGCTCAGAGCCGCACAACCCCAACGTGGCTGAGTTGGGTATTGGCTCGATCTGAAAACCATCCACTTCCCTTTGCCGCCCTGCCAGGAGATTTGTTTTGGCTATCCGCACATTGGCTATTCCAGACGTGTTGGCTCCCGAGAGCGGAAGTTATAGCCCGGAAGCACTGTTCCATCTTCTTCCACAGCTCGCCAAAGGCGAGCCGCTCCGGTTCGATATGTCGCAAGTTCGATTCGTATATCCCCCGGGCATTGTCGGATTGGCCCTGTTCTTGCGTGCCGCATGGGAACGCTCTGGCAGTCAGATCATCCTCTTCGGATTTCAAGAGAGAATCCTCGCCTACTTTCAACGAATGGATTTCCTTGAGATCTGTCAGCCATGGGCTCACTGTACTGATCGCGTTTCTGCGGCGGCAACGCTTTCGCGCAAGCAAGACTCGCCCAATCTGCTCGAGCTACGCATCATTCGGGATCATGATCAGGTGAATGAGGCGGCTAACCGCGCTCGCGATATACTAAAGACTTGGCTAGCGTTTGACTCTGAACAATTGAGTGACCTCGTCACCATCCTGTCCGAGATGGGCGGCAACGTCTGTGATCATAGTAGGGATTTTGGGTTTATTTCGATTCAGAAATATCTCTATGCGAGCGAAAGAAAGGTGGCAGTGAGGATCGCTGTCGGCGACCTGGGCATTGGCATCCGCAAAAGTCTGATGCGCCGGCATGGGAATCTCGGTCCCACCTCGCTGGCCTACATTCGCGCTGCACTGGAAGGCAAGACGAGCCGGCGAAAAGGGGTGCTGGGCAATGGTTTTCAGCTAGTCCAGTCGATCGTGGGGCGATGCCAAGGCTCCCTGTTTGTCCGTTCCGAGGACGCCGCAGTCTTGGTCGATACGCAAGGAGGGCATGCCGTTGACTTTCCCAACCTGCTGTCCTTCCCAGGTACGTTCGTCTCGATCTTTCTATATCAGCCGGTGTATACGTCGATTTGACAACAAGTCAGAGCTGGAGTAGAATAGGGTTAACCAAGCAATGATTAAGGGGTATGGATGAATTGTGTTTTCAAGCTGGCCGACCTGCGCGCTGAATGGGCGGACAATCCGATCGATCTCCTCACCCGACCCCGCGGAAAGATGGCGTTTCGCCGAATCGACCGAGAGCTTCGCAAAGTGCCCGACGGCGGCACGCTCGTTCTCGACGGTTCAGGCATTCCTGTCATGGACGCTTCTTTTGTAGACGAGGCAATCCTGGCACTCTTCGCCGGTGTGCTCGCCGGGTCATACGGAAACCGATTTTTGGTCTTGACCAACATTTCAGAGCACACCCTTTATAATCTAGCGGGCGCTGTCAAGAACCGTGGTCTCAAGTCTCCTATTCCCGTAAAAGATCAAAAGGGATGGCACTTTATCGGCCCGCAGCTTGGCGAACGCTGGACTGCTGCCCTGGACACCGCCGCGCAGCACCTGGTGCGCTCGGGTGAACTCACAGCCCGGCAGTTGGCGGACGACCTGCATATCAGCATTAACGCCGCGAGTAACCGCTTGCGTCATCTGCATCAGCTAAGACTAGCCAAGCGAGCAGACGTCACGGACCAGACCGGTTTCTCGCACAAGTATACGCTGATCGCGTAGTTCTTTTTTTGACTGGATGTTAACCACTCAGTGGTTAACCCCCAATTGCGATCGCGGAAGGAAATAGAACGAAAACAAGTTAGGCAGAAGAGTAAGCACAAAGCAGCGGACCACGGCGGGACAAGAACACGAGGCGAAGCGGACGACGAGCAATTCCATGCGGCCTCGAAAGCGGTTTCCGCCAGCGAGAGCCAGCACGATCACTGGGAGGCAACGCAATGCCAGAACAGAATCCCGAGACCGAGAGCGAAATCATCCTCGGATTGATATCCGCTGGTATCTTGGAGTATGAACGGTGGCGGTCGGGCGGAAAAGGTGCGGATTTAATCTACCCGACGAACCTCAACCGCGGGTTGGCGCGGCTCTGTCTCTTTGCCCTCCGGAATTCGCCTTCTGCCAGATACCCCGAAAGCGTTCCGGACCTGCTATCTTGGTGTGAACGCCCTCTTATTGATCTGCCATTACAACTGCCCACCGGCCTGCTTGGTCAGTATGACTGCCTAATATCGAACAACCAACCCACCGAGCAATGTGGGGAATGGGCTCGCACGGGCGGTGACCCTGAATCTGACCTCCTCGAACGGAAATTCATGAAAGCGGCCCTAGACGCCTGCCGGCAGGCCGACGCACAGGCAACCTATGTGGCGTTCCGCAAATGGCTCATCGAGAATCCCGTAGCCTCTGAAGAGAACCTGGTGCGCGTCACTCAAGATCCCCGCATGGAGCCCGTTCGGGATCTGATACACGACGCGTACTTTCCCGCTCCTGCAACGCATGCTGCCGATGGGCACTTTGCTCTCTGTGCCTCTTGCCGAAATCTGCTTCTTAAAGGCAGCAAAGGGGACGAGTGGATCTGTGAAAACCCGCGCTGTGCTGAACGACACCGCATTCGGATTGGGCAGCGACTCCCCCAACGTATGGGGATCGCCTGGCTCCGATGGGAGTTGAGGCGTTTTGTCGCCATCCCTGGTCTATCCGAATTGCGACTGGCCCGGCAGCTGAAAAGAAGTCGGTTGACCGTGGAATTGTGGCCTGAGTTCGACGCCTATGATCTTCGTGTGATTTTCCCCAATCAGAGGGTCTGGGCAATCGATGTGAAAGACTGGGAATACCCATGGATGGCTCAATACGAGGACGTGTTTCCGATGCATCCTCAATGGGACAGCGCATTCTTTGTCTTTCCCCGCGAGCGACGAAAAAGAAGGATTGACTACAAGCGCGAATTCGGGAGGAACTATCGTCACGGAGATCCACATCTCGATTACGTCTACGATGACGAATTAATGAAACGTGCCCGTGCTGTGGCGGCCAGCGGCGGAGGAGCGTTCGATGCGTGACGTAGCGTATTGGAAACGATCCCTTGTAAACCAATTGAAGCTGCACTGGGACAACGCCGACCCCACTCCGCCCATTGATCGCGGTATTTTCGCGAACGTCGAACTCGGCTTGTACTTGCACCTCTCTCTCATCCCGGAAGAGCCGGCGGCACGCACCTGGACACTTCTCACTGGCTATCTCCCACCGGCCGAAGATCTAAAGAAATGGACTAAAGCCCAGTGGCAGCAGTTACATGCCGCACGCCATTTGCTCAGGTTTCAACGTCAACACACCTGGGAAAGCCTTCTCACCAAGTATTGGAGCATGGATGCTAGGCTGCGCGGGTTCGAGCTTGATTCGGCTGGCAGAGTTGTCCGTCGTGACGTTACGGTGGCTGCCGGGCGATTTGAAATTTATGAACGAACCCTCGCGGCGAATCCAAGGTTCCGCAAAACGAACGTCCGGTGGGCGACGCCAGGCGAATACTGGTTCCGCGTACGAGGGCATCCAACTCGCCTAACCGTCAATTTGCCAGACGACTTGTGCGATCCGGGAGAAATCGCCAGTCACTCGCTTGCAGGCGTTCCTCGTCGCGAACCCATCCATGTGAGCTGGAGTGACCTGATCAACACTGCTGGCGAAATGGACCTGCAGCTGAGCACTCTCGGAGACACCGATAGCGACGCCAGCAGTCATCGGACGGGACGCTTTGAGCAAACGCTGCGGCAGAGTCAATTGGATCTCGTCACGGGGGACACCAACACACTGCTGCCGGCCGATGAGCTTGTCTTTTCTCGAGCGCATCATTGGGTGGGAATGGTCAGTGCTGGGAAGACCACGCTGATGCAGGTTCTGGCTGTCTGGTGTGCGCGCCACGGTTACCGTATCACATTGGTGGTCGGAGATATCATCGGCGCATTGCGATTGGCAGAGACATTCGAGCAGCTGGGAATCACGGTCGCCCCCATGCTTGGACAGTCGGATCGGGCGCGGCATATCGAGCGGCTCCACAATTCCTTGAATGCCGTGCGGCCGGGCCGATTGGTTCAGTGGCATCCTGCGTTCCGATGGCTCAGCAACGTATGTCTCCTGGATGGCTTGCGCGACCGGGATGGGAGCACAAAGCCCCTCCTTTTCGGAGATATGCCGTGCCAATCGCTCCACAAGCCAAATCCGGACGAACAGGACGAGACGCCCGAAAGCTTGAATGATCACCCAGAAGAGGAGCCGACTTACTATTGTCCCCTTTTCGCACGTTGCCCCGTCCACCGCGCCCAACGGGAACTCGTCAACGCACAGATCTGGATCGCCACGCCGGCTGCATTGGTTTACACACGGGTTGCCGCTCAGATCAATCGGGAGCAAGTCCGATTCGGTGAACTCGTGAACCGCTGCAGTGATCTGGTCATCGTCGACGAGGCGGATTGGGTGCAAGCCCAGATCGATGGCATCTTTAGTCCTAGCCAAAATCTGACCGGCTCCGAAAAGAGCTGGCTCGATTACTGGAAACGTGAGGTTAGCCTTCAACTGACCAGCGGCTTGGGCCGCGGTCGGCTGCGCGAGGCAGATGCGGACGAGTGGAATCTCAAGCATAATACCCTGCAGACTGCCGTGGACCGAGTCTATTTCCTCGTCCAAAGCCAGCCCCAAATTCGGGATGGGCAGTATTTCACCCAGTTGTACCTGCTAAAGCAGCTGGCGCTCCTGTTGAGCGGAGGAAATCCCGACAGCCCCGAATACCAATTTCTCGAAGAACAAACGTTTTCACCCTTTCGCGATGATCCTTTCGGAGAACATACAAGGACGGAGCTCAGCGATTTGGCGATGAGCATGCTCAGCATCGCGGGAGACGCTCTTCATGTTCGTACCCGGGAATGGCTGGCGAAACATTCCCCAGCCGCATTCTGGCAGAAAGCCGACGAGGGGGTCAAGAAACGAGCGGTCGAGTTGCTGGAATTTGCCGTCGCTACAACTATTCTGACGAACCGCATTGACGACGTGCTGCACGACTGGCAGAGCATCGAACATTCGCTCGACCTAGAGGGAACCGGTAAGCGTCAACTGGGCGCACTTCCCGAGGATTTCATTCCTTTCATGCCTACGTCCCCCATGGGCAACGTGCTGGCACTGCAGTTCGTCCCAACGCATGGACATCACTCGAACGAGCGCACTTTGCGTTTCTTCCACTGCGGCGGCATCGGACGCTGGCTTCTCCTTCATTTCCATGAATTAATGGCCGCAGATGGAATTGCCGGGCCGCATGTGGTACTCATGTCCGGATCGTCCTGGTCCGGACCATCACGCTATGATCTTCTAGTCCCAGTCACAGGTGTTATGCGCCCATCCGCCGATCAGATTGCAGGCATCGAGCAATCTACGTTTCGCTTCGAGTGGTTATCCGACCCGGAGACTCACCTGCCGATCCAGGTCTCAGGCAAGGAAGGAGACGATCGGCTCCGCGCACTGGGCACGATTCTGTATCAATTGGTTCGAGGCGGGGGACTCGACGGGACAGGTCCTGGCCGCCTCGAGCTTGATGCTCAAGCGCTGCCGCCGCACCGGCGCAAAATCGCTCTAATCGTCGGAAGCTACGCGGAAGCGGATGCCGTCACCCGCAAGCTTTACGAACTCCGGCCGGACTGGAAGAAAGACGAGGTTGTCGTTCCCGTAGCCCCAGACGATGATCCATTGGACGGATCGCCACTGCCTTGGATCCGTCGCGGTATGTTATATCGATTCCGGGATCGAACCACTAGTTGGATTCTGGTGACCCCACTCATGGCGTTCGAACGGGGACACAATATTCTGAATGAGGACGACGTCGCCGCTCTGGGTGCGGTTTATTTCCTGATTCGACCCCACCAGCGCCCGGACGATATCTCCCCGATCATCGCGGGGATTAACCGTTGGGGGCTGGAACATGGTGACGACAAGTGGTTGGCTCAACAAGATACGTTGGTACACGCGCGGGTCGCTGAAGCGGTTGTCCGTTTCCGCCAGGAGGCATTCGCCGAATGGCGCCGCCGACTGAATCGCCCCGTATCGTTTAGCCACATCCCCCCGACCTCACCTGAGCACGCCGAGGCGGTCTGGAACCAACTCGTCCCCATGTGGCAGGTGATCGGGCGCGCAGTCCGCGGGGGGCAGAGTGCGCGGGTTTATTTCGTGGACGCCGCCTTTGCCCCGCGCACCGCGCGGAACGAGATCCCTGGAGATGACATTCAATCTAGTCTGCTCTTGGCGATGCGTGCTCAACTTCGTTCGTATTTCGATCCTAACTCTCGGCGACCCACGCGTGATCGCGCCCTCGCCGAGGCGCTCTACCGTCCTCTTTATCTCGCACTCAAGAACATCGGAGGGTTGCCCCATGACAAAGACGAAATATGACCATGTGCAGACCTTAGCCTGGGTCCTCACCGGAGCAGACATGCCCTGGTCGATTCAAAGACTCGCGTTACCCGAGGAATGGAGGCAACTCCTCAATCGGTTATGGACGGAAATTAAGCGGGATATTGAAGACGACGCGGAAATCGCGGACGAGACCGAAATGTATCCTTTTCCGGTCACCAGTCTCAACGCGACGCTTCGCGCCACAATGAGCGATTTGGTGTCTATTCGCAAAGGGGTGGCTTCCCCACCCCGACCGGGCGATTCATCAAACCAGTGGCTGCTGAGCCATGAGCCCATTGACCCAGAGCTTTTGGCCCTGGTTGTCAAGGAATGGGCGCGCGTGACCTTTAAGCATGCGAGCGTGACCAGTCATCATCACCTCGTGGACCGATTGGACTCTTCCGACTTACGTTGGAAGCCCGAAACCGTGAACCTCGCACAGTATGGAACCGCTCCGAATGGCACCGCCGATCCCTCACAGTTGCATTTCAGTTTGTTGCCGGATTGGATTGCGAACCGGCTCACGCAGCCCGATGTCGTTCTACAGTTGGGTGAGAGACCGCTCCGGTTCTGCCGTTGCGCCAGTCCCGAAGACGGAGGAGCCGAGATCATTTCATGGGAACCACTCAGGTATGGAGACGACTGGCCGTTCTCGGTGCTTCTCACCTTTACGGTTCAGACAGTGCCGTTCCAACCTTATCCTGTCATCCATTGTGATGTGGGCATCCGTCGCTGGGCTGGACGCAAGGTCACCTGGACGGGCACCGCCGGAGACGCGACCACCGTGTACTTGCGATCAAAGGTAGGATGGCTGCCCGGTAAACATCGCGACTGCTTTGTGACGGCGAGCATGAAATGGTATCAAGGGGGCATGGCGTGGAGTGACCATTTGGCAGAAATTCTAGACCACTTGACGCCGCTTCAACCCAAATATCCCTCGGCTCAGGGGCTGTTGGACGAACCCGCGTTTTGGTTGAATTTCGGCAATCCCATTGCGGCCGTTGTTTTCGATCAGGGGATGCACTTTGAAAACGGGGACAACGGGACGGGACATGAGGTGGAGGCAGGCATCAGCGTCTTCGATCGCTACCGAATTGCAGACCAAATCGTGCCTTATCTGAAGCCCTACTTGGATTTTGCTCCGGAACTTGCCAGAGCGCCTCAGGTTCGCTGTACGAAAAGCAACCGCCTTTTTCAAAAGGACTGGGCTCATCCCAGGGATGATAAGGAGGCAGTCAGCTTCGGCAAAGCGATGGAAGAAGAGATGATGCCCCGCCAGAATGCCATCGCAGCAGCACTGGACAGTTCTCCCCTTACCGTGGAACTTTGGACGCAGGATGAAAAGGGCGAGATCGCCCGTGAAATGAAAGCCATCGTTGCGGGGAATTTGGGCGAAGGGCGCGATTCAAGTATCCGTTATCGAACCCGATCACTCGGTGCGATAGGGCGCGAACTGGAAGTAAAGAGCAGAGAAAGGTACGCATCAGGGGCCGACGTCCGGGTGGCGATCGAGCAGCGCGTCCGTGAAATTGAAGGATCTCTTTCGCCATCTACGAATCCGACCTTAGCCATCATCGAAATCCAACCACGTCATGAATTCGATCCTCGAAAGCACACCGACCCCAAATCCGCCCTCCGGATCGGTGCCGCGGGACGCGGTTGCCATTCGCAGTTTATCACCACCAGTACCAAAGTCGTCGCCGAGCGTTGCTTCTCTGCCCTGCGCGACGGATTGCGCCAATTAGGCGTCGTGGGAGAGCTGCCCACGGTCGCGTCAGCCGAGTTTCCCGCCCCTGTACACTACGTCGGGATATGGCTGGCTAACATGCAGCGGCGC
Source organism: Chloroflexota bacterium (assembly GCA_023489485.1). Classification (GTDB taxonomy): domain Bacteria; phylum Chloroflexota; class Anaerolineae; order UBA4142; family UBA4142; genus JAMDCU01. Next base: position 125,707 of record JAMDCU010000131.1, read on the forward strand.
GGCAGCCCCACACTCAAGGCGGTGCGCGTTCCGATTGCGGTCCATTTGCGTTCGGATGGACAGGGCGGTATTCGAGTGAAAGTACCTGGCTTCAACCGGTGGTATGACTACCGCGAGGCACAACTTTTGCTTGCCACAGACCAGTATCACAACCTGGTCGGCGAGAAAGGTAAGAAGGAGACGACAGTTACCGTTGCTAGCTTCGTCCGAGAGTTGCTCTCGCAGGACCTGCGGGCCCTCAATGAGCCTGTCCTGCTAATGGTAAATGCTCATAACCTGCGCGGGCGGCATGCGTGGTCGTGGCTGCAAAACCCACAAATCACGCAGGACCGTATCGCCTTTGGCGCCGAGGAGCCGGTGCCCGTCAGCGAGAACTGGCCTAATCTGCGCATCGCGCGCATTCGCGGTGCCGACCGCCACGAGACTCCCGAATGGTATGCAGAAGATGCCGACGAGGAAATGCAGGGAAATTCGACTGGACTATGGGTTATCGGGGACCGTGTATTTGCGTCGACGGCGCAGAAGCCGGCCCAATTTAGAAGGTTCATAGATCGCAGCTCCAAGATATCGGCGTGGACGGACCGCAATGGCAGAAGCTACGAGCCTCGGCCTTTTCGATACGCCTGGAATCCCGTTCTCTATGAGATTACCCTCCCGTGTCTTCAACCCGGCGACCATCCAGTTGCATGGGCCACCTTGGTTCATCGGCTTCGCGACACGGCAATCCAGTTTAATGAGGCGACCGCGCTCCCCCTCCCGCTGCACCTCGCCCAGAAGATTGAAGAGTATGTATTGCCACGGAATCCGAAGCCGTTAGCTGGCGAGCGAGCCCATTGAGCAAATCGTTCTGGCAAGTTGGCTTGACGTGCTGAGGCGAAAGTCTGTACGATGTTGTCGGCAAACCCGAATGGCATAGGTGGTTCGGCTTCGAGCCGGTAAAGCATATTTCTCTAGGCGGACAAGGGGGTTTCTATATGACGACTGCTATTCCAATGTTGCCAGTGGACATTTTTCAAACTCGGATAAAGGGACCTCCCCAGCGCGGGCTGGAGTTGATGTGCCGCGTCAAGAACCCGACGAGTTCCGATCTAGCTATTCTCGCGGCATGGGTCACCGTGGAGACATTGAATGGTTTGTCTCTGGGCGAGGGATGGCTGTTCCATTCGATGCATAACCGGGTCGACCCAGCAATCATTCGCGCCGGTGACACGGCCGATGGAGCTATCCTGATCGGTCTGCCGGCAACGGTGTTGCAGCAGATCGAGGACAGGAGGCAGGGAAATGACATCGAGTTGCGGATCTCGTCCCGCGTGACCGCATCGATTGTCGAACAAGTCAATGATCGTCGGATCTTGGGGTTGCCCTTCGAGACGAGTTTTGGGCTCCCAACAAATGGCTACCTAGAGTATCGTATCCCTCAATCCGATTGGGTGCAGAACCTGAAAACCCTTGGATGGTCGGAGCTCGAAATTCTAGAGCTCCCATCCGCCAGACTCCGCGCAGATCCTCGGCTTGGTCGTGCTCTCGGGCGCTTGGAAGATGCGCTCGAGTGTCACCGCCGCGGCGAGTGGGAAGAAGCTATGGCGAACTGCCGTAAGGCTTTTGAGGCAGTGATGCTGGATGTGAGTGGGAAAGACGATATGAGGCGGGCCAGTGAGGAAACGTTGCGTGCTCTGGTCGGCGATTCTCCCAAAGTTGATCGGCTCAACAAGGTGATTTCTGAACTGGGCAAGTACTTGCATCTGGCAAGACACGAAGCGAGCGAGCCCATATCGGTTACACGTGCTGATGCCCAACTATCGATTCATCTGACTGCTGCGCTCCTTGATTATATGGCGAATGCATGACTCGGAAACGGATGATGTTCAATGGACCCACGCGGAGTAAATCGCGACACAGAAAGCTGGCAGAAGATGCAAACCAGTTAATGGAGTCCTCAAGAGAATATGCCCAATTCAAATGAAAAAACAATAAAGCTGCTGATCCGCAAAACTAAGCCCGCAAGTGTTCGCTCTCACCGATACGGTACCATCCGTGTGCGACGGTTGACCCTTGGTGATATGGTTTTCCTGGAGAAACTGCTCGATGATAACCTGGCGGCGCGGGACTTGACGGTGAAGCTGATACAGCATCAAGTGTCAGCCCCTCCAGAAGCAATGCAGGACGTTGCCCTTTGGAAGGAACGATTGCTACTCCGTGTCGCAAATGCTTGGATGCAGGCAGAGAAACTTGGTCGGAACGCGGCGTCACAAGTCGCAACATGCGATGAATTCAAGCAGGCAGTCACGGATTACGTGGCGCAGCAACATCGACAAATGCAGGCGGCGATCGAATCCGTTGAAAGGAGTTACCGCGAGACGATTGCGCCAGCGCTCAACATTGCCACGTCGAGCATGTCTGGCATATCTGATTTGATGGCCAGCAGGCTGGGTACGATATACAAAGACAACCTCGGTATCGCGCACCAATTGGACAGGGCTTTCGAATCAGGGGCTGCCTCCAAAATCGGAGCGGCGATCGCACGTGTTGCGATTGATCGTTCGCAGATAGAACAGTTGGAATCCGTGATGACTCGAATGACTGCTGATATAGTGCCACCTTGGGTCCAGGAAGCTAGACTCGCACGTCAGACGATGGTCGACTCATTGGCATCGTTGGTTCCGGCGATCAAGTTCAACGCACAAATGGATCTCCTGTCTCGGACTACTCAGAGACAACTAATGCCAACGGATGCCTTTCAGCAGGCCGCGTCCGCAGTCTCGCAACTCGCTGAGGCGGCAAATATGGCGAAGATGTCGCAGATGACGCTTCTCGCAGAAACATCGTTGATGAAAGTACAGCCCCCGGACATTGCCAGCCTCCTCAACGTGCAGCAAGAGCTTCGGGATAGTGTACGAGGAGCATTTTCCCAGTTCTCCAGCTCCTTTGCCGCTCTGTATCAACCGCCAGCGCATTTGCTCAGCGGCTCGGTCCCCTCCGTGAACGTTTTCAGGTTACCGCCGGTTGAGTATTTCGCGGGAGCACACCTACTAGAATCGATATCGATCGACGAAGCAGTCCGCGATATTACCCCACAGCAACAACAAGCGAAGACCGACATCGCGGGCGAAACCGAGGAATCCCTGCCTGCTCTGTTGGCACAGCTAAACCCCTCACTTGTGCGGCTTTGGCGGGGGGCGAAACAAGCACTCGGATCGGATAATCCTGATCGCGTCAGACATTTCGCAATATCCTTTCGGGAGTTGACGACACAGGTGTTGCATCACCTTGCTCCGGACGACCAGATTCGCGCGTGGAGCAATTCTCCCGATCACTTCCACCAGGGCCGTCCAACCCGGAGAGCGCGACTTCAATTCATCTACCGCAGAGTCACGAACGACAAATTCGGCGGCTTTGTGGAAAGCGACATCACCACAAGCCTGGCGCTGCTTGATTTGTTTCAATCCGGAACTCACGGAGTCGCCGTTGAATACACCCCGGTGCAACTCGATGCCATGGCGCTGAAGATGGATGCCCTTATCCGATTCATCCTCGAAATCTCAGCAGGTAATGGATGACCATTCTTCATGCCAGTCTACGCTAACCAATGCACTCGGTCGTCAGGCAGGCTGATCTGCCAGGATGCCGGCAGCGTTTTGGCGAATCCTGAAATCCAAAGCATACTTGGGAGCGAATTTCCTATGAGAGATGATCCAACGTTCCAGAAATGGTGCGATTGGCTGAAGGTCATCGAGCAGGAAGTGAGTACGCTTTTTGCTCACCACGATATCTTTGGGACGACAATCGAGATCGTACAGAACAACCAGGCAATAGACAAGGCTTCTCCATTCTGGGGATACTTTATCAGAACGTACGCCGACGCGATGGTGATGGGAATCCGTCGTCAATGCAAAGACAAAAAGGACAGCATATCCTTGGCCCGACTGCTCCGCGAAATCGCAGCCAGCCCCAAGCTGGTTCAACGATCAGATTTCGAGTCACTCTGGAAAGAGCCTGACCCACTGGGTATCTACAAAAGATTGAAGCAGGAAGCATTCGACACCTACGCGAAGCCGGGCTCGCCCTACGTTGATAGTGCGCGCGTAATTAATGACCTCCACTCCCTTAAGCATACCTGCAAGGCAATCGAAGAGTACGCAGATCGCAGAGTGGCTCATTGGGATCAGAAGGATCCGAGCTTCGATCTCTCCCTAGATGCAATCTCTGCTGCGCTCAACGATCTGGGGACGCTGGTAACGCGCTACTATCATATGTTGTTTGCAGCGAACCTCGACATACGTCCGCATTTCGCTTATCCTGTGTTTCGGGTGCTTGAAGTGCCTTGACTGGTTTCGGTGCGGTCGGATGGCCCTGATTCCAAGGGCGAGCATTAAGAGAATGTTCGCCTGGGAGCCTGCTTAATCGGGGGATCTGATTCTCCAAATCCTGCGATCTATCACTCCCCAGACCACCGTCGTTCTAGGTAATTCGGACAGAAAGCGGAGGAAGCCACTACCAGACGAGCTTTCTCGACCTCAAAATGCATCACCGGTGGCGATGCCACGACACGGGAAGAGGCGTCGGGTTTGAGCATGTCTATCGCCGCAAGCCACCGTGGGAACCTGCAGACTTCCAGACGTTTCGCTTGGACGGAGGATACTGTGAGCACTCGGTCGGAACTTCTTGTCCATTGGACTGGCAAGAAACAAGTCTTTGGCCTAACAGACGAATCTAGAATCACAGACGCATATGTTGAC
>JAMDCU010000147.1 GCA_023489485.1 Chloroflexota bacterium
GCGGGTCCCTAGACCCCGCGACTCCTGCGGGGGTCTGCGGGATGGCACTCCACAGGACGCCGCCGCTTCGCGGCTCCTCGCATTGACGCTCGTCTGTGTCGATTCGCCCCGAAACTGAACTACACCCCAAAGACGCTGGTCATTGACCTGGCCCTGTTCCAAGTGTAGAATAGTGTTATCAGGTCGCGTCGACCGATCTGCGGCGAGGAGTGCTCTCCACAGACCAAGCCCAGAAGGGCCCGTCTGCGGAGAGCTTGTCTTTGCAGAGGAGGCGCAACGATGCGCAGCGCGCCATCTGCTCGAGTCGCTACACGCGCGGGTCGATCAGAGCATCGGCACGATCATAGAAAGCCAAAGCCTTCTGCGTCCGCCCAAGCTTCAAAGCAAACCTTGTCGCTGCAAATTCACCTTCTCGGCGGCTTTGCTCTTTTGTGCGACGGTACGCCCGTCAACGGCGTCGATGCTCTGCGCCTCCAATCCCTCCTGGCCTACCTCGTATTGCACGCGGGAGCTCCCCTCGCGCGGCAACAGGTTGCCTTTAGCCTCTGGCCGGATTCGTCCGAAGCTCATGCACGCGGCAGTCTCCGCAAGTTGCTTTTCCAGCTCACTAACGCATTGCCCGACTCCAATCGCTTTCTGGACATCAACGCACAGACGCTGCAGTGGCGTCCTGATGCACCGTTCACGCTGGATGTCGACGAGTTCGAAAAGGCGGTTAACGACGCGGCTTCTGCTGCCGCGCTGCGGGCGGCCGTGGCGCTATACCGCGGCGACCTGCTGCCGAGCTGCTACGACGATTGGATTTTGATGGAACGCGAGCGTCTGCGTCAGGCCTTTCTCGGCGCGCTGGAACGTCTGATCCTGCTGCTCGAAAGCGAGCGTGACCATAGTCACGCGATCGAGGCGGCGCAGACGCTGCTGCGGCACGATCCGCTCCACGAGGACGCTTATCGCCATTTGATGCGCCTTTACGCGGTCACTCGCAATCGGGCCGATGCTTTGCGAACCTATCATACTTGTGAGACGCTCTTGCAGCAGGAGCTCGACGTCGAGCCGAGCCCGGCGACGCGTCAAATCTATGAACAAATCGTCAATTTGCAGGAATCCCTTCCGGTAGCTGCGACGCTGGTGGCGGCGACACCCCTCGTCGGACGTCAGGAAGAATGGGCGCATCTGCAACAGGCGTGGCGTCAAGCTTCGGGAGGACGGTCCGCTTTGGCATTGATCTCGGGCGAAGCAGGTATCGGCAAGACCCGGCTTGCGGAGGAGTTGATGGATTGGGCGCGTCGGCAGGGAATCGCCGTCGCGAGCGCCCGCTGTTACGCGGCCGAAGGAGGCTTGGCCTATGCGCCGGTGGCGGCGTGGCTGCGCTCGCGTCCACTTGCGCCGCTCGCCCCGCATTGGCAGAGTGAAATTGCGCGTATCTTGCCGGAACTGCTCAGCAGTGATGGGACGATTGCTCCGCCGGGTCCGCTGACCGAAAAGTGGCAGCGCCAACATCTCTTCCAAGCGCTCGCCCGCGCCATCCTCGCAGGGGGTCAACCGCTGCTCTTAATGATGGACGACATCCAATGGTCGGATCGCGAGACGTTGGAATGGCTGCATTACGTATTGCGTTCCGAAGCGCGGGCTCGCCTGCTGGTGCTGGCGACTTTGCGGCCTGAGGAATTGGACGGCGATCATGCGCTGCCGGAGCTCCTGGCGGCGCTGCGTCGAGACGACCAATTGGCCGAGATTGAACTCAAGCCGTTTGAACCGGGAGAAACGGCGGCGCTGGCGCGTCAGATCACGGGGCGCGAACTGGATCCGATGCTAGCCGCACGCTTGCATAAGGAAACGGAGGGTAACCCGCTCTTTGTGCTGGAATTCATGCGTGCCAAGATGCTCGAGCCTTCCGAATGGAAAGACGAGCCGCCCGCTTCCAGGCTGCCTCCGACAGTTCAGGGCGTCCTGCGTGCGCGGCTGGCCCAACTCTCGCCTTCCGCGCGCGAGTTGGCCAGTGTCGCGGCGACCGTCGGACGTGAGTTTACTTGCGACGTTTTGCGGCAGGTGAGCGGATGCGACGACGAGACACTCGTACGGGCCTTGGACGAACTGTGGCGCCGGCGCGTTGTGCGGGAACACGGAGCGACGGGTTACGACTTTTCCCACGATAAACTGCGCGAGGTCATCTACGCCGATTTGAGTACGGCGCGCCGGCGCTTGCTGCATTCCCGGATTGCCGAGGCGCTGCAAGCGCTCCGCGCGAGGGATCTCGAAGCCGTCACCGGAGAGATTGCCTCGCACCTGGAACAGGCGGGCATGATTGAAGAAGCGCTCCCGTTTTACGAGCGCGCCGCCGAGGCAGCAAGACGCGTATCCGCGAATCGGGATGCGTTCGCCCTGTACCGGCGTGGGTTGGAGTTGATCGGGCGCCTACCGGATACAGGTTCACTCGGTCCTTGCGCGGTTCGGCTGAATGCCGGATGCGGCGACGTGCTTGAAATCCTGGGCAGGCACGACGAGGCGAGAGAAGCTTATCGAGGGGCTGCAAGATACCTTTCGGCCGGCGACTCGCTGGAGGCTGCTCACCTGGAGCGCGCCATCGGAAATACGTTCAAGTCGCAAGGGCGGTACGAGGAGGCCATGGAGTGCTATCGCCGGACTGAAACAGCCTTGAGTCAAGCGCCCGGCGGACTGGCGCCGAGCGGGTGGGATGAATGGATTGAGCTGCAATTCAATCAGTTTGACTTGAATTATGGACGCGCCGACGTCGGTGAGATGATCCGGTTGGCAAAACGGGCCAAGCCCGCGGTCGAGGAGCATGGAACGCCTTTTCAGCGCGCGCGTCTCTACGAATTGTTTGTCCAGATCAATTTCCGGCGCGACCGGTATGTCATTTCCGATGAAACTCTCGCTTACGCGCGCGCGGCCGCTGCCGCGGCGGAGCGATCCGACGAGCGGCACCGAAGAGAGGCCGTGCACTTTGTGTCAGGTTTTATGCTGCTGTGGCGGGGCGACCTGAAGGAGGCAGAGGAACAGCTCTTGGCCGCATTGGCATGGGATGAGCAAGTGGGCTATGTGTACGAAAAGACTTTGGCCCTCACCTACTTGACCGTCCTTTACCGCAAACTCGAGCTGATCGACCAGGTACGGCGCTATGCCGCGCGAGCGCTGGAGGCGGCCACCTCTGCGGATCTGCCTTCGTACATTGCGACTGCGAACGCCAACCAGGCGTGGCTCGCATGGCGCGAGAAAAACTATAAAGAGGCGCGCGCCAAGGCAGAAGCAGCGTTGCACTTGTGGCCCCCGAGTTATCCTTTTCAGTGGACGGGGATTTTCCCTTTGATCGCCGTGTTGCTGCGCGGTCGCCAAATCGCGCAGGCCATTGACTATGCCCGCCTCTTGTACCAACCGCAGCAGCAGCGCCTCCCCGATGCGCTCACGGCCAGTCTCGAACAAGCCCTCCGCGCCTGGGACCGAGGTCGATTGGAGAATTCACACAAGCATATTCGGCGGATGCTCGAATTGGGCCGGGAAACAGGTTATCTCTGATTCTCACATGTGAGCGTGCGTCCGACCCGAGGGGCGATGCAGCATTGACTTGCTGCATCGCCTTTTTTTCTTTCTCATCCGGGTAACGCTCGGGTAACATCTGTTTTGCTATATTGGGGGCGACAACATCGGAGGATTGAAAACGGATAGGAGCGCCCATCGGGCGAAAGGAGGAAGCCATGTTCGACCTCGAAGCTACATTCCGATTCTTTACACAGTACAACCTCAGCGTCTGGCCCATGCAGATTGTCGACTATGTCCTGTCTGTGGTCATTCTGTTCGCCGCCGTGAAAAAGGTAAAGTACTCGGACCAAATCATCGCGGCTATTCTGGCGTTCTTCTGGATCTGGACGGCGATTATGTTCTGGCCCCCCGCCGGCGTGGTCCTTCCGCTCGTCCCCGTCCTGGCCGCGCTCGCCTTCATCCAGGGTGCCCTGTTTCTCATGAGTATCTGGAGACCGATCGTGTCCTACCGCTTCGGCACCGACTCCTTTTCGTTGACTGGGCTTGCGCTCGTCGCGTTTGGGCTGATCGTGTATCCGCTGATCGGCTACTCGGTGGGACATACCTACCCGCAATCGTTGACGGTAGGCGTATTCCCGTGCCCCACGACCATTCTCACGTTGGGGCTGTTCTTATGCACGGCAGGCAAAGTGCCCAAGTATCTCATCGTCATCCCAGGTTTCTTTGCGATCATGCTCGGGTTGAGCAATCTGTACGTGATCTTGGGTCCTTCCGGGGGCATTGTCGAAGACATTGGGCTGCTCCTCTCGGGGCTCATCGCGATTCCGGTGCTCATCTATCGCGATCGAGCGGCTGCGCCGACAAGCGTGCTGCGTCCGGCAGGGTGATAGCGAGCGTAGAAGACGTGCAGTTCTGATAGAGCAAAGAGGCGGACCGGTGACTTGGGTCCGCCTCTCGATTTGCCGCACTCGCGCAACCGAGACTTCTGAAAAAGTTGCAGGAGTTCCAGGGCGTGTTTTAGAAACGTGCGAGGTGACGCGCTCCGCGAGATCTCAGCCCCTTTGTATTGGCAAACCGAGCGCATGCCAAGCACTTTCCATTGCGAAACTCGCTCCCGTCCTGGGTTGATGCTTTTACCCCCGCGGCTGGGTCGTTAATTCTGGCGATTTTCTAACAGGATGACTCATGCCCAAAGCCGTTGCATAATGTTCCGCGAGGCGGAAGAGCATGACGACCATCTACCTAGATGCATGTTGCCTGGATCGCCCTTTTGACGATCTGACCCAAGATCGCGTCAGACTTTATATGAGGCGGTCCTGATCATTTTGGGCCACATCGAATCGGGACAATGGGAGTGGGTGATCGGCGACGCATTGGTTGTTGAGGTTAGCCAGAACCCCGCTGGAGCAGAACGGCGACGCGTCACAATGATGATGGAGACCGCCAAACGTCACCTTACAGTTCAAGAAGCAGAGCGCACGAGGGCTGCAGAATTGCTCGCTGAAGGTTTTCAGGCCATCGACGCTTTACACATCGCCTGTGCGGAGAGCGGCGGAGTGGATGTCTTGCTAACTACTGATGATCATATGGTTCAGCGAGCTGAGCGCCTTTCCAAGCAATTGACCGTGCGCGTGGTAAATCCGCTGACGTGGCTGAGGGAGGTGCATAAAGAATGAACACGCAAACGATGAGCCCGGAGGAAATTCGCACTGCCGGTCTCGCCGCACTCAAGCGCGAGTTGGGCATAGTCGGCATGGTGCGTTTTCTGCAGCAATTTGAGATGGGTCACGGCGATTAGACGACGGAAGGCCATGCGTGGCTGGACCAATGGGACTTGGATGCGACCATCGCCGAGAAAAAAAGCAGCGCGGAGGGGCTCAAGACTTGTGAGAGTGGTGGACACATATCTAGTGACAGTGGCAGAGCGAGGGGAATCGGAACGAGCGATTCCCCTCGCCGTTCAGCTGCCCCGGGTTGCATTTGCCCGGTGCGCCGAATTGCAGAGGTCAAATTGCATTAACGATTGAATTGCGATACAGTAGGTGGGGAGGTTGCGACCATGCGGACAAGCCAACTGTGGAAGCAATGGATCCAGCCTGTTGAATCGGGTGATCTTGAGGAATTGCGCCGCAGTACGATGCTCGAGATCGCAGGCGTGGTTTTCGCCGCGCTTTGGGTCATGATGGTCCAGGCCTATGGCGAACCGCGGAAAATGGTCGTCCCCTTTATCCTCTTGGGTTGTTCGCTGGGCAGCTTTTGGCTTCGCCAGGCGCATGCCCGCCTCGCGCTCGTATGGCTCATTACGACCCTGCTGGCGGCGATTGCGTGCCAGGAGTTGCTTTTCGCGGACAGCCCGGCGGAATACGCGTTTCCGATCGTCGTCATCGTTTCCAGTTTGCTCGTCTCGGGGCCGGCCATTTTCCTGGTGGCCGCCGCATCGGCGGCCGCGCTGCTCATCGTCCAGCGCCTGGAGAGCGGTGAATGGCTCGACGCCCAGCAAGCGGCCATGCCTGTTCTCTTGATCCTGCTCACGGCATGCGCGGCTTGGATCGGCTCTCGCCAAATGCACCTGGCGCTGGATTGGATGCGCCAGAGTTATACCCGCGCGCAGGAGCTCCTGGAGCAGTTGCGCGGCGAACGCGCGTCGCTCGCACGTACGCTCAAAATGCTGGAGGAGGCGTATGTCCGCATTGAGAAAATGAACTATGCGCTCATCCAGGCTCGCAGTGCGGCGGAGGACGCGCGCCAGCTCAAGGCCGAATTCGCCGCGAACATCAGCCATGAGCTGCGCACCCCCTTGAATCTCATCATCGGTTTCAGCGAGATGATGGCCAATGTGCCGGAGACATACAGGGGAGTGACCTGGTCCCCCGCGCTGCGCGGCGACATCGAGCAGATCTACCAGAGCAGCCGCCACCTCTCATCGCTGATCGACGACATTCTCGATCTCTCTGCGCTGGAGGCCCGCCGCCTCGGCCTGACGTTGCAAGAGGCTGCCCTCCAGGAGGTGATTGCCGATGCCGTCACGATGATGCAGGACTTGTTTCGCGCCAAGCAGCTCTATCTCAAAAGTGAAATCGAGCCGGACCTGCCGCGTGTCCGGATCGACGCGACTCGCATTCGCCAAGTGCTCATCAATCTTTTGACGAACGCGAGTCGCTTTACTGTGACGGGCGGTGTCACGGTCTCCGCGCGCAGAACCCAAGAGGAAATTGAAATTACCGTCCGGGACACGGGGATTGGGATCGCGCCCCAGGACGTCTACAAGGTCTTTGAGGAATTCGGCCAAGTGGACGGCTCGATCACGCGGGAGCATGCCGGCACCGGTCTGGGGGTGCCCTTGAGCAAGCGCCTGGTCGAATTGCACGAGGGGCGGATGTGGTTGGAGAGCCAGCCGGGCCGCGGGACGACGTTCTATTTCACCCTGCCCGTGGCGGCAAGGTCGCCGGCCGGATTGCCTTTTCGCACGCGGCCGCTCGCGCTTAGGGCACGCCAAGTGATTCTCACTTACGAGCCCGACTCCTTGTTGCTTCGCACGCTAAGGCGACAACTCGACCGTTACGAGATCGTCCCGGTGGACCCGGGGGATGACGGTGCAAGGCTGATCGAGCGACACCAACCGATTGCGTTAGTCATGGACATGAGCAATGCGGACGCGCCTGCGTGGCCGGTCCCCGACGATTTACCGGTCATCAAGGTGGCGCTGGCAGGGAATTTGCAGGCCGCGCAGGCGCTCGGGGTGGAGAACTATCTCGTCAAGCCGATCATGCGTGAGCAATTGCTGGAGGCTATGGAGGGTCTGTGCCGTGAGGTCCGGAAAGTTTTGATCGTGGACGACGACCCGGAAATGGTCGATCTCCTCGCTCGGATGCTTCAATCGGCGGGAGAACAATATTGCCCCTTTAAGGCAATCGGGGGCGTTGACGGATTGGCGCGGCTGCGTGAGGAAAAGATGGACCTCGTCGTGCTAGATCTGTCGATGCCCGAAATGGACGGTGTGACCGTGATCAGGGAAATGAAAGACGATGCCCGGCTCGCCGCGATTCCGATCATCGTCATCACGGCGCAACATCCCGAACGAGCAGCCGCACAGAGCGGTCTCCGTCTTTCCCTCGAGCGTGCGTCGAGCGCATCCACGACGGAAACCCTCAACTATCTTCAGGCGTTGGTGGCGGCGCTGCCCCTGCGGGGGCTGCCGTCGACAGCAGACGCGCGAGAGTCGTGACCAGCTCCAGGCGATCGACGGGCTTTTTGAGATAGGCGCGCGCGCCGAGCGAGAAAGCCAGGTCCGGTTCTTTCAGCACCGAGCAAATGACGATGGGGATGCGCGCCGTCTTGGGGTGGGCGGCAAGCTGGCGCAGGACCTGCCAGCCATCCACATTTGGCATCATCACGTCGAGCGTGATCGCATCGGGCTGTTCGTCCGCGGCCAGCTGCAGTGCCTCCGCGCCGCCGTGTGCGTGAAGGACCTCGTAATGATGCGGTGCCAGGTAGCGCTCGAACAGTTGATGGATCGCGGCATTGTCGTCAATCACCAGGACCCGCGGCTCGATCGCACGCGGCAGAGTCAGCTCAATTTCACTTCCCCCGTCGGCGAGCGTCCGCGTTTCGACGGCGATCCCTTGCTGCCGCGCAATCCATAGAGCCGTTTGCCAATCCGCTTCGCCGGCGGTGGCGGCCGGCCGACTGGTCCGGAGCGCCAAGTGGACGACTTGCGCCTCCGCGTGCGCTCGCAGGGTGCAGGTCGCGCCTTGACCGGTGCGAGTCAAGATGCGCAGCAGCTTGAAGAGCATCTGGCGCGTCATTGTCGCATCGACGAACACCGGCGGCAGGTCGGCGGGGAGGTCTGCCGGCGTCTTCACACCGCGCTCGTCGAGCAGCGGCTTGCAGGTCCAGAGCGTATCGTCCACCAGCGCCCGCACGTCACAGCGCTGCCTCGCGAATTCCCATCCATTCAATTCGCTGTCCAATTCTTGTCTCGCTTCCGAGGCTGGGGGGGCAGCCCTCTCGCGCTTGTCCCACAGCAGCGCCGTCACGGCGTCCAGGCCTTTGTGGAGCTCGCGCTGCAGTTGGCGCAAACTGATCCCCAGCTCGATCCCCGTGTCGTCCGGACTCATCCCTTGAACAAAACGGTGGCGCAGCGCGAGGTAACTGCGCCATTGCGGCGAAGTCGCCGGGCGCGGCGATCCGTCACTCGGCCGCAGCTCTTCGATGGTCTCTTTCAGCAACCCACGCAGTTTCTGCGCGCGCGTCAAGCGACTGTCGGCGGCCTCGTTCGCGAATTGGGAGAGAAGGGGATGCGTTTCGAGGTAGGCGGTGTCGTAGAGGTGTTCGAGGGCATCTTTGACTTGCTTGTGGAATTCCGGGGTAGGCCTCATACGGTTGACCCAAAGCTGGCCTCTCCAGGGGAAGAGGTCCCTTGGCGCCATCTTGGCGCAGATTTGGCGTGCCGGCGGCATCGCCGTGTAGTATAGTAATCCTGGGAGATTGTAGCATTAGCGCCGAAGGCTGTCAAAGAAGCAATAGCCTTGGACTGTCGACGAGGTGTTAATGGGCCAATACGTACACAGGTCAACGCTAGCGACCGCCCGGGTGCTTTCCGCTCCAACACGCCGTGCCCTCGTTCCCGAACGTCTGGGTCGCTTGGCGCGCGAGATGTGGAAGCACCGCTGGCTCTACTTGCTGCTCGTTCCCCCGCTTACCTATTACGTCATCTTCCGCTACATCCCCATCTATAACGCCCAGATCGCGTTCAAAGATTTTCGTCCCCTCCTCGGCGTCGAGGGCAGCGCCTGGGTTGGCTTTGAGCATTTTCAGACATTCTTCCATTCCTACTACTTTACCGACCTCATCGTCAACACCGTGGTTTTCAGTACGGGCAAGCTGGTTCTCGGAATGCCCGTCGCGATCGTTCTCGCCATCGCCATTCACGAATCGCGATTCATGTTCTTCCGCTCGTTGGTGCAAACGGTCACCTACCTGCCCCACTTTTTGTCTTGGGTCATTATGCTCGGATTGCTGCTGGGACTGCTCTCGCCGAGCAGCGGTATGATCAACGAAGGCATCCAAGCAGCGGGCGGCCAGCCCATCCCCTTTCTCACCTCGCCGGACTGGTTCCGACAGGTGGTCATTTCTTCGGATATTTGGAAGGATACCGGTTGGAGCACGATTCTGTATCTGGCGGCGTTGCTCGGAATCAGCCCGGACTTGTACGAAGCCGCGGCGGTAGACGGGGCTTCACGCTGGCGGCGCATTTGGCACATTTCTCTCCCTGGCATCGTCCCGGTGATGGTACTCATCACGCTGCTGCGTCTGGGCAACATCCTCGACGCCGGGTTCAACCAGATTTTCATCTTGTACTCGGTGCCAGTGTACAGCGTCGGCGACATTATCGATACCTGGGTTTATCGCAGCATGCTGGATTTTCAATTCAGCGTCGGCACGGCGGTGGGTCTGTTCAAAGGCGTTTTTGGCCTCGTCCTCATTCTTGTCGCCAATCAAGTGGCCAAACGGACCGCGAACCAGAGTCTGTTCTAGCGGGCGGAGAATCACGATGTTCAGAATGAAAGATCGCGATGAGTGGAGTTTTCAACTTGTCGTCAATGGCTTGCTCTTGGTGGTACTCCTGATCATCGTCATCCCCCTGTGGCGCGTGATTATGACCTCCGTCACGCCGTTAGACGTGTACATGCGCGTCGGCGTCCCTTTCTTCCAGTGGCCGGGGGATTGGTCTTTCGGCGCCTTCCAGCAGATGTTGAGCCATCCGGACTTTCCGCGCGCCGCCCTCAACAGCGTGATTATTACCGTGTGCGGCACGGCCGTGAGTCTCACGCTGACGGTGCCGCTCGCTTACGCGCTCTCCACGCGGACGTTGCCGGGCCGGACCGTCATCACGGCGATGATCTTGTTCACGTTTCTCTTCCACGTGGGACTGATCCCGACGTACCTGCTCGTCGCCAAGACCTTGGGATGGATCGACAACATGCTCGCGATCATCATCCCACCGGCAGTCGGCGTTACCAACGTCCTCGTCATGCGCAACTTTTTCGAGGGCATCCCCGACGAAATCAAAGAGGCGGCGCGGATGGACGGGGCGAACGACTTGCAGGTGCTCTTGCAGGTGATCCTGCCGTTATCCAAGCCGATCCTGCTCACCATCGGTCTGTTCTACGCGGTCTATTACTGGAACGAGTTTTTCACGCCGATCCTGTACTTGAATGACTCGGATTTAATGCCGCTGCCCGTGCTCCTTCGCAACATCCTCATCGGGCAGAATTTCAGCGAGTACGTCGAATATGACGTTTCGCGCGTGGCGTCGATTGAATCGCTCAAAGCCGCGGCCGTCATGCTCACGATGGTGCCGATGATCGCTGTCTACCCGTGGATTCAACGCTATTTTACAAAGGGCACCTTGGTAGGCGGGGTGAAAGAATGACAAGGAGGCGATGCCTATCCCAAATTCATCCGTTGGTTGTTCGTCGATCGGGGGTCCATTTCAAGGAGGAGCAACCCATGCTTAGGACAACATTCGTCAAAGGTGCGCTGATTGGCCTCGTACTCATCGTCGTGGCAAGCGCGTGCGCGCCTGCCTCCACGCCCGCGCAGACGCCCGCGCCCTCGCAGCCGACGGTAGCGGCGCCCGCGCAGCCAACCCAAGCGGCAGTCTCCGGCAAGCCCGTGGACGTTGAATTGTGGGCGCAAGCGACGTCCACCCAGGCGGGAGCGCCGCCCGATGATTGGGTTGGTTACAAAACCATTCGTGAAAAACTAAACATCAACTTAAAGTATGTCATCATCCCAACCGGGGCGGATGGTGAAACCAAAATCAACGCGGCGGCAGCGGCCAACGCGCTGCCTGATTTCTTCCAGACCGTCAGCACGTCGTCCGAGCGCAACAAATGCCTCGAACTCTACAAGCAGGGATTGATCGCGCCGATTGACGACCTCATGAAGGCGATGCCGACCCGCGTCAAGACACACTATAACGACCCGGCGGCGCTTTCGCTGACCAAGTTCGACGGCAAGCAGCTCTGTACGGTCGAGGTGCCGAACCTGCCGCGCCGTGAGGGTCTCGTGATCCGCAAGGATTGGCTGGACAAATTGGGACTCAAGGCGCCGACGACGATTGACGAGTTGCTCGTCGTCGCCAAGGCGTTCACGACTCAGGACCCGGACGGCGACGGCAAGAACGACACCTACGGGATCGGCGGCTACTGGGATTCCGGGACGTGGGGCTTGGGCAACCGGTTCGAGTTTGTTACCGGCGCGTATGGCTTGCCCGGTTTGTGGAATTTTGCAAATCCCGACCATTTCGGGTTGAACGTGCGCGATCCGGATTATCCCAAGGCGCTCGCCGCGTTCAAACAGTTCGTGGATGCCAAGGTGATCGACCCCGACTGGGCGACGATCAAGCGCGACGAATTTCGCATCCGCTGGCCTCAGGGGCGCTATGGCATCATGTGGGAAGATTTCGCGGCCCTCGCCATGAAGTCCAACTACGCCAAGTTCGACGGCAACTTTCCGAACGGCGAGTGGGTTCCCCTTCCGGCGCTGCAGGCACCAACCGGCAAGAAGGCGTACTATAACGCTTATGGTTCCGTCGGTAACATCTTTGCCATGTCAAAAAAGGCTGCGGACGCTGGCAAGGGCCCAGCGATTGCCAAGCTGCTCGAGTGGATGGCCTCGCCCGAGGGCTATTACCTCTTGGGCTTTGGAGTGGAAGGGGTCAACTACAAGGTCAGTTCCGATGGTGTGGTGGTCACGACCGGTCTTCCCGACGCCAAGCTGGCGTGGAACGCCGAAGGGACGCAGAACCTGACCCAGATGCGGAACCAGTTGATCTTTACTAACGATCCGAAGGAAGTGGCAGCGCGCTATGTCGACTTTAAAAGCAAGAACGGCCGCACGATTTCACCCATGTCGTTCTACCAGTTCTTCTCGACGCAGCCGTGGGTGGATTCCAAACCCGGGCAATTGATTGTGTACCCGTCGAACCGCGCGGACCTGAAGCGCTTTTACGACGAGAATATCCTTGCCTTTGTGCTCGGGACCAAGCCCTTGAACGATCAGACCTGGGCCGACTTTTTGAAAGGTCTCGACAACCTGGGCGCCGGCAAGTGGGAAGCCGACGCCAAAAAGACTCTGCAAGACGCTGGATATGCAGTAAAGTAGAGATCCATTGCCCCTTGCCCTCTTCTCGGCCAGAGAAGAGGGCAAGGCGAACAGGTAGCCGTGATGCAACCGGTTGAACTCAAAATTGCCTACATCGGCGGCGGCAGTCGTCAATGGGCGCGCAAGCTGATGTTCGATCTTGCGCTCTGTCCCGACTTGAGGGGTCAGGTCGCGCTATACGATATTGACATGGAATCGGCGCGCTTGAATGAGCAGCTTGGCAATTGGCTGCACGCTTCAGGACACCCGGGGGTCGTTTCCCAGTGGCGCTATGCCGCCGTCGCCACACTCGACGAAGCGTTACAGGGTGCAGATTTCGTCGTCCTGTCGATCCAACCCGGACCGCTAGAAATCATGGCCGAGGAAATCGCGATCGCCGAACGGTATGGGATGTACTTTCCGGTCGGGACGGCGATTCGACCGGAGCACCGGGCCTCGTCCGCGGGTTGCGTGCAGCGTTGATCTATGCGCATTTCGCGCGTCGCATCGCGGGCCTTTGTCCGCAGGCGTGGGTCATCAACTATACCAATCCAATGACGATCTGCACGCGAACGCTCACGCGCGTCGAGCCAAAACTGAAGGTATTCGGCTGCTGTCATGAAGTTTTTGCCACCCAGCGCATGCTGGCATCGCTTGTCGCAGAGCACTGCGGCATCAACCCCGCGCGCGACGAGATCCGTGTGAATGTCCTCGGCATTAATCATTTCACATGGATCGATCGCGCCTCTTACCACGACGTCGACCTCCTTGCGCTTGTCCGTCGGCACATCGCGGAGCCGGGAGTCCTTCGGCCGTACACGCGCGCGGAGGTCGAAAGCTGGAACGATTGGTTTCACAGCGCCGATCAGGTCAAGTTCGCGTTGTTCGCGCATTATGGCGTTCTGGCA
>JAMDCU010000059.1 GCA_023489485.1 Chloroflexota bacterium
GTTGATGTCAAGTATCTTTAGTGGGTTCAAGTTCGTCCACTCGGAGATGCTCAAGAAAGTGAACGGCGGGGGCTCGTAACTGGAGGAAGGGAAAAGACGTGGACGGAGGACGAATTTCGCTCGCCCTCCGTCTTTTGTTTACAGCTTGTTGATCGCCTCCGTATGGGCAATCAGATCAGCTCTGACCGCGCAGTTCGGACTTTGGCACAGTTGTAAATCCCTGTCCCCGTAAGTCCTCGTCAAATGCAAACGCCCGCGTGATCTTCAACCTCATCATTGCGCCAAAGCGAATCCAGTCCAGCACACTAAGAGGGCAGTCGTCTCGACCAGAACATGATTCGTGGACACTGGCTGTTCTCTGGCCCCAAAGCAGATTGGTCCACTCAGCTTCTGTTCGATCACCTGGTCCAGCATCTCGCGCAATTCTTCGGTTGTCAGATCCGCAACACGCCGGCGAGACGGGGCCGCGCGAGAACGCGTTCTCTTGCGAGTTGACGTGGAAGCCATTTGTATCCACCTTTCGTTGTGATCCCAAGCGCGTCATAGCACAGAACGCTCCACGGCATGTTGGTATGTTTCGGCAAAGGAGGCTGCCGCTGTAGGGTCCATTGAAAAGAGCATAAGAGAGTCGCGGCAAGCGTCCGCGCGGGAGATAATGCCCGCTTTCAGATACTGCGGTGCATCAATCGTGCAACTTTTCCTCCCCCGCCTCAATCCTGATCCCTCGTCCCTCGCCCTGCTGGAGAGCGCTGGGTCTTCGATGACCTTCGGCTTTTGACCGGTTCTCCGGCGGCGGAAACGAACACTTGGCGTTGTACGCGCAATAGGGATAGTATGCTTTGGTCCACAAATCCTTCCTGCCGTTTTCGACGGCCATCCCGCTCCAGAAGCTACGGAGAGTCCACAATATTCGAAAGAAATCAGTATTCAAGGACAGATCGAATGGTTGGTGACCGATCTGAGTAGATAGATAGTCAAGAATAGCATCTAGTAGATATGCCCGATCGGATGCACCCGTCTGACGCAAAAGTGAGCGGAGTCGAGTGACGTCACTCGACGGCGCATGTTCCTGAAGGGCGCGGTGACAGATCAAGGATTATCCGGCGCTCCGTTCGAGTACTCGCACTTTCTCGGATGGCACGCCCCGCTTGAGAAAATCGACCACGATCGGAATGGTTTTCTCGGGTATCTCTGCATGAGGATAATGGCCAGCCCCTTCGACTACTGCCAGCATGCCCCCGGTCTGCTCCGCAACCAGTCGGCCTTCAGCGGCCGGATCAGGAAAATCCGGATCTCTGGTTCCCATGATGACGATTGTCGACGTTTTTATCAGCTTCAGGCGCTCAGCGGAGGGCTTGCGTGAGGCGTTCGCGAGTCCTTTCGCAGCATCAAAGCGGCCGGGCTGCGCCAGGTTATCCATCAACTGCTTGATATAGCCTTGGAAATCTGGCGGCTTGTGCGAAGGGTACAGCGAACTGTAATATGTACCCCATATGCGCACGCGCCAGGGATTGTTCATCATGACCCGGAAGAGCGTTTGCATCAGCGGATTGATCTTGGCGTCGCGCACAAAGGGACTGATCAGGACCAGCGAACGTATCAGGTCGGGACGTTCCGCCGTTGCCCACACCGCGGCGGCGGGCGAGAATGAGGTCCCGATGAGATGCACGGGTCCAACATTCAAATGCTCGATCAGTCCCAGGATATCGGCGCCCACCGAGGGCACATCGTAAGCAGTCCACGGGACGCTGGATTCGCCGTGGCCGCGTAAATCCGCCGTCACTGCGCGATAGCCGGCTTCACTCAGCTTGGGCGCGAGATAGCGGTATTCGGCGCGGAGGTCGCCCATCCCGGGCAGCATCAGGACGGGTTCGCCACCGTTGCCGTAATCGGAAAAGGCTATAGTGCCTTGAGCCCGTTCGTAATATTTGGTTTGCATATGTCATCTCCGTTCACGACTCAGAACTTGTCGAGATGCCTTGAGGGCAAAGGTTCTTTCATGTAGAAATCAATTACACTTCAGCTGGCACTCGCATATGCTGGATGGTAGGGTGGATGATGGCAGGCGTTTTGTGCTCCAGTCGCCTGACTGATTCCGGGTCGTGCGAGGGCAGATAGACGAGCGGAGTCTGCTCGGCCAATCGCCGGATGCGTTGAAGCGTGTGCCGCGCCGAGGTTGCATCGAGCGAAACCCCATCGATCTTTTGGTCCAACATCAATTGTTGAGTGTACGACGTATCCCCCGCGAACAAGTAGGTCAGCCCCCCTTCGCGCAATACAACGGACATGTGCGCTTCCGTATGACCCGAGGTCGGTACGATGAGTACGTCTTCTGACTGGGTTAGGCTGAGACTCGCGGGGAAGGGTCCCCAGGCTCTGGGTGCGAGGTCAATAAGCGTTGGATTCAACCAGGTAGGGAAATGCTGTGGCAAAAAGCCGCGCACTTGGCCCTTGAATCCCGCGGCTAATTGGTACGCCCGGCGACTGATCACGATTTCGGATTTGGGGAAATGATACAAACCGCCGGCGTGGTCCGTATGCAAGTGAGTCAAGACGACCCACCGCACATCGTCCGCACGCAGGCCGAGCGTGTGGAGCTGCGGTCCGATTTCCTGCTCGGGGGTGACACGCGGCCTGACCTGCTTGAAATACGGATGCCAGGGGGTAAAATAGCCGGGCTCGGCGGTACGTGCCGTCTCTCCCGTGTCTATCACAATTATGCCTTCGGGATGTTCGATGACCCAGGCATAGATGGGTAGCGGTTCCGTCCAGCCGCGGTCGGTCAAGGTATGGAGCAGACGGTCATAGCCCGTGCCTTGGCCCTCGCGCTGGTTGGGCCGAATGGACACTGTTCCCGTCTGAATCGCATGTATCCTCATCGGATGATCTCCTCATATCTCTCGATACTTGCATTATAGGGAGATCACGGGGCTTTGTCAGCAACATGGATGCGGGGTCAGTGTGACTTTTGTTACACGGATTCCGCCCAGGTCTCTGCCACCAGTGCTTCGGCGTCTAGAAGGGCAATCCCATCTCGGGTGGTCTCAATCAAACCTTCCGCACGCAGATCGCGCAGGATGCGTGCGACCACCGGGCGGACCGAGCCGACGGCGTCGGCCAGTTCTTGCTGGTTGATCGTCGCGACCAGTTGCGTCGTCCGTGATGAACTGGCTGCCAGGTCCAATAAGTGGCGGGCGACCCGCTGACGAAGCGTGCCGAAGGTATTCGCGGCAAGGGCTTGCAGTGTGTCGTAGAGCCGTAGGGTGATTTCACCCGCAAAGATCCAGCCCGCGCGGGGTTCGGTCTGCGCGAGATGCGCGAGGCTGTTGCCATCGAGCAAGAGCAGCTTCGCATCGGTCAAGACCTGCGCACTGACCGGCGATGGACCACTAATGATTTCCGCGAGCCCAATCAACTCGGCACTGCGGGCATAGCGCACCGTGACCTGACGACCATCGGGCGATGCCATGAACAAGCGGATGAGACCTGAAAGGATGAGGGCGCAACGCGGATTGCCCTCTGTGTTATACAGCGCGGTGTTCCTGGGAACGTCAATTCGCTGAGCCTCGACCAGCAACCTATCGATTACAGGTGACGGAAGCTCGGACAGCGGGCTCTTTGACAGGATTTGCTTTACTTGCGCCGCCACCTCGAGTTTTTGGCCCATGTTTCACCGCCTAATGTTCCATCGACCGCGTGTGGCTCTCGCTTTGAAACCGTAGCTGGCGCTCACTGCTCTGCCGCGTTTCCTGCGATGCCGACAGTAGCGGTTGGTGTTCCAAGATCGCAACATCTAGGCACGACGTTCAAGATCATGATGCCCCTATGAAGCATATTGTAGGAGAAGATATTCCGAGTGTCAACGCCGATAAGATGATGCCACCCAATGGCTGGCGATGCTTGTGCTGAACTTGATAAACGATTCATGGATCCCCTCTCTCGACCGGGCCGGCCATTAGGTCAGCCACTGGCTGCCGCATGGGGCGCAGTAGCTTGGACGACAGGCCGCGGGAACCATGACACAAGTGTTTTTCGACCCGTGCACATCGATGGGACATTTCCAGTTCCTGAGAGCATATCGGGTCACCACTTGACTACGTCTTAGAGTGCACCAAGATGGCAAAGTGGGCCAAGACAATAGGCACTGGTCAGAGTGCTCGTGACAATCTATCGGCCTCGCCAAACCCCTGAAGGACGGCCTTACAGATGATACTTCTTCTCTCCCGCCTCAATCCTGATCCCTCGTCCCTCGGGACCTTCGGCCTTTAGCCGGTTCTCCGGCGGCGGAAAAGGACACGACCACCGATCATTGGAGGAACAATAGGGGTAGTGCGCTTCGGTTCTACAAATCCTCACTGCGCTTTTCCGTGGCGGTGTCGCTCGAAAACCTGCGGAGACTCCCTGATTCCTCCCCTAAGGATTGTCGCTCAAATCGGACGATGCCTCAGTGAAATTCCAAATAGCGATTGCGCAGGGGGCGAACAGTGGAAGGCAAAGATGAGTTTGGAATTGTCAAGTAGTCAGCCTATAATAGCGAAGGAAGTTGACCCTGCGCAGCGCGATTGTTCGTCGGATCACAGCGTATCGCCCGAGGTGCACGATGAACGCGCATGAGCCCTGTTGGTCACAAAGCGCTCCATTAAACCACAAGCTGCGGCACCCGCCCGTTGACGCGAAAATGCGTCGCGGCGGGTGCTATTTGTTCATGGAACAATGCCATTCATAAAGATGCGGATCCGCAATGGTTCAAGCCACGAACAACCCTCCAGGGTATTTGTCAAACGGAGAGAGACCCGATGGGAACCATTTCTTTGAACTTCCATGTCGATGTCCCGCTCGAACGGGTGGCGATGCTCTACCAACAACTCGAACGTATTCCAGAATGGCAGTACGATATCCTGGAGGTGAAGGATGTCAGTGGTCCCCTGGATCACGTCGGAGCGTTCTACACTCTGGTCTACTGGCGGATGGGAAGACGGTTGGAGCAACGGATGCTGGTGACGCAGTATGATCCGCCTCGCGTCATGCAGCAGACGACCAACACCCCGCTCGGCGGACGCATGACCTCGACCACCCACCTGGAGGCCTCCGAGGGTGGCACAGATATCCACTGGCAAATGGAGTATCGCCTTCCGGGAGGCTTTGTCGGCGTCATTTTGGACAAGGTGCTGTTCCGCGTCGCCTTTGAGCGCACTGTGAAGCAGTACAATGAGAACTTTAAGGCGTTGGCGGAGGGTGCGGTGCCACCGCATGAACCCGTGCAAGGTCGCGGCTCAGTTGTGAAGGCCGATGGGAGATAAAGCGGCCCGGCCGTGATCAAAGGAGTAAATCATGTCCGTGAAGATTTCTGTTTTCAGGTCGCCGGAGGGGGAGGCGGAATACTACGCGGCTTACGAAGCCGTCTTGAAACAATGGCCGGTTCCATATGAGGAATTGTGCATCCCCACCCGATTTGGCGATACACACGTGATCGCCAGTGGATCGAAAGAGGCTGCTCCGCTGTTCCTTTTCCACCCCTCCGGGGGCAGCGCGACCATTTGGTGTAGGAACGTCGGACCGCTCAGCCAGCACTTTCGGACTTGCGCGATTGATACCATCAGTGAGCCAAACAAAAGCACTCTCACCCGTCCGATCGATTCGCGCCGTCAGCGTCAGGACTTTGCCGACTGGGCGAATGACCTGTTCGGCGGGCTGCAAATCGAGCGCGCGTATGTGGTGGGCAACTCCTTCGGCGGTTTCTTAGCCTTGAATACGGTCATCCATTTGCCCGAACGAGTCAAGAAACTGGTGCTCATCAGCCCGGCGGATACCTTTACGAGGATGTGGGGTTGGTATTGGCACTTTCCGCTGGCGAATATGCTCGGCTCGAAGCGCAGCTTGCTGAGAGCCTATGAATGGATATGGCAAGATTTCCCGGCGGACGAGTGCATTGCGCAACTGCGCGCCCTCACGGCGATCTATGGCCGCCCCCGGCACTGGTTTCCCTCGGTATTCAGCGACCGGGAACTACACGCGATTCGAACGCCGGTGTTGTTGCTGATCGGCGACCACGAAGTGATCTACAAGCCGGAGGATGCGATTCGACGAGCCACCCGCCTGGTCCCGGGCTTGAAAGCCGAGATCATTCCGAACGCGAACCACATCGCGGAATACACAAACGCACAGGCGGTCAACGAGCAAGTACTCGGGTTCTTGCTTGATTCGTAAGCTGCAGCGGCTACTGTAATCCGCCTCCTCGACGTTCACGTGCTCTACAATGGCGAAATGCTCGCGTTGTCTGGCGGTGTGCCAGCCCAGGCCGTCGACCTCGAAAAGCTGCTAAGGGGCGATCTCACTCGTGATACTTTTTCTCTCCCGCCTCAATCCTGATCCCTCGTCCCTCGGGACCTTCGGCCTTTAGCCGGTTCTCCGGCGGCGGAAACGGGCACGACCATTTGTCGTTGTACGCGCAATACGGATAGTATGCTTAGGTTCCTGAAATCCTCGCTGCGGTTTTCCATGGCAATTTCGCTCGAAAACCTCAGGAAATTGCGTGAAACCTAGCGCAATCCCGTATTCGTAGCAAAACCCGGTGGTCTGGCACGTGATCTAGAGTGGTTGCACGCGATTACGCGGAGTCGTTGGACTAGGTTGCCCAGTCCAACAACCTTTATTTTAGGAACTAGCGCCATTTGTGCGCGATTCTTACACTACGCCCGATGTTACTCAAATATTGGCTCGCTGTCCAGGGTACGGCTACATTGTGTCCTGATCTGCAAAGTCGGTTGATGGTGGCACAATGTATGGCCGGGAACTAGAGTTCCAAGGAAAATTCACCTGGGTTATCATTCAACGTGATCGACCTCACTGCCGTTCTTGAGCATATCATGCAGTAGTGCGCTTTGGATCAGAAAAACCTCACCGCACTCATTCCTTGTCGAAGTCGGCGCAAGAGATGCCAGCGCGTTGCGGTTGGCGAACTTGAAACAACAGCATTGGGAGCAGCATTTTGAAGACATGACGCGATCAGGGTATTTCTCTTTCCGAGCGATTGCTCCTCGAGCCGAACTGCTTTGGAGGCGGAGATACAAATAGAAAACGACACGTGATGCGACACCGTATTGACAACGACTTCCAAACGCGATGATTTCCAGTTTGTAGATCCCAGCACACTTATCCGGCTATCACTGTGTCTGAAGGTCTATCCTATAGCCGCTTTCGACACTGTCACAGGCTGAATTCTGTGGCCGCGATCGGGTTGCTTTCGGCCGCAATAATCGGCCGCGACCCAAGGGCCATGGTCCTCCAAAGAATTGGGCCGCGCAATATCTAAATTGATCGGCCCGTGATAGCACATCGGCCGATCCAGGTCATGTTAGTTACTCCACGAGGAAATCCAAATAGGACAACATCGATTTCTGAATGACCTTTTCGATCTTTGGATAGTCCTCGACAGCGCGCACTCCAGATCCTAATTGGAGATGCCTGTGGCTGGTAGCGAGGATGTATACTTGCCTTCCTTGGACAAGGTCGGTGCTGGTTAATGGGATGCCATCCATTCCAAAAGTGGTGATCAGGTCAGGAAAGGTAGCTAACCGCTTCCCCTCTTGCTCCAAGGTCATGTACTCATTCCAAAAGGTCAGTTCGAGTGAGGATTGGTCATTGGCCAGCAGGCGAATTGCGCCGTGATCATATCCGCCCTCGCTGATCAGCACAACATTGTCAATCAGAAAGGGCCCGTGCACGGTACCCTTCAACTCCTCGGCGATGGCGCTCACTGCATTCCAGCCGTCACGCGGCGCCAGGCTCAAGAGCTTCTGTCCCAGATGAATCGCCTGGCGGATAGCTCCAGGAGCGCCGTGCTTCTGTATGTAACTGACCGTGACGGGGTTCCGGACCACAGCCACAACGCTCGAGGTTTCGTGGGCAGCGCGGCGCGTGAGATTAGAGGCCATCTCAATCGGGCCGCTCGCCAGCACCTCCAACCCGTTGCGAGCCACAGCAACCTGAACAGACGTATAATCCACGACCGTGCCCAAGCCGAGGCTACCCATCGTACCGGTTGGATGAGCGCGCCCATCGCAGGGGCAATCGACGACGGGTATCGACAAGAGCGCCGACTGCAGCCAGCCATTGATTGTGCCGATTGCTCCATTTTCGCTTGAGACGAATCCCGCAATTGTCCAGTGCCCGTATTCTTGCATCAACTCGACGGCACGCCGAAAATGGGTTGGCAGAGGGGTGACCTTCGTGGCCGGAGATCCCACGGCCGAAACGGTGACGACCATATCATTAGGTGCGAGGTCGTCGCACGAGACCAGACGAGGAATACCAGTGTCAAACGCCGAATTGGCGAACTCCAGGCCTGCCGCGATTGGGCCTCCTCCCCCACCGCCAAGTATCGCTCCCCCATATACGGCCGCCTCGGCCATCACCCTGTCGAGTATTTGCTCCACGGTTCTCCCCTTCCATCCTCTGATCTGGGTTCCAATGCCACAGTCGCCCGGCGACGCACTTTATTCTGGCTGGACGAAACAAACCGGCAGAAGTGCAGCGTCTTGGTGCGCCCCTTGGAACTTGTGGCCCAGACGCGAGCCGGCCAGGGTATCCGCTAGTTCAGTGCGCGAACAACGACGGTATCTTGTTTCTGGGATACGAGTCCCAAAGATGCTCCTCCGCGAATTGGACCCCTTTTCGAATCCAACCCGGTTCCGCATCCTGCAATACTTGGCAGTGGAATCACTGACACTGGAAAACTGGGCGGGCGGCCCCGGCCTCGGCAGAACGGTGATCCGTCATCTGCAACTTCTGCGGCTGGCCGACTTGGTGTGACTCACTACAGGAAAAAGCAAAGAACAGTGGGCCTACGTTGCCCGATCGGGCGCCGTGGGCTCCGTGTTCTTGTCATTGCAGAGCTTCTTGAAGCATTGAGCGATGTTGAAAGTCTTATCGAGGCCGGTTCACGCCCCGACAAGGTGTTGACAATTCAATGACCTCGCGGAAAAGCCAATTTGGGTGCGTCAAGCGCGACAAATACCGCGTCCCCTGCGTCCATCAAGTTCTTCCCAAATAGGCCATCGAACGCATCGCCGACGGCCGCGTAGGTGATGCAACCACCGTAGACATTGACGCCGCGAGCCAGGGCAGGGGCTTTCTTGACCGCGTTTTCAAAGCCGAGGCTGGCAACCTTGAGCGCGTAGGGCAATGTCGCGTTCGACAGAGCGTAGGTCGAGGTGCGCGGCACCGCGCCGGGCATATTGGTTACCCCATAGTGAATCACGCCATCCACGATAAACGTCGGGTGCGTGTGCGTCGTCGGGCACATTGTTTCCACCGAACCGCCCTGATCAATCGCGACGTCGACAATGACGCTACCCGGCGTCATCGCCGCGACCATCTGGCGTGTGACGAGCTTCGGTGCTTTCGCTCCCTTGACGAGCACCGCGCCCACAACCACGTCCGCAAATTTCACAGCCTCCGCGATATTGTAAGGATTCGCCGCGACCGTGACGAGGCTGCCGTGCAACACTTCCCCGAGGTAACGCAGACGATTCAAGTCCTTATCGATGAGCGTCACATCCGCGCCCATGCCGAGCGCCACTTTGGCGGCGGCGGCACCGACCGTACCTCCGCCGATGATCACCACATCGGCCGGGCGAACCCCTGGGACGCCGCCCATCAGTTTGCCGCGCCCGCCGTGGGTTTTCTCCAGATAATGGGCCGCGATCTGAATCGCCATTTTCCCGGCGACCTCGCTCATGGGTGTCAACAAAGGCAGCGAACCATCCGCGAGTTCGACAGTTTCATACGCGATGCCCTTGACCCGTTTGGTCAATAATTCGCGGGTCAATTGTTCTTCCGCCGCGAGGTGGAGATAGGTGAACAACAATAGGTCCTTGTGCAACAAGGGATATTCGGACGCGAGTGGTTCTTTGACCTTGATAACCATCTCGACTTCGGTCCAGGCCAGTTCGTGCGTCGGCACAATCTCGCCGCCGCTCTCGCGGTACTCGCCGTCGCTGAAGCCGCTCCCGTCGCCCGCGCCGCGCTCGATGAGAACGCGATGTCCGGCTTGCACCATGGCCTGGACGCCGCCCGGCGTCACCGCCACGCGAGTCTCATGGTCTTTGATTTCTTTGGGCACTCCAATAATCATGGTCAGTTGTCTCTTCTTGCAATGTTGGAAGTATATGCTTACTGCGGCTGGACCTCGCGGTCCGCAAAGCTCCGAATGAATTGGACCAAGCGATACACGTCCCGGAAATTGGTCACCAACCCAACCGATATGCGAACAGCCCCGGTGCTTTTGTCGTCAAAACATCGTTGGAAATCGTCAAGCGTCATTCGGGAGTTGTCGGCAAAGCAGGTATTCAATTCGGCGGGCTCAAGCCCGAGCGCGAGCTCGCCGCTGCCGGGATTGCAGAAACAACCGGTCCGCAAAGAGATATCAATCTGGTTCGCGCGTTGCTCAACCACGCGATGATCAATAAACCGCCCCTGCGCATCGTAGAGGTTCAGCGCAATCGTGCCGCCGCGCATCGCGGTATCCAGGGGTCCGTAGATGCGGGCGATGGGTTCCCCATTGCCGTGTCGTAGTTGGTCCAATTCACTGAGCAACCAGCCCGTGAGACATTGGACGCGGGTGTGAATTTTGTCCAAACCGATCCGCGTGATGTGCCTCAAGCCAATATCCACCGCGGGCAGGCTGAGGTAGTTCGGCGTGCCGTCCTCGTAGGCCTCGGCCCCGGGCTGGAGGGAGTACCGACCGATGCCACAGTGATCGTTCCCCCGGCAAACCAGGGCCGCCGTAGTTTCGCCAGCGTCGCGCGGCGCGCCAACAAACATCCGACGCCGGTCGGATAACCAAAGATCTTGTAAAAGGAAAGCGACACAAAGTCGGGATGCCACTGACTCAGATCCAAGCGATTCGTCGGCGCGAACGCGGCTGCGTCGAGCAGCACATCCCAGCCCTTGGCCTGAGCCTTGGCAATCCATTCCAAAGGATGCTGCACCCCCGAGAAATTGGACTGGGCCGGATACGCGAAGAGGTTATTTCGACCGGCCACGGCCTGTCCCAGAAGCTCAACCAAGCGGTTTTCGTCAATCCGCATGGCCGGTGGCAAGAGGGGCGCATATGTGACTTGGGCGCCGCGCGCCCGCGCAAACTCGCGTATGCCGTTGACGGAGTTGTGATTGTCGAAGGTCAGCAGGTATTGACCATCGGGACCGAATGGGTAAGATTCCCCAACCAGTTTCAGCGCCCCGCTGGCATTCATCGTGAAAATGACAACATAATCCTCCGGTGAGGCGTTGAAGAAAACCAAAACCGAGTGGCGCGCTTGCTCCACCCAGTGGGTCATCGCCAGCGAGGTTGGGTTCGTAGAATGCGGATTGCCGAACACATGGTTCACCAAGAGGTCCGCATGGGCGCGGATTTGCGAATCGGCATAGAGTCCGCCGCCTGTGTAATCGACATAGATTTGACCGGAGCGCTCCAGGCGCGCATATTCCGTCGCGCGCAGATCATCCAGAAGCCCCGTGGTCTGGTATTCTGGGTACGCTCGGACAAATGCCGTTTCGGCGGCAGCATAAGCGGCTTGACTCAATGATTCCTCCGATCTTGCATCCAACGGCTCGATTCCGGATGGCTTATCCAGTGGCCTCGAGCGGGTCGCTCGAGATTTGTGTGGACCATATTCGCGAGAAGTGCACTTGGCCCGGCCACCGACACGTGCGAGTTGCGTCATACCCGAAACCTTCGCCGGCCCAATGCCATCGCGCTGCGAGTGGTAATGTGCCGGCGCGGATAGCCGGCCAACCCTTCGACGACCCGCTCTTGCGACCGGGCGATTTCGCGCTGAATGAGCTGGACGGCCAGGTCCGTCTCGCGGTTCTGAAGTGCGTCGGCCAGTGCCAGATGATCTTCTCTCATCTCGTTCGCGCTATCGCGGAGATCCAGGCCGATGTGGAAGATTCGAATCAATTCGTCCAGGACCCGGCCGACCATTTCCACCAATCGCCGGTTCTCGGTTGCCTGGGCAATCGCAAGGTGAAAGGTCTTGTTCTGGCTCAGAAAAATCGAATAACTCTGGCGATTTTTGTATTCGTAGCTAAAGTCGGCGGCCTGAGCGATCTCGCTCAGTCGCTCGTCCTGTCCGCGCGTCGCCGCGAGACGCACGGTGGCGGATTCCAAGATGGTGCGCGTCTCGTAGATCTCATGCACATCCTCGGCGGTGATAACGCTGACGATGTACCCTAGGCGCGGCACCGGATTGACAAACCCCTCCTGGGCGAGTTGCCGTAACGCCTCGCGAACCGGAGTCAAGCCCACGCGATAGCGTGTCGCCAGGTCGGCTTGGGCAATTTGCTGCCCCGGTTCGAGCGTGCAGGTGACGATGTCGTTCTTGATCGTCTGGTACGTTTTGTCCGAAAGGAGCATGTTTTTTCTCATTGTGGAAACAACCTGTAGAATTCCTTCCCGTGAGTTGTGTTTTCGAAATATGGACCATCCGGGCTACGTTGTCCTCCGGGGATCCAACGCATCGCGCAGGCCATCCCCGACATAGTTGATCGACAACACCGTCAGAGAGATTAACAAGCCAGGGAAAAGAGCCATATGGGGCGACAATTCGAGATAGTCTTGGGCATCAAAAAGCATCCGCCCCCAGGTCGGGAAATCCGGCGGAAAGCCCAGTCCCAGAAAGGAAAGGGTTGATTCGGCAATGATCGCGGCCCCCACTCCCAGCGTCGCCGCGACAATCACCGGGGAGAGCACATTGGGGAGGATGTGGCGGAGAATGATGCGGTGAGTCTGGACGCCAACACAGCGCGCGGCTTCGACGAACTCTGTCTCCTTCAACGACAGGACGGAGGCCCGCACGATCCGCGCGGTCGACATCCACTGGAAGCCGCCGATCAGGCCGACAATCAGGAGGAAGATGCCCAGTTGTGGTCCGAATACCCCGCGTAGGGCGTCCCGAAAGAGATACAGGGTCATTAACAGGACCGGCATGAACGGTAGCGACAGGAATAGGTCCGTCAGGCGCATGAGCAAGTTGTCCAGGTGGCCGCCAAAATAGCCAGCGGTGGTGCCGATCAGCAGGCCGAGGACGATCGAGACTACCGCCGCGGTCAAGCCCACAGCCAACGAGATGCGCCCTCCGACCATGGCTCGAGCCATTTGGTCTTGTCCCACGTCATTGGTGCCGAACGGGTGTGCCAGGGTCGGACCTTGGCGTTTTAGGCCAAAGTTAATCGAGCTCGCGTCTTGAGAGTAGACGAATGGACCCGCCAGAGTGCCGAGAATCAAGACCGCCAGGACGCATAAGCCGATCGTGGCCGTGCGCTGTCGCCGGAATTGTCGCCACGCATCGCCCCAAAAGGTACGTGGAGCCCGTTCTCCCAGCTCCAGCGCCGAATCATTGGCCGCCGTGGAACGGAGCAGGCTTGCCGACCGCATCTACTCCTCCTGCCACCTGAACGATCTAGTCATATCGGATTCGGGGGTCCAAGAAACCATAGACCA
>JAMDCU010000174.1 GCA_023489485.1 Chloroflexota bacterium
TGCCAGGCCTTACCCTCGCGACGATCCCGCCTTTTACGCCGGTAGCTCCGAAGAAGATGGTTGCCACCTTAAAGACCATCGGGCTCGCGCTGCCGGAAGACAGAGTCCACGAGGCGGAGAATATCGCGGGCGAGGCCGCGCCGCTCTTCGACGTCGCGCCGATCGCGCGAGGGCGCGTTGCCCTCATTCTCGCAAGCAGTGAGAATGGGCGCGAGCGGGTGCGTCAGGTTTTCTCTCCGCCGATTCATGGGCGCATCTATGATTTGGATGCTCAGATCGTGCGCGAAGAGTCTGTGTTGGAGGAGGAAGAGGCCATTGCCCGGGCGATTGAAGCCGCCCTCCAAGATGCATCAGCGCAGATGGTCATCCTGGCGGGCGAGACGTCCATCATGGACGCAGAGGACACGGTGCCCCGCGGGATACGACGTGCCGGAGGAGAGATCGAACTTTACGGAGCGCCGGTCGAGCCAGGCAATCTGCTTCTGCTCGCCTATTCCGGCACCATCCCCATTATAGGAGCGCCAGGGTGTGTCAAGTCGCGCGAGACAAACGTCGTCGACCTGATCCTGCCGCGACTCCTTGCCGGCGAGCGCGTGAGCCGCGACGACGTGATCGCGCTGGGCGTGGGTGGATTGCTCGTCGGATAGTTCCGCAGTGGATTAGTCTCGCGGAGGCAGAAGATGCGGCGCTAGGGTCCGGAGCAATCGTGGATCACAACGGGCTGGGCCCCCACCAAACGGCACTGCACGCGTCCTTCTGAGCCAAGTTGCCCTTGGACGAGCAGCACACTTCCCGCATGGTGCGTGACTTGGATTTGTACCAAGACGGAATCGCTTCTCAGCTTCGCACGCCACGCCGCCGCTTGTTGACCGATTTGAACCGAACAATCCTTACATGGGGTCTTGCCTGTTTGAATAAATTGCGACACTAGCACGGCGGCTTCATCTCCAAGATCGAAGCAGCCACCCATAAAGCGGCCAAATTGGACCAATTGGCAGCGCAGGATGAGACCATTGTCAAAGGCGATATCGACGGTAGCTTGCTGCATCGTCTCCGGGTCATAGTAAGCGATGTACTGCGTATAATGAGAGGAAATCCGCCCCCGCCAGGGGAGGCCGGCCACATACGTCATCATCTCATCCTGCGGCATCTTGGTCATATCCAGATCGGGCGGGGTCGAGAGTGCCATCTGGAACACCAGACCTGAACGTTGGATTGGGGCACGCAGGTTATAGTTGGCCGTGCCGTCCCAAAAGAGACCGAGCAAAAGGGCGAGGGGGAGCGCCAGGAAAAGGAACAGGGTACTCGTGAAGGTGATTTGGCCTTGCTCGGTAGAGCGGTCCCATGCCCACTGGGTGGCAAGCACCTGCACGAGCGCGGCCGGTATCGCGATGACGACGCCGACGACGATGGCTATGACGACCATGAACGTCGCGTCCTCTACAAAAGGAAAGACCGTCACACCCTGGACGGTCGAGTCAAACATGCTCGTGAGCCAGCTCATGCCTTGGAAAGGCAAGTGTACGGCGATCCACCCGCTCGCCCCGCTTGTAATGATCCATAGAACAAGCTTGGTCGGGTTAGAGGAATATGCACGACCGGCGAGCCATCCGGCGAGCACCAAGAGCGGCAAGACCGTGATGGCCGCTAACAAAAGCTTGCCCCAGCCAAGCTCTGCAGAAGAGGTTACGAGAACCCAGGCATCCTGGCCCCAACAGGTGAAAAGTAGCACAAGGCCAAAGACGAGCCCATAACGCCAGCCGAAAGCGCTTTCAAACGCTCTCTTCCTTTCCTCGCTTGTCTCCGGCGTGGCATACCATTCCAACTCGGTCCCGTTTAGCTCTGTCGACACGAATTATCTTTCCCCAGACGCGGGTCGTGGATCCCTGTTCCCCGCCTGCGTCACCCCTCGCCACTTTCGGACGTGCCCAGACAGCTGCGGTGGCATCACTGTCGAACCCATTGGCAGCGGAATCCGGTTTCATCGCGAGTCCAGTCTGTCACTGGGGCCCATAACCGAGCTCATGCAGGCTCTCCTCCTGTTCTCGCCAGCGACTCCAGACTTTGACCCACAGTTCCAGATACACCTGGTGCCCGACCCAATCTTCGATCTCCGCCCGTGCCGCCTGGCCGATCTTTTTCAGCATGGCGCCCCGTGCTCCGATAACAATCGCCTTTTGCGAGTCCCGTTCCACATAGATGGTCGCCGAGATATGGGTCAGGTCCGGACGCCGGTCCTCCCATTCGTCGATGGCGACGGCGATCGAATGCGGGATTTCTTGGCGTGTCTCCTGCAGCACTTGCTCTCGCACCAACTCGGAGGCGATCACCTGGAGTGGCTGGTCCGTGACTTGGTCCGGTGGAAACAGCTCCGGGCCTTCAGGCAGGCGCACAAGAATAAGGTCGAGCAGCTTGTCGAGGTTATCCTTCCGTGTGGCGGAGATTCGCATCCAGTCTTCGTGCTTGACAATCGCCCAGAAGGCTTCGGTCACCGCCTGGATGTCGATGGGCTTGAGCAGATCCATCTTGTTGAGTGCGAGCAGAACGGGCACGTGGCACTTGTCATTCAAAAGCTGCCCTATCTGGAGGTCATCTTTGGTCGGCATGCGCGATCCGTCCACGATGAATACCACCACATCGACTTCGCCGAGAACACGCGTGGCTGATTCGACCATGACACGTCCCAGCTTGTGGGCCGGCTTGTGAATACCCGGGGTATCCACGAAAATAACCTGGGCGTCCGAACGCGTTAGAATCCCGCGAATGACACGGCGTGTGGTCTGCGGTTTGTCGGAGACGATGGCGATCTTGGCGCCAACGTAATCGTTGATGAGGGTGGACTTGCCGACATTCGGTTTGCCTATTACGGCGACGAAACCCGACTTGTGGCCCGGCCCTACGGTTTTCTCTTTCGGCAATGCAGTGCTCTCTTCCACGGTGACTCCAAACGACAAATCTACAGATGAATTGTACTTTGGCAGACCGTCCATGTCAGCTTCGGCCATGCCTTCGTTATCAGTATATACACGGCGGGCAGAAATGCAAGCGACCCGTCGTACACAGGGCTGTTGCAAAGTCCGTTGACAAGGCTTATCGTCACTGCGAGGAGGCGGTTTTGCCGACGAAGCAGTCTCATCCTCGGCAGGGTGAGATTGCTTCGGCCAAAAATCGGCCTCGCAATGACACACCACGGCGACTTTGCAGCAGCCCTACCGTCGTACACGTCAGGTCTTGTCAGCGGCGATTCTTTGTGGTATGCTGGCCATGCTGTCAACCTCATCGGAAACGCTACGCCGCAACTCGCGATGCCGACATTACACAAACCATTAGGGTTCCGCAAGTGGGTAGAGCCGTGGTATCTCGCCTACGCTTTGCTGGGCGCGGCCATAGCGGGCATTGCTCCCATCTTACTTCCTCTAGCGGTGAGTCGCAGCGGAAACATTGCTGCCGTTGGATTAGTGATAGCGGCATTCAACCTCGGTGGCTTGGCCGCTCCGCTCTGGGGAGATCTCACCGATCGTTATCGCCTGCATCGCTGGCTGATGCTCGGCGGATTATTGGTGACGGCAATAGCATTGGCGGCTTTTCCTTTTACCACCTCTCTAGCGATCTGGTTCGTGCTCGCGCTGGCACAGGGCGCGGGCGCGAGTGCTGCCGCTACCGTCGCGAACCTGTTCGTGGTGGAAGTGCATCCACGCGCGGAATGGGACGAACGTATTGGCTGGCTGCAAGCATTTTATGGCGCGGGCCAGGTCGGCGGGTTGCTCCTCGCGGGAATGCTGAGCCAGGCTGGCCTGAGTATCGGATTGCTGACTGCAGCGGGGTTGACCGTGCTCGCATTTTTCCCGGCCGGGTTGACACCCACTCCAATCCATCCTTCGTCACCGCGTCCGGTCTTGCCGCATCCGTCTCGTCACGCTCAGTGGAGTCCTGGTTCGCCGCAGCAATTCTACCATCGCCCAAGTCTCACGGGGCTGCGACGGGTTGTGCAGTCTGTGAATTCGGCTTTCTCCGTCTTTCTCCTTTCGTGGCTGCTCAGTTTTGGAGGCGCAGCGGCGTTCTTTTCCCTCTATCCTATGGTGATGCAACACGCGTACGGCGTCGCGCCCGAGTTTTCGTCGGCTGGCTATGCGTTTGCGGCGGCACTGGGATTGACCCTCTACGCGCCCGCGGGGCGCTGGTCGGAACGCTTTGGCGCGTTGGGATTGCTGCGGGCCGCATTGGTTGTGCGCGTGTTGGCATTCCTGGGCTTGTTTGTCCTGGGATTAACACCTTTCGTAGCACAGGGTGCGCCGGCTTTGCTTGCTTTTCTTTTAGTCGTGCTTGCCTGGTCTCTGCTCAGCGTTACGGGGACCGCCCTCGCGGCGCGGTTTTCTCCTATGGGCGAGGGAGAAGGAATAGGTACTTTTAACGCGACCACCGCGCTCGCAGGCGTGATCGGCGCGGCTTTAGGGGGCTGGTTGGCAGGACAGTGGGGTTATAACGCCGTGTCGGTAATGGGGATTATCGGTGTGGTCACCGGGTTGATTCTCACGGGAAGGATTACCCAATCGAAGGTAGACAAATGAAAGCCATCACCCCGCTCTGAATTTTGAAATCCACGCCGGGTATGCTATACTCCTTTTGGCTTGATGGGCTCGAGACCTGCTCAGCAGGGGAGTGTTTGAAACGGTCATCTTCATCATGTTGGGCGGCGCTAGTCAGCCCGTTTTGCCATCAAGCCAGCCTACTGTTCGACCTCCAAGGAGGATGCCGTGCCCAAAGGGTTCCGCTCACTTTGGTTGGCGCTGTTTTTGATCTCCCTCATCTTCCTCTCCTCCGCATGCAGCTTCATGGCGGGGAAACCAACCGTCGTCATTTCTTCTCCTCCCCATGGCAGCCAATTCCACGTGGGAGATGATGTTTCCGTCACGTCCACCGCAACTGACTCGAGTGGGATCAGCCGTGTCGAACTGTACGTCGACGGCTCGATCGTACGCACAGATTCACCCCCCGGAAAGAGCCAGTCTTCGTTTACGCTCATCCAGACCTGGAAAGCAGTAGCGGGCTCACATACACTCTCGGTGCGCGCATACAATGCGGCTGATAACGCGAGCGATCCGGCGATCATCGCCGTGACTGTCGTGCCCGGAACGGCCGGACCGGGTACGGCCGTCCCGTCGACTGCAGTTGTAGAGCAGTCTACTCCTGTTCAGACGGTCGCGCCCGCAGATACGCCGGCTTCGCCTCTACCGGCTGCCTCTAGCACACCCGCTGCATGCACGAATATCGGGACGTTTGTGGCCGATGTCACTATTCCCGATGGCACTGTGCTTGCCGCCGGGCAGGCATTCAACAAGATCTGGCGGCTCAGGAACGCCGGCACTTGCAATTGGGGCGCCGGCTATCAATTCGTATTTGTCAGCGGCAAGTCCATGGCGACGACGACCACGATCGCCGTTCCCAAAACGGCGCCCGGAGCGACCGCGGAAATGCTTGTCGCGATGACCGCGCCCGCCCCTGCCGGGTCTTACACCAGCCATTGGCGGTTGCGGACTCCGACAGGAACCTATTTCGGCGCGACCGTCTACGTCGCCATCAAAGTCCTCGGAGCGAGTCCCACTCCGGGTCCGACCAAAGCTCTTACTCCAACGTACACTCCCAATCCGACCAACACGCCTCCTCCTTCTTGTGACCAAGCGCCGCTGATTGCATCGTTCACCGCATCGCCCAATCCGATCACGACGGGCGGTTCCACGACGTTGAGCTGGGGCGCAGTCACCGGCGCGGATGAAGCCTCCATCGACAATGGGATTGGCGGGGTGGGCACCCCGGGAAGCGTGACGGTCAATCCCAGTTCGACGACAACCTATACGCTCACAGCTACAGGCTGTGGAGGGACCTCGACACGCCAAGTGACGGTCACGGTCAATTCACCCCAGCCTTCCGGGGTCCAGTTAATCTATGATTTCCTGGCAAGCGCGCCCTCGGCGCAGTGGTACAGCGGGATCTATCCCACTTCCTCCGGCTACTTGACCTGGGGGACTCAGGCGAACACAGACGGGACCAATCCCGAAGGCTTTATGCGGATCTATACCGGAGCCCTGGAAGACGGCTCTTCGCCTCAATCCCTGGAAACGCATCCCAAGTGGGTCACGGACGGCTTTATCGTCGGTCGTTACACGATCCCAGGCACCCTTCAGGCCGGCACCCATTTCAGGACCAAGTACGGGTTTATTGCCGGCGCGGGCGGCCAGGTCCAATTCGTTGCTGGAATCATCGTCGGGAGCAATCCTGCCGTCCGATTCTTGGACGTGACCAAGACTCGCACGGGCAGCCTGAACGACGCGGATGTGGACCTGAGTGCCTACGCCGGGCAGAGCAACGTCTTGATTTACTTTGAGGCGATTGGCCGGAATACGACTGCCAATCAGTGTTGGGCTGTCTGGGTAAACCCGAGGCTGGAAAAATAAGCAGAAATGGTTGTCGAGGGCAGGCAGCATCGGGCCTGCCCTTTTTCTTTTTAGTAGAAACTAGACGCTTTTGGAGAACCGTCCTGCGTGTGCTATACTGGTTGGGCAATGGTTTCGGAGCAGTGACATGGATCGCCGTTTGTTGGGTTTGTTCTCCTTGTTGGCAGCAGCGGGCCTTTTCCTTCTAGCCTGTGATCTCACGACCGTCGTCGCGAGCAAGCCGTCCGTCTCCATCGTTTCGCCCTCGAATGGGCTGGTGGTTCAAGAGGGAGATATAGTCTCAGTCCGGTCCGTCTCTACTGACTCGGCCGGCATCACGCGTGTGGAGCTCGGCGTGGATGGGACAGTCGTCCGCACGGACCCCGTGCCCGGCGGTTCGGTCTCCTTTTCAATCACCCAGACTTGGAGAGCCATTTCGGGCACGCATACCATCAGCGTCCAGGCCTACAGTCTAGCCAACGTGGCCAGCGACGCTGAAAAGATCAGGGTAAAGGTCTTGCCTGGATCCGCCAGTGGGAACCCACTCTCTACACCGTCTGCTTCGATTACAGGAACCGGCAGCATCTCCTGTACGCCGAGTTCATCCTTTGTCAGCGACGTAACCGTTCCAGATGGTACGCTTCTCGCGAGCAGCCAGACCTTTAACAAGATCTGGCAGGTGCGCAATGTCGGGACTTGCGCCTGGGGTGCCGACTATCAGTTAGTCTTTGCCTCCGGAGAAGCGATGACAACCACGTTGAGCATTCCACTGCCGCCCACAGACCCTGGTGCGACAGCTGATGTACTCCTCAGCATGGTTGCCCCTGCCACACCTGGTACTCACACAAGCTTCTGGCGTTTGAAGGGACCCAATGGCAACCTGTTCGGTTCGTTGAGCGTCGAGATACAGGTGCAGGCCCCACCTGTGCCCGACGTCACTAACACTCCCCCACCCGCCGTTACGCCGGTGCCCATTGTCTGCAGCGGGACTCCCAACATTGCTTCGTTCGGCATATCCCCGACGACCATCTCTTTTGGTCAATCGGCTGTCTTGAGCTGGGGCTTTGTGAGCAACGCCGATTCGGCAGAGATTGATCAGCAAATTGGCGGGGTCGCCACACCTGGGAGCACCGTTGTTACCCCCACGACGACAACCACATACAAGATCACCGCTCGATGCGGGAACGCGACCATTTCCAAGCAAACGACTGTCCAGGTCATCAATCCTGGCTTTGCCGTCACCGGGGTCACGGCCGGCGTGACTCCCCTTTCCGCAGTAACCTGCCCTGCAGCATTCACGTTCTCAGGCATGATTACTGCGAATGGAGCGGGAACGGCTACGTATCGATGGGAGCGAAGCGATGGGACTAGCACTCCAACACAAGCGGTCACTTTCGGGGATGCAGGAACACTGACAGTGACAAATCCATGGAACGTTGGTGTGGCGGGCTCGGGATGGGCAGAACTGCACGTTCTCAGCCCAAACAACCTCGTTTCGGCACAGGCGTCGTTTAGCCTCACATGCACCGAGTCGTTCCAGGTAAGCAATATCATCGTGGACGCGAGTCCTGTGACTTTCACGGCGAAATGCCCTGCGGTATTCAGCCTTACGGGCGAGATAACGGCGAACGGGCCGGGAGCGGTAACATACCGCTGGGACAAGAGTGACGGGAGCAGCAGTGCTGACCAGACCATTACCTTTGCGGGATTGGGCTCACAGACGGTAAGCACACAGTGGTCTGGCCCTCCAACCGGGGCCGGCTGGGCAAAACTGCACATCCTCACCCCGAAAGAGGTCGTGTCGAGCCCGGCCAATTTCACGAACGGTTGTCAGTAGGAAAGAAATACGAACGTTCGTTCTCCTGTTATGTCGAGCTCACACGAGCTGTAGCCGGGGCGTGTATTGGTTTGTCCACAGTTGAAGCCAAAATGGCCCTCACCTCTTTCTGGTTCATCTCCACGGAAGCGCGCGCCAGTCGCACCGAGCCTTCAGCCGTGACGAGAGCAGGCCTTCATTTCTAGATTCCTTTTGTCGCTTAATCCAACTGGAGCAAACGGCGTCGGCCGAAAGACGGGTGGGGCATCACAGATATCGAAGACGGATGGAGCTCCATCTGTCTTTTTTTTGCGCGCCGCGGCCCGCGTCCACACTGCAAGCGAAATGATTTCCAAACAAGTGCTTGAAGGGTCTTGAAAACGCGCACGATGTATGTTATACTCTTGCCGAACGACGACGCGCTTTTCTTTTCCTGCAAGGATGCATCTCATTGCGCCACCGGAGCAAATCGTATGCGCCGTCGCACGGCCGGCCCGCACCTCGTACGCGTGGCCAGACCAAGGCTAGATGCCAAGGCCGGCAATTTCGAGTTGGACCAACCTCATTCTCGATTCTCCGTTGACTCGGGTGATCGCAACCGCCACGGATGTTGCCGCCACCCGGGCAGAACCGGTGTTCTATCGCCGGCCCCTGCAGTGCCATTCCCTGTCTCGTCCTCGTCGTCCATAAACTCTCGGGGCGCACGAGCCGGTTCTCGTGACGATCGCAGCTGTTGCATCGATCACTCCTGCTCTATTCGCATTCCCCCAAAAGAGCAAAGGAGGTGAATCGCCCTAGCCCACACGGACCGAAAGCACAGAACTGACAACACAGGGTTACGAGGATTACCGGCGGGCCCGAACGCGGCCGCTCCGGAATTCAATTCGACATCATGCAAGGAGGATCTGATGAGCGTATTGTTGGACACTCTGCTCGGCTTGGCCACGCCGTTACTGCTCGCCGCGCCGAAAAAGACAAGCAAGAAAAAGACGACCAAAAAGACCGCCAAGAAGACTGCGCGGAAAAAGACCGCTCGGAAGACGGCGCGTCGAGCAGCACCACGGCGCCGGACCGCTCCTGCTCCTGAGCAGCCTCCCATGGCGACTCCACCCGAGCTACCGCCTCCTCCGCCGCCGTCGCCAACGCCAACGCCTATGCCAATGCCGGAGACCGGAGCTGATTGATGAGTTGGATTTCGGAGCGGCTATTGCTTGCGGCTACACCGCTCCTGGCTGCGGTTGCGACCCGGAAAAAAACGGTCTCCAAAAAGTCGGCCAAGCGTCCCGCCGCATCCAAGGCTCGAGCGCGTCCCTCCGGAACGCCAGGCACACGCAAACCAACTCCTGTACGCCCGAGCGGGCGAGCGGCAGAGCGAGGGAAAACCGGGCGGACCAAAGCCGGACGGCACCCAGCTTCCAAGGGGGGCGAGTCTGCACCATCGCCCAAGCCGCCGCCTCCCCCCCCGCCCCCCGCCCCTCGACCGGTGGCGCCGACGGGGCGCGCTATACTGCTCGCACCCATCAACGGCCAGTACACGGATAGCGTCTACCCCAAGTTCCGCTGGCTCTCGGTCGGCGGAGCCACACGCTATCAAGTGGTTTGGAGCGAGGATCCTAACTGGGGTGGTACTCTATCCGTGCTTTCCATTGCGACGGAGGCCGCTGTCCCGGTCGAAAAGCCTTTGCGACCGAATACTATATATTACTGGCGCGTCCGAGGCGGAAACGACGCCGGTTGGGGACCGTGGTCGCCGAGTGGATCATTCCGGGTTCTGGAAGAACCGGCGGCCTAGCCAATCATCGCCTCTCCCAAAAGCGAGGTTCGATTTGCCGATGCCGAAATCGCATCGGCAAATATACCTCGCTTTTGCTTTTGGATTTACAAAAAGACTCAAGTCGAATATAATGGCCTTCGCCCTAGCAAACAGTTCAATCTGCACGAGGAGGATCTATCGATGACCCGTATTCGATGCCGTGACAGCCGATGCTCCTTCTGGAAGAACGGCATCTGCACTTCAGATGAAATCGAATACGACCCCGATGCTGGATGCCTGACCATGGAACCACGTGAAGACCTCGTCGAGGATGAAGAGGCCGAATGGGAAGACGAGGAAGAGGAGATTGAGGAAGCCGATTTTGACGAAGACGAAGAAGAGGAAGAAGAAGAGGAAGAGGGCCCGGACGAGGATGACTATTAGCACCACGAGCGCTATCTCGATTCGTCCGCTCCTGGATTGGAGCGAGTACCACGCCGCCGAAGTATTGCAGAAGGTTGTATGGCAAATGCCCGACTGGCGTGACGTTGTGCCCGCGGAACTGCTCATCACTGCACAACGAGGCGGTGGATTTGTCCTGGGGGCCTTTGATTCCGCATCGGACGGACGGCTCGTCGGTTTGGCCTTTAGTTTTGTTGGAATCGATGAGGGACCGCACGGCTCTGTGTTCAAACAGTGCTCCCATTTGCTCGCGGTCCTCCCCGAGTACCAATCTCGAAAAATAGGAGTGCAACTCAAGCTCAAGCAACGCGAACTGACCCTGGCACAGGGCATTCCCCTGATGACCTGGACCTACGATCCGCTTTTATTCCTCAACGCCCGCCTGAATCTCGCGCGTCTCGGGGCCGTTGCGCGGCGATACATTCCGAACGCCTACGGTGATATGTCCGATGGGTTGAATGCCGGTCTCTCCTCAGACCGGTTCCAAGTCGAGTGGTGGCTGAATTCCTCCCGGGCTGTCCGGGGCGCGGCGGGCGAACCTCCCCATGCTGATTGGGCTGCACTTGTGCGCGCGGGCGCCCGCGAGGTTTTCGATATCACCTGGGACGGTCCATTCCCTAGCATCCAAGCTGTGCACGCATTGGGCGGAGACTCTCTCTGCGTCGAGATTCCCAGCGACCTCGCGGCCCTCAAGGCGCACGCGCCCGACCTCGCCCGCGAATGGCGCTCGCGCACTCGGGACGTTTTTGAACGCGCGTTTGGGGCCGGTTATACGGCCCAAGACCTCGTCATGACTCAAGGCGAGCCGCGCCGGGCCGCCTACGTGCTGACACGTACCCCTGTCGACACAGGCGGATTGCGGTGATCGCCGTCAGGCGACACTAATGGACAACTCCCTTGATTGCCGGTGAGCTTGCGCTCAACCATCCTGTTTCGCTTTCCCGATGGCAATTCGTCCGCGCCTTGCTCATTGGCGCACTTTTTGCCGCCGCCTTGGGTCTGATCCTCACTTTTGAGACCCTTCAGGAACCGGTTCCTTTCATTGCCGGTCAAGTCAGCCCCAAAACGATCCTCGCCCCTGTGCGGATTACGTTTGCCAGCCAGCTGGAGACCGCCGACGCGCGGGCCAAAGCAGAAGCGCAAGTGCAGGACGTCTACGACCCAGCGAATGCGGAGCTGGACCGCGAGCAAGTTCGGCTGGCCACCCGCGTTTTCGATCACCTCGACTCTGTCCGCCACGATCCCTTTACGACCCTTGACCAAAAACTCGAGTGGGTCCAATCTATTCCCACACTGACGCTTCCGGCTCTCACTCTGAG
Source organism: Chloroflexota bacterium (assembly GCA_023489485.1). Classification (GTDB taxonomy): domain Bacteria; phylum Chloroflexota; class Anaerolineae; order UBA4142; family UBA4142; genus JAMDCU01. Next base: position 11,782 of record JAMDCU010000174.1, read on the forward strand.
CCGGACGCTGGCCCTGGACGAACCGACGTTCCATCAGATGGTGAACGAGACGCTCATTGTTCTCGATGTGACGATGCGAGATGAAATTCGGCAGACGGACCTACCTTCCGAATATGCAAAGATTCCCTCGCGTGTGAGTCTCGCCCTCAACGCCGATCAGGCCGATCTCGTTGCTCAATGGACTCGACTCTTTGTCGTCCCGAACAGCTCCTTCAACGCCCAAAAAACAAGCGAATTGCGAGCCGCGGCGCGCGAGCGGGTCGGTACAGTCTATCACACGATAGAGCAAGGTGAAGCGATCGTGCGCGAGGGCGAAGTGATCACCCCGTTGGCGGTCGAGTCCCTCGAGGCGCTCGGGATCATGCGTGCACGGCCGACACCCCTGGACATCATTGGGCCCGCGCTCTTTGCCATCCTGCTGGTGCTCATCCTTGCCGTGTATCTCATTCGGCTCCGACCGGCTCTGTTTATGCACACACGGGCGTTGCTGCTCGTTGCCTGTGTATTCTTGGTCTTTGCCGCGGGGGCCAAGCTCACGGCGGCCACACAGCCCGTTTTCCTCTACCTCTACCCGGTCAGTGCGTCCGTCATGCTCCTCGCCGTCCTCATCGACCCGGTGGTCGCACTCGGAGTAGCGCTGCCACTTGCCCTCCTCATGGGATTCGTAACGCACAGCTCGCTCGAGTTTGTGAGCTATGCCCTCGTGGGTAGTCTTGTCGCCGCTTTGACTTTGGGCCGCATCGAGCGACTCCCTGCGTTCCTGTGGACTGGAGTCTACGTGGCGCTGGCGAACGCCGCGGTGATTGGAACTTTTCGGGTCGTCTCGCACGATGCCGACTTTGTCACCTGGGGGCAGCAACTCCTTGCCGCTATGGGAAATGGCGCCCTCGCCGGTCTGTTCGCCATCGGCAGCCTCTTCGTCTTGGGCAAGCTCTTTGGGATAACGACTTCTCTCGAACTCATCGATCTAGCCCGGCCGACTCATCCGCTGCTGCTAAAGCTTCTGAGCGACGCGCCCGGCACCTATCACCACAGCTTGGTCGTCGGGCAATTAGCGGAGCATGCCGCTCAGCGGATCGGCGCCGATCCGCTCCTCGTCCGCGTGGGGGCTTACTATCACGATGTCGGCAAGACACGCGAGCCTCAGATGTTTATTGAGAACCAACTTGACGGCCGGAACGTTCACGATGAACTCGAACCACATCAGAGTGCAGAGATCGTGATTGGTCATATCTCGAGCGGCCTGGAACTGGCGAAAAAACATCGTCTCCCGAAGCGCTTGGTGGAGTTCATTCCGCAGCACCACGGTACCACCCTCGCCGCCTATTTTCACCGCATGGCACTCAAGACGAATGGGAACAACTCTACCAACGAACAGGACTTTCGTTATCCCGGACCCAAACCGCAATCACGCGAGGCCGCTATTCTCATGCTGGCAGATGGGATCGAGGCAACCACCCGGGCTGAGCGCCCCGCAACGCAGGAAGCGATCCGTGCCATCATCAATCGAATCACCGACGAGCGCTTGCGCGACGGCCAACTGGACGACAGCGATGTGACCCTGCGCGACCTTCAGCGGATCAAAGATCGGAAGAG
>JAMDCU010000094.1:0-5852 GCA_023489485.1 Chloroflexota bacterium
CCTTGCGTCTCGCATGGCGCCATGACCGGCTGCTTGGCTAGGGAATAGAAAACTCTATTTTCGGCTTTTGGCAGTGCCTCACTCAGGCTGACCAAACCGAAATCGGGCATCTGGCACGGAGCGAAAAGGGCGAGGCATCCCGGGAACAGGGATGCCTCGCTGGTTTCCCTACTTGAAACAACCTACCCCAGAAATTGCGATGACGAACTCGCGGGCCCCCTTCTCATGTGTTATTCGCCGCAGGAGGCACCCGCTTGATGTGCGCCTCCCGGCAAAGCGACGTCCACTCCAAACTTGGAATTGAAGAGCGGGTCTAATTCGCTCCCAACGCGCAACCCCAGGATTCGGTTCAGAGTACTGACCCCACTCTTGTCCAGCGTCAGCATCGGCAGATCGTTGCCGTCTGCTCTGATCTTGAGAGCGCCCTTGTTCCAGCACAAGAGGATGTTCTTAAAGCCGCTTTGCTTCACCGTTTGCATAAAAGCCGGATCCAGGTTGACGGCGAGGGGCACTTGCTCAATCGTCATTTGCCCCGCCGGCCCGATATCGATCCACAGCGGCTTGGTCAAGTTAGCGCTCAACGGTTTGCTCGGCTCGTCCGTGTAGCGAGCCGTGATGTCGATAGTGGAGGAACTGATCCATTCCTCCGCACGGATCAGCACTTGCGAACTGATAGCAAACCCATACCGAGCCGCGAGTTCGGTCATCACCTGACGGCTAGACGGAGTCCATTGCATTTTCAGTATCGGCGTGCCGTGGAGGTCAAGCGCCACGACGTCACTTTGAACTATCAAGTGCGCACTCTCGAGCTGTTTGGCCAGTTGGATGGCTTGGCCTGAGAGGGGCTCGACGCCAAAGGCTCTCATGTCCAAGCCGCCGATGGACAGATTGCCAGTCGAGCCGATAGTAACGTCAAGTGTCAGTTGGTTGGGCTCTGCCACCCCCACCGTTGACGGCGGCACAGGTGTGGGAATGGGGCTCGCCGTCGGTGAGCGCGTCGGCACCGCCGTGGGCGCCAAGGTCGCCGTCGCGACTGGAGGCAGCGTGCCCGTCGACGCGGGCGTGGCCGCCAAGGTCGCCGTCGCGATTGGAGGCACGGTCCCCGTCGGTGCGGGTGTGGCCGCCAAAGTCGCCGTCGCGGCTGGAGGAGAGGTGCGCGTTGGGACGGGACTGGCTGAAGGAGTCGGAACGAGAGTGGCGGGAGCAACGACAATTCCGGGCGGAGTCGCCGTCGCCGTAGGGTTGGCGGTTGGGCTAGAGACAATGACCGTGGTCGGGCTAGGAGGCTGCGTTGAGACCGACGTAGCCGTCGCCGGAGCTAACGGGGTGGCGACAGGCGTTAAGGTACCAGTTGGACCGATCGTGCTAGTTGAGGTAGCCGATGGCACAACCGTAGAAATCACAGTAGCGGTCACTGCAGGCGTCGGCGCCACCGCGGACACTGATGGCGTCGCCGCTGGAGTCGGAGTCGAGGTGACCGTGGCAGCCCCCGCTGAAGCGGGTGCAGTCGCGGACGCGGCAACAGCCTGCCCTACGGCCGCCATCGCGGACCCTGGCGCGAACTCACATTGGACGAGGACGTAACCTTGGCCGCTCGCCAGAGTTTCGGTGGCATTCGGGGTGGGCGAGGGCGAGGGATTCACGCATTCTCCCAAGCCTGCGCCACTCACGATGACTTGAGGTGCAATGGGAAAATGGCTTGTGTTGATAATGCGGATGTAGTAGACGCCTAGCGCGCCGAACCCGCCCACCCAAGTATAATCATTCGTTGCACACTTGACGACGCTGCCGTCGGGGAGCGTCCAGCTGCAACCGGCGATGACCTCTTGCGTGCCGCGTCCGACCGGCTCGTTATCCCGCCAGTTGCCTTGCAGTCGTTCTGGCGACCAGATCTCGAACTGCAAACCATTTTGCACGCCATCCAGTAGGCGGACGGCGACCGTGGGCCGAGGGTGTGGGTCAGCCGTAAAGCTGTAGTTAAACTGGAACCATTGGGCTGTGCCGGGTGGGATGCTCGGGACGGGTTGGCCCACGGTTCTCGCGCTTTGGGGGCCTTCCGAGTCGGCAGGCCTCTGCGCATGGACGGTGGAGGCGCTCCGTCCAATGAGCAGAGAAGCGGCGAGCAGCAGGGTAACAGCCACGTGCAGCATAGGCGTTTGCAGCGCATGCTTCATGAATGCCTCCAGCTTTCCCGCCGAGCTCCCGGACCGCCACTCGAAGGTCCGTCGTGCAACCCCGTCTTGTGGCGTCCAGTCCATCCAAGCACGGCCAACGGGCTACTGACCGCAGGTGGCACCCGTCAGGTGTGCGCCGCCCGGCAGAGCGATATCGACTCCCAACTGAGCATTGAAGAAGGGATCGATGTTCGTAATCTGCAGGTTGAGAGCCTTGACCAGATACTGGGCGCCCTTGGGATCTAGGGTAATGGATGGCAGTGCTTTCCCATCTACCTTAGCAGTCAGAGTCCCCTTGTTCCAGCAGATCAACGCGTCCTTGGCGCCGCTCTGTGTGATCGGTTGCATCACGCTCTGGTCGAGGCCATAGGCCAGTGGACCCTTCTCGACCGCCACCTGCCCCTGCGGTCCGATGTCGACGAGCACCGGCTTGGTCAACTTGATGACGAGCGGTTTGCTGGGCTCATTCGTATAGCGTGCGGTAACGTCGAGGCTAGAGGAAGTGATCCATTCTTCGATGCGGGAGAGCACATCAGGCCCGACCGTGTAGCCATACTTGGCCGCGAGGCCCACCACAGCCTGTCGGCTGGATGCATCCCACTGCATCTTCATGATCGGCGTTCCGTGAAGGTCGAGTGTCACCACGTCGCCTTGGACCACCAGATGCCCATTGTCAAGATTCTTGATCATTTCGGTCGTCGTACTGTTGAGCGGTGCAACGTTCAACGCCTTGAGACTCACCCCACCGACCGTCATCTCACCGGCGGAATTAACCGTAATGTCGACCACCACCTGATTTTGCGCGGCTGCGGGCGTGGGTGAATCGGCATACACCGTGTGAACGAACCCCAATACTGTAAAGGCCACTAGAACGGCCACGATAAAAAACACTTTTCGCTGCATGGCACATCTCCTTGTTTTTGTTCTTGTGAACCTTCTGCCTTAAGGCGCGCGCACTGTAGTCGAATTGGCCTGATCGATACTCCTTTCTCACCCGTGGATAAAGCGCAGCGTTACCTCAACGGGGAGCACATAGTACAGGGATATGCCGGTTATTAATGCACTCCAAACCAACTGCGGCGAAATCCAGGGGAACAGTAGCACAGGGATCAGGAATAGCAGCGTCAAATCGGAGGATGGCAATGCTGTCCGCATGGCGAGATTGCTAGCCGCGCCCAGTGAATCCGGAGTATACGAGAGGGTCGTCAAAGTCTGACCATCCAACCCCACAGACAGCGCTCCGTTCGTCCGCACTGTCACAGTCAGCGCCTTGACGTTCGCGAGCCCAGGGATGGCGTTCGTGACACTGGCTGGGAGCGCAACCGTCACAGCAGGTAGCGCAATGACCGGGTGGGCGAAAATGACAAACAAGGCCAGGGCGCAAACAACTACGATGACCGCAATTAGTGCCGGGGATATCCGTCGCATCGACTGATTCCTCCAAGTCCTCGGATGGCTTGCCGGAAAGACGGGGTTTGGAAACGACCGAATTGGTCAGTGCCTACAAACGGAAACACCTGCCAACCGCGCGCGGAAATGCGCAATACGACAGGTGAATAGGTGCCTCGGAATGTCCGGGTGCGAGAGTGAGCCTATGGCGGACCGAGCCATTTCTCCCTTCCTCCGCTCTACACGTTTAGCCAAGACCTAGACGCAAGCCAGGTGACAACCATGACCTTCCGACTACACTCTCTAATATACTCCTATTTCGAGAAGAATTCAAGTTGGGTTGTGTGCCATTTCAAGTCCGAGCAAGAACTCTGTTGCCACAGAAGGCCCGTGAAGTCGGCTTTGCTCCACTGATTGGTAATACACCCAGGCGGGCGGAAGGTTGCGCTTTTTGATTTCGGTCTCGGTGAATGAGAGCGAACAAGAATGGGCCAGGATTCGATCTCGTCTCGGGCCCGAGAGAGCGGTACGGTGCACAGATGGATTGGGTTGTCAAGACCCAACGAGTGACTTGGCACACTTGGAGAGAGACAAAACTCTCCCTATCCCCTGCGCAAAGAGCGCAGCGGCTCCCTAACGAGATGAAACTTACTCTGCCGACCAGACGGATGGATTAGCGAGCGTCAGGTACGTTCACGGAACCTGCCGGCGGGAGTGGGTAGTCATGACTGCCATAATGCAACGTGGTCAAGTCCTGCCCAATTCCCAGGCGCTCCAGTTGCAGACGCACGAACTGCGTCGCGGTCAGGTCGGGATGCATCGCTTTGCCGCCTTGCTCCGCCCAGGTCATCATCTTGCGCGCGGTCGCGGTGGCCTCCCCATGCTGATCAGACTCCCGGTTGTGCCAGACGTGCCAGACGACGACCAGCATCTGCCGGGCGATGGCGACAATCGCTTTTTCGCGCGTTAAGTGTCGGCAGAGATGCTCGAAGCGGGCTTTCCAGTACGCATGGTGGATCACGGCCACCCAGGCGGCTTCGACCATCGCGGCCCGCAAATCCCGACGCCCTTGTTTGGTAAGGCCGCCCCCGCGATGCGTGTCGGCAGAGTCATGCACGCGAGCTCCCAGCCCAGCATAGCCCACCAACTGCGGAGCGTGTGGAAACCGCGCAATGTCTCCGACCGCCGCGATCAGAACCATCGCCGTGAGCACCCCGATCCCGGCGTTCTGGACGAGATAGGGGACCTGATCGGCCCAAGGCGCCTTGACGCTTTCGAGACACAACGGGTGCTCGACCGCGTCAATCCGCGGGACCAGGCCATCGAGCAATTCTAGATCCTGTCGCACCAGCAGTTGCTCCATGGGCTCCAGAGCCAAACCCCGCCCCCACTCGCGTTGGGCTGCCGCCAAGAGGTCTCCCTCGGCGGGAGCGCTGTTGTGGCGGTGCAGCAGACGGTGCAAGCGATGGCGGGCCTGCGTCCGTTGCCGAATGAGGCGACGGCGATGCGAGACCCAGGCGCGCAACTGGCGGACCGGTTCGGGCGGCACCCACACCCCGGGGATCAGACCCGCCGCCAGTAAGCGCGCCAATTTGAGCGTGTCGTGACCATCGGTCTTGATACTGGCGGAACTGATCCATTTGATCAGCAACGGATTGGCCACGGTGACTGACGCGACCCGTGGGGCCCACTGGTCGTAGAGGTGCCAGGCATGGGTTGTGGCTTCGAGCACCACGGCATCGGTGGCCTGCAAATGCTTGGCCTGCCAGGTTTCGAACTGGGCCCAGGACAGTCGAAAGGGACGAAGCAGAATCTGCTGCTGGGCATCGACGGCGCCGACCATGACGGACCGTTTATGCACATCCAACCCGACGAAGCGGGTGGCTTGAACGGTAGACGTGGACATAGTACACTCCAGGTGGCTCGTCAGAAGCGAGCCGATGAGATGGGGCGCATCCTTGTGGGCAGAGGTGGCATGCACAGATGCGGGCTGGCTCTGAAAAAGAAAGAGTCTCCCAGTTGAGTGATCCGCGCGGGCGGTCAAACAGTTCAACGAGCTCGCGTGACCGCGTCTCAGCACCCGAAACGACCGGCCCAAACGCCATGTGCCCTGAAAGCGTTCCCGCTGACTCAACATCGGCGAGGATACCACGAGATGCGTCCCATCTCAACCACATACTAACAGTTCAGTTTCGGGGCGAATCGACACAGACGAGCGTCAATGCGAGGAGCCGCGAAGCGGCGGCGTCCTGTGGAGTGCCACGGGCGCAATCTCAGCCTCGGGTGAGA
>JAMDCU010000094.1:5862-48788 GCA_023489485.1 Chloroflexota bacterium
GGCGAGGATACCACGAGAGGCGTCCCATCTCAACCACATACTAACAGTTCAGATTGGGGGCAGCTTGCCGTAGACGCAGTGCCACACTTGATCGAATCGCTGGCTCAGGATGACGGCGCGCACTGGCAACAAGCGCTCGGCCCCCTCACGGCTCCACCGCATCCCCGGCCCCGTGAAGCGCGCCCGAAATTGTTTGATCTCACTCTCGACCATGCCGCTGCCAATCGGGAATCCATCCTCACGGGTCTCCAAGTATTGCATGCGGCGGGCATTGGTCTGAAAGTAGCCAGCTTCCTTGCGCAATGCCGCGGCGGCGCGGCATTGGGTTCGGGCCTGTTCCCGCAACTCCGCCGCAATGTGGTCGGCGTGCCCCTGATAGAGCGACTGCTCCCTCTGCTTCACCCAGCGATGGGCCGGCACACTCCCTTCCCCATAGAACAGGGCGCCTGCATTGGAGAGGTGCTGTTTGGCGTGGTACCAATCCACCACTTGGCGACTGCCACTGAAATGCTCACCCACCAGATTCCAAATCCACGGTGCCCCATCGCCTAGGGCAATACGATCTCCCGCCTCGGGCAAGCCCCGCTCGACCGCCTCTGCCCACAGCCGCGGCCCCAAGGCGGCGGGCCCACCGAGCACCGCGACATAGCTGGTGTCGGTAGCCTGCGCCTGCGGCTCCAGTTCGTGGGTGAGGGGATTGGGCTCCAGATGGGAGGCAATGTTGAAAACAGTGCCGACTTTGAGCTCTTTCCAGCCCTCTTTTCGGACGTGAATCATGCCGCCATCCATCGCCGTCCCCATGGGGCGTTCGTGCGGCACCTGACCCCGAATCACTTGGCCCCGCTGGGGCAATCCTACGGCCGCCCGGGCCCGGGCTTGTTCCGCCACTCGGATGTGCTCACCCCACTGCGGTGCCCGTCGCCAGATGCTGGTATCGGAGATCGACCACCCGCCGATCTTTTGGAGGATGGGTTCGGCGAGATCGTCCTCGACCTGCCCATAGAGCCTAACGGCTTCGCGGGCGATCACTTCACTCCAATGCTTTTCGTGCACGCCCAGTTGATGGTCGACGGGGAAAAAGACCCTCCTTGCAGTGCGTGTCACTGACCGGTGTATACTGTGCCAGGCATACATGGGGCGGCGTTTGACAGAGGACTGCGAAGATATAATCGCCTTGTGGTCCTGCCTTGTACCCGTGGATAGCCAACAAGTCCAGTTCGCGAGATTTGCCTGTCAAGGCGTCCGGATAGACCGAGTTCGCCTCGACATAGTAATCCCGCTTTCTGAGAAGCGTCTCTAGCCTACTCTCCAGCAAGTATCCGGACCGGCTCGGCACCTCTTTGGCTTCGGTTTGAGTTATTCTGTCTGCTAAGGCATTCATATACGCGCTCGGGGGTTAGCCTTGCGCTCTCTTCCCGCCACGTCGCTCACGTGTAGCACGCCAACTTGCATCGTTTCCAGCAATACGGCAATCCACCCTTTGCCCAACATCCCGTTATTCTCAATCCGTTGTGCGCGGAATGACCGAAGGCTTTGGCGTCCCTCCCCCTCCATCCAAGCCGAGCGCTGACAAGACATCGACGCACGAAGTAATGAAAATCCAGGACGCGACCCTGACCCGTGAAGCCTTTGCTTTGGCTGGGTCTAGGAGCAGACAATTTGCTCGTGCTTCGCCAGTTCCGCCCGCAGTCTTTCGAGCTTCTCTCTGATTTGAGCTTCTCTTTGCACGAGCGCTAGTTTCTCGCCCAAGCTTTTCACGATTGATTTAGAGGCAGCTGCTCCAAAAGACCGTGGCTTTTGGCACGCCCGGACAAGGAATTGTGAATCCTCCATTGTCAAGCGCTGAAATCTGGCGGAGTAGTCCTTGTCAGAGTAGCCACCGGTCAACATTCCCTGCCACCGAGGTGTCTTCTGGGGAGGGTTTTCGCTTTTCATTAATTCACCCAACCCAAACCTGAGTAGAGCAATCTCAGGCTCCCAGGTCATTCGCATTTTCTGGAGCAGCGCTAACCTGGCTTGTGAAACCTGGCGGAGCTGCCGCTCCAATTCGGTTATCTCTCTTTGAAGCCGAGAGATAGCTAGCTCAGATGCCGTCTTATCCACGCCGGATCGGATCTTCTCTAGTCCTTCGACGACAGGGGCGAGCGAAATAACGCCCTCGCCGCGTTTGACAATGTGCTCGGTGCCGCAATAAGCGCAGGCAAAGCGCTCAATCTCCTTTGTGATTTTGAGGCGCCCCCCGCACGACGGGCAAGTAAGTGAGACAAAGTCAGTCATTCTATCCTCCCTCGGAGTGCTCACCAGATGGCATATGACTGGGAATCTCAGTGGATGCTGGCGACTGATTGAGAATCACTGCTCTCGAGAGCAGTAAATATAGGAGCCGCGGCCAGGAAGCAAACAGAGAAAAACGAGGGAAGCTGCACTCTTAAGCGGCATGGATATCCCTCCTGACTTAGGAGGAGAATCGGTTTACAGCGGTCGCCCGGTTTCTGAAATACAAAACACCTGCCGCCGACGCGCTTGCGCGGACGAGCAACAGGTGCCAAGCTTCATTTCATTCGATTCAGGCTACGACAGCCCCGTATCATGGACTCGCCTCCCCAGTTGCTGAGGTGATCGAGGCGAACAGGTGCTGCAGACCACAATCAAACGAACACGATCCAGTATACGACGAACGAACGAAATGGTCAAAGAAACAGGCGTGCGAGGTCCGCTCGTTCTGCGCGGCCCGTAAGCACGAGTTTCTTGGGAGTCCAAGCGGCGGAGAACCAAGAGATCGTACTGTCTGTGAATGATATACTAAAAGCGCGCCAATTGAGCGGAACGCGATAATCGAAAAGAGCGCCACCGAATCCCACAATTCTGGTATCCTGTCTCCATTCTAGCGCGGGATGCCGGAGGAAGGATGATTCAGGTGAAAGACAAAGAACGTATTCGGCGCGCGTATCTCCTCGAGAACAAAAGTCAACGTCAGATCGCCAAGGAACTGCATCACTCGCGTCACACCGTGGCTTCTGCCTTGGCGGATCCCAATGCTGGCAGCTATCAGCTGCGTGAACCGCGGCCAGCACCTGTCCTCGCACCTTACCAAGCGACCATCGAGCAATGGTTGCGCGACGATCTCACTGCCCCGCCCAAACAACGCCGCACGGCCCATCGCATCTTTACGCAGCTGGTGGAGCAGCATCAGTTCCCCGGCGCCGAGTCCACCATCCGTCGCTTTGTGCGTCAGCGCCGGAGGGAACTGGAACCGCCAGAGGCGTTTCTGCTCCTGGAGCACGGACCGGGCCAAGATGCGCAATGCGATTTCGGCGAAGCGGAGGTGATCCTCGCTGGACACGCTGTAACAGCGCAGTTCTTCTGTCTGAGGCTCTGCTACTCCAAGGCACCGTTCGTCTGGGCGTTTCTGCATCAACGCCAGGAAGCCTTTCTCGAAGGACAGCGACGCGGCTTTGAATTCTTCGAGGGCAGCCGCATCGCGTTTGGTATGGCAACCTCAAGACTGCTGTACTCAAGGTTTTGCAGGGGCATCGCCGCGAAGAACAGCAGGCGTTCATTGCCTTCCGCTCCCACTACCTCTTCGAGAGTCGCTTCTGTACGCCGGGCGAGGGACATGAGAAAGGCCTTGTGGAGAATCTAGCTGCACCGGCGCTTCACGGTCGAACAGGTCAAGGTCTTGCTGCACGGTTACTGCCAGGGCACGCTCACCCGTGCCGATGCTCAAGCACTGTTGGGAGTGGGCAAGACGCGTTTCTTTGCACTCGTCGGAGAGTACCGATCAGACCCAGCCGCCTTCTCCATCGCCTATGCACGCGAGACGCTCCCCTGCCTATCGCCGAGGTTCCGATCCATGTACAGCTTGGCGTTGCCACCATACCTATGGTGGGCCGTTGCAGTGGTACAATCACACCTGCTTTGCAAAGCGCATTCCGAGCGACTTGCAGTGCACTACCCGGAATTGGTCCAAGACACTTGCTGTCAGGTCTCGCAGATAAGGATCATCGACAAAGTTCCATGCGTAACAAAGTTATTGCCGATGTTTCGGACCAGGGAATGCCGGCCGCGTTGTTCATGACATTGGAGGATGGCTTGCTGTTCGCTGAGGCGCGCCATGAGCTCTCCTGATAGGCCTGCACCGGCTCTTGCTGGATTGGGCGAACCCAACATGTTCGTCACCATCTGGCACCGTGACGTGGAGATGCATCCCCGGCGAATGACCTACTCCAGAGTCGGTCATTAGATGCTGCTGTTACTGCGGGGCAGGATCACGGAGCCACGGGCGGGCAGAGGGACCATGCTGGTCGGGTAGGAGATAAATCAGTTGCTGCTCTCCGACGAACCGGTGCATTAGCAGCCGGGCGACAGGCTGCAATTGTATACCGATAGGTTAGTCGAAGCGATCGATTCTGATCAGCAATTCTTCGGCTTGGACTGTCTAGTCGATCTGCTGGGACAAAATACCGAGATTCCGCCAGACGCACTATGCCAAAGAGTATTTGTCACATTGGTCCCTTTCCAAGGGACAATGGAGCAACATGTTGATATGGCACGGGTTGTGATGGATATTAGACAGCCGAGTCATTCTCCCTTGATGTGGCGCAACAAGTGGGCGCATGGGAGAGGAACGTTAACTTGACACCAGCTCTGGTCGTCCTGGCATTCGGAGAGGATGCTTGCCCGCCCCGAAGGATAACCCGCTGCGGCTGTGTCAGACAATCCGAGCCTGAGATCGAATGGCTATCGAATCACGTGTGGCTTGACGATCGCCATGGGTGACAAATTCGTCTCATGATTCGGTCGTACGACAGCATTGCGCACAAATGGAGCAAGCAGATCCGGGCTGTCTCAAGCGAATTGCGCACTACGTCTCGCGGTCGCATTACGGGAACGGTCGTTGATTTCTGGGTAAGCAGACAGATAGCAAGGTTCGCTTCGTCGCGGGCGAGCTGGGGATGCGCTTTGAGGAAGAGGTATCCGCTTACGTTATAGAGGGACAATATATAGGTAGGGTGGGCTGTCTGTTACACACGCAAGAAGATCTTGTCTCCCCAGCTGTTTTGGCTGCGCGACTGGGAGCAGAGTGCTTCATAGCCATGTGTCGGAATGCCTCGCGCAGGATTGTGTTGATAAGGCCGCGTCTACAAAGATAAACGCGGGCTTTCTTTTTCGAATGACCACAGCACCCTGTAGGTTTCTGTCGCTCCGCATCCCATTTGCTCTGGAGAACACTCAACCCTGTTCATCATGCCTTTAGTGGCTGAGTATTCGGATAAGTGTATCCGTGCCTAGTATATGAAGCTGAACGTTTCTTCGGAATCTCGATGATGGCTTCGACGATGGTGAAACTTGGAAGCGCGTGCCGCGCGGGATCAACGGGGTGTCTGGATGATCGCAAGCACCGCTAACCATCTTGGGATCGCGGTGGGCCATCGACCAGGTCGCGCTTTAAGAGATCGACGGATTCGCGGGCAAGAGTTGTCTGAATCTCGATGATCTTTCCCGCAAGCTCTTCAGGAAATCGATTCCTGTCCGCCGAAGCAATCAGCAGGGCATCGTAGCCTCTCGCCAGCTTTGCCAATGCATTGTCATCCGAGAGAGGAATAGCTTCGAGCTCTGTCTGAAGACCTAGACCTTGGAAGGATTTGGCAAGCCGCTGCACTACATCTTCAGCGAACAAGACCCCGATTCGCCTGGCTCGCAAGGATGCGATCCTTTTGACAACTTCAACCGAGGGATAGAGTACTATAGAATATACCTTTCGGCCATCTTTTAGCAGTTGCTGCACATCCTCGACATGCGAGATCATTGTGATAACGACCTCGCGCTGCCTCAAACGATGTTGAAGTTGGGGATCCGTCTGTAGTTTACCTAAGAGGAAGGGTTCAACGTCCATGTCGAGCTCATCCCCCAACTTCTGAGCAACCTCATTGAGCCAAGCCTCGTGGCATTCCACAAATGCCGCCCTCCTGCGCGCGATCGCAGCAAAGGTCTGAACGACAATCTCGGCTGTATTGAGAAACTCGTCGCCCGAGTACCCCATTGCCTGCACGTCTTGAAGCGCCTTTTCAACAATGCTCCGCAGTTTTCTCCGGGATTGGAATGCTTCCGAATCTTTCCTGGTTAGCTCGACATAGGTGCCACTGCCGTACTTTGAGACAATGTATCCAGAGGAAGCCAACTGAGCGTAGGCGCGCGCCACCGTGTTGATGTGCACGCCAACCTGGCGAGCGAGAGCCTGCGCCGTCGGTAGTTTCTCGCCGGGCTGTAGCACGTCAGTTTCGATGAGGAACTTCACCTGCTCGACAATTTGCAGATAGACCGGCGCTCCGCGCTCGCGGTCAACGTGAATGTTCATGGGATACTCTGTTTTCCACAAATCCACACTCCAATGGTGGAATTATAGCACACACCCAACGTATAACAAAATAACATGGTCTGAGGGCAAGCGTATAGGGCAGCACCAATGTACCGCGGGAAGCCGACCTACCCAACCGATTGAGGAACAACTACTCGTGCAGACATCATAAGCGATACTTTCGGCCGTTGACGCAGCGTCCGAGTTCATCGTACAATACTGTTAGAATTTACACAATTCAATGTGTAATTGTGTGACAAGATTCACGTTCAGTGGAACCTCTGCTTGCCAAACGACAAGTGCCGTGTCTGGAAATTGCGTCTGCCGACGGAGGCTGCGTTGCAGGATCAGGAACTTGACCAACTGCTGCAAAGGGAGGATGAGCGATATTTTTCCTCGATCGACCTGATTGCTGCGCACAACGCTCCGTCCCCTTCAGCCCGGAGCAACGCACATTGGGGCGTGGCCCAGTTCCGGTCCACAGAAGGCTTGGCAGGGCGCCGGCCTTATGCTGGAACAGAGAGCTTTGATGCCATCGAACAACTCGCCGCCTGCCGGGGCAGTGAGTTGTTCCGGGCCGAGCATTGTAACGTCCAGCCGGTTTCCGGTACGAATGCCAACCTTGCTGTCTACCAGGCGCTCCTCAACCCCGGAGACAAGATTCTTTCCATGAGTCTTGAGTCTGGAGGACACCTCTCACACGGACACCCTCTCCACCTTGTTCGCCGGCTGTACGAAATCTCCCACTATTCCGTAGACCCCGAGACTTGCCTCATCGATTATGATCGACTCGCCGAGATAGCGCTGAAGGTCAAACCGCGCCTTATCATCACGGGGTATTCTTCTTACCCACGCGCGATCGACCTGGCTCGTTTTGCCCAGATCGGAGAGATGGTCGGGGCGCGCGTCATGGCGGATATCTCTCATATCGCCGGGATCGTGGCCGCTCGCCTGCATGATAACCCTGTCCACCATGGGATTATCGTCGCCTCCTCTGTCGAAAAGACACTCCGAGGGACCCGGGGCGGATTCATACTTTGCGGTAAGGATCTGGCACAGCAAATCGATCGAGGGGTTTTTCCAGGACTACAGGGGTCTATTGGATTGTCTCAGTTGGTTGCTACCGCGCACCTCTTTTGCGAGGCGTCTAGTAGCGAGTTTCGCGAATATCAATGTCAGGTTCTCAAGCACGCCCGCGCTCTGGCAGAAATCCTCTCTCGCCATGGGATTCCCCTGGTCGGCGGAGGCACGGATACGCACATGGTGCTTGTCAATGTCGGCGCCATTGGTTTGAGCGGAAAAGAGGCTGAGGAACGGCTCGCCCGGATCGGCATTCTCACTAACCGTAATGTCATCCCCTTTGATCCCAAGCCTCCTTTCCAGGCAAGCGGGTTGCGCATCGGCACATCCGCGATCACCGGACGCGGCTATACGGACGCGGAAGTGAACCAAGTCGGCGAATTGGTGGCCGAGGCTCTCGTCACGCCTCGCTGGTCCGCGGCGCTCGAATCCGCCCTGTGCTCGCGCGTCGCCGGTCTGGTAGCGATCCAACGCGACCGCGATAATCTCCAAGATCTGCGCCGCGCGCGATCCCATTCTTTGCGGCTGGCGTCGGGCAGCGAGCTACAGAGATGCGGGACGGTGGGCGAGATATTGGTTCGAAATGCACGGTTCTTGCCGAACAAGATCGGTATCGTCTGCGGTGAAACCCGTGCGAGTTTCCGGGAAATGAATCTCCGCGTGAACGCGCTGGCCCACGGCTTGCTTTCGCTGGGCGTGCGCCAAGGCGACCGAGTTGGCATTCTTGCGCACAACTGCCACCGCTTTCTGGAATCCTACTTTGCCATTGCCAAGACGGGCGGCATCGTCGTGCCATTGAATAATCTGCTCTCGGTTGAGGAACTGGCCGCTCAGGTGAACGATTGTCTGGCCAAGATTGTGATCGTGGGTGACCATCAACTCGAGCCGGCGCAAGCCGTACGATCCAGGTGCCCGGGGCTTGAAACACTGATCTTTTGGGGAGAGGGTCAACCCAGCGGCGTGATCGACTACGAAAGCATGCTCGCAGGCCAGCCCACAGGCGAGCCGCACGTATCTGTTTCTCCCAATGACCGCTATGCGATTCTCTATACGAGCGGGAGCACCGGCCGCCCCAAGGGCGCGGTCATCACCCATCGCGCCCATACGATCAACGCCCTCTCTATGATCATCGAAGGCGACGTGCGCGAACAGGATGTGACTCTCAGCGTCCTGCCCATGTTTGCCGCTATCCCCGAGCAAATGATACCGCACCTGACCATGGGGGCGCGGGTCGTCGCGGTGCCCCGCTATGAGATCAAGACAATGCTGGAGACCATTGCGCGGGAACGTGTGACTCACACCGATGTGGTACCTACGATATTGGGAGATATCCTGGCGTATCCGCGTCTGGACGAATGCGATACGAGTTCACTGCGGCACGTTCTGTACGGCTCGGCTCCAACGCCTCCGGCCGTAATCAAACGCTGGTGCGAACGGCTGCCCCACGCCGGTCTGTTCGAGGGTTATGGGACGCTCGAGTCGGGACCGCTCGCCGCCTGTCTCAAGCCTCAGGACCAATTGGTCAAGCTGGGCAGCGCCGGAAAACCGGTACTGCAAGCGGAGATGGCAATAGTAGACGAGCAAGACCGCCAGGTGCCGGCGGGCGAGGTGGGCGAAGTCGTCTGGCGGAGCGAATCGCTGTTCGAAGAATACTATGGACAGCCTGAGGAAACCGCGCGTGCACTCCGCAGCGGCTGGTTTCACAGCGGCGACATTGGAACACTGGATGCCGAAGGGTATCTCTACATTCTCGACCGGATAAAGGATCTCATCAAAACAGGTGGGCTGGGTGTCTCTTCGGTCGAAGTGGAACGCGTCCTATACGAGCATCCTGCGGTCTTGGAGGCGGCGGTGATCGGTATTCCGCACGAACGTTGGGGGGAAGCGATCCACGCGGTCGTCGTCAAGTCGCAGGACTCGCTCACCGCGGATGAGCTGATCCAGTTCTGTGGATCACGGCTGACTCGCTTCAAGATACCCAAGTCTGTCGAATTTGTCGATTGTCTTCCCAAAACCTCGATCGGCAAAATATCCAAGCGGGCGCTACGCTCCAAGTATTGGGCAGGCCGGGAGAAACAGGTCTAGAGAGCCGGCGCTCTAGGAAGGGGGTGGTACTCACTGGACGACCTGAACAGCACATGCCGCACAGTCCGTATCTTGAGAGATTGACACAAGGAGGAGAGGTGAACAAAAGGCTCTGGATCGCAATGGCGATTGTCCTGCTCGTGGCTATGGTCGCTGCATGCACCGCGGCGCCTACGCCCGCCCCTACTCAGGCCCCCCCGACGGCCGCCCCCCAATCGTCCAACAGTTCAAGCGCGCCGGCGAGCTCGTCGACTACCGGCAAGACCTTTCAGATCGGTATCACCGTTATCGTCGAGCACCCCGTGCTGACCGCAATGCAAAAGGGGTTTCAAGACCGGATGAAAGAACTCGGCTATGTCGAGGGCAAGAACGTCGTGTATGAAGTGAAGAATGCCCAAGGTGATCTTACGAACGCGACAACTATAGCCAAGCAGTTCGTGGCCTCCAAGAAAGACATGATCGTTGGCCTCGGCACTCCGTCCATCGTGGCGGCGGCCAAAGAGACCAAAGATATTCCAATCGTATTTGCCGGAATGACCGACCCGGTGGGAAGCGGTGTGGTTAAGACCATGGACCAGCCGGGCGGAAATGTCACTGGAACCACCGACTGGGTGCCGCCCGAAGATCAACTCGCCGTCCTAAAAGAGGCCTACCCCAATGCCAAGAATATCGGAATCATTTTCAACCCCTCTGAGGCAAATAGCAAGAGTTGGTTGGATACGGCAACTCCCGCGGCACAAAAAGTTGGTTTGACTTTCGTCACAGTTCCCGTCGCGGCCACCGGCGATCTACAGGCGGCGGCGCAATCTCTGGTAGGGCGTGTCGACTTGATCCTTGCCGGACCCGACAATACGGTGTCGGGCGGCATGGAAATCATTGCCAAAGTCGCGATATCCAACAAACTGCCAGTGCTGAGCATCGCCCAGGAGAATGCTGCCCAGGGTGCCCTGATGGGTATGGGTGTCGACTATTACAAGTTGGGACAGATGGCGGCCGACCAGGCTGACAAAATCTTCAAAGGAGAGTCGCCAAGCACCATCGCGGTCCAGAAGCTTCCGCAGTTGGTTATTACCGTCAACACAAAGACAGCTGCCGCTATCGGAGCCAAGCTGCCCGATTCGATCATGAACCGCGCCACCAAGACCGAATAACAGTCGCATCAGTCCTCGGGGGTGGCCTCCACTGCCCCCGAGGACTGATCACAGGAAGGACAAGCCCTCCATGGACTTGGTCACAATTGCAGTACAGATCTTGCTGATCGGAATGGAGACAGGCCTGCCTCTCGTCTTTATGTTCCTGGGGGTTTATCTCATATTCCGTCTGCTGGATGATTTCGACCTAAGCGTCCAGGGTACCTTTCCCATGGGCGGTGCCACCGTGGCTGTGCTTCTCGCCCGCGGGATGAATCCGCTTGCGGCAACGGCGTTCGCGGTCTTGGCCGGGTGCGTGGCGGGCCTGGTGACGGGCCTCATTCACACTCGTTTGCATGTCACGCTGCTGTTGGCCGGTATCATTTCGATGATTGGTCTGTACACGATCAACCTGCATATCATGGGCGGCCCGAACGTGCCACTCTTGAATGTCCCTACGATCTTGGGATTCGTTCGCCGACGACTATGGCGGACTGGAGCACGGCATCGTGGTGAGCGCGGCAATGCTCGTCCTGCTCGGCCTTTTCGTCGGCGGGCTGATTTATCTGCTGAACACCGAGCTGGGTTTGGCCATCCGGGCCACCGGCGGCAATCCCGCTATGGCGCGCAGCATGGGTGTCAATACGGCAGGAATTACCATCCTGTGCGTCGTGCTGGCCAACGGGCTTATTGCGCTTTCCGGCGCTCTGGTTGCCCAGGACCAGGGCTATGCAGACATATCGATGGGGACAGGTTCGATCGTCGCGGGAATTGCGTCCATTCTGCTGGGTGAGTTGATTGTACGCAAACCGGGTCGAGTCAAGCGTGGAGTTGTCGCCGTGGTGATCGGTACCCTGGCCTACCGCCTCCTCTTTACGTTGGCGCTCCGGCTCGGGCTGGAGCCTTTCGACCTGCAACTATTCACGGCGGTCACGCTCTTGTTCGCGCTGGTTATTCCGAGGGGAGTGCAGCAGGTCCAGTCGCAGCAAAAGCAGTGGGGGCGGCTGTACCAGCTATTGGGCAAGCGGCCAGTGCGAATGCCTCAGGAGGGATTGAGCCATGTTGCAGCTGGAAGACGTTAGGGTCGTCTTTAGCAAAGGGACGCCGACCGAAACCGTTGCCTTGAATAATGTGAGTCTCGACGTGAAAAAGGGCGACTATATTACGATCATCGGCAGCAACGGCGCCGGCAAGACGACTATGATCGAGACAATTTCCGGGACCGTCTCGGCGGAGAGCGGCCGGATTACGCTCATGGGAAAAGACATTGGCAAGCTAGCCGACCACGAACGCGCCCGCTTTATCGGTCGCGTCTTTCAGAACCCTCTGGCCGGGACCACTCCGCTCATGTCCATTGAGGAAAATCTCGCTCTCGCTGCCCTGCGCGGGCAGACCCGTACGATACGTTTGGG
Organism: Chloroflexota bacterium; assembly: GCA_023489485.1. Classification (GTDB taxonomy): domain Bacteria; phylum Chloroflexota; class Anaerolineae; order UBA4142; family UBA4142; genus JAMDCU01. The sequence goes on from JAMDCU010000094.1 coordinate 17,928, forward strand.
GGTCACGACCAAACGTCGGAACGAATTTCGAGATGCGCTCGCCCAACTCGACATTGGACTGGAGAATCGTCTTTCGGACTCGGTCTCCTTGCTTTCCGGCGGCCAACGCCAGTGTTTGACGCTCGTGATGGCGACCTTGCGCAAGCCGGACCTACTCCTGTTGGACGAGCACACCGCGGCGCTCGATCCCAAGAACCAGGAACTGGTCATGCAGATCACGGACCGGATTATTGCCGAGCACAACCTCACGGCGCTGATGGTGACGCACAACATGTCCCAGGCTCTCCAACACGGGAACCGGACGATCATGATGCACCAGGGAAACATCGTCGCGTGCTTTGGGCAGGAGGAGCGGCAAGCCCTCACGCCGGAACAACTCGTGGCCAAGTTTCACCAGGTCCCCGGCGCGGAGTTGGAAGACCGCACCCTATTATCCATTCCTGCAGAGCCCTGCGTTCAAGTCCAGACACCCGACTCGAATGGCCGTGCGCAGTTCATGAACGACGGCGCAAGCGCGCTTGAAACGGGTGCGTATATTGCCGAGCACCGATTGGAATTCATCCGCGACTGGAAATCGGACCATCCGGATAAACCTTTGGTCGGCTGGGTCTATACGAACGATCCCGAAGAGATCGTCCATGCGGCTGGCTTGACGCCGCTCCGGATTTTTGGCGACAGCGCGCGTACACAGGCGCCGGACAAGTATCTGCCGACCGGAGTCTGCGCGTTCGCTCGCAGCTATCTGGATATGGCACTGCAGGGTCGCTATGATTTTCTCGACGGGTTGGTCATGGCCCAGTCCTGCGATACCAATTTCAAGGTCTTTGACATCTATCGCCGCCAGGTCGTGCGTCCTCCCTTCAAGTATTTTGTCCATATGCCGCATGTCATATCGTCCGAATCGTTCGAATTTTGGATGCGGGAACTGGACGAGTTTAGCCGCTCCCTAGCTCAGGCCTTTGACGTCGCTATTACCGACGAGCGACTCTATTCCTCGATCGAGGTGTATAACCGTCATCGCGCGCTGTTGAAAGAGTTGTACGGTCTGCGCAAGCCCGATCCCCCACTCGTCTCCGGTGTCGAGGCGTTTCAACTGGCCCTGGCCAGCGTCACCTTGCCCAAGGAAGAGGCCAACACGCTCCTGGAAAAAGCTATCCAGGAGATCAAAACACGCGTGAACCTGATCCCGCGCCGGCCCCGGTTGCTGCTGGCCGGGTCGCTCGTGGACAATCCCGCGATTGTGCGGACGGTCGAGGACGCGGGCGCGAACGTTGTGGCGGATACTCTCTGCACTGGCAGCCGGTACTTTTGGGATACCATTGAGCAGAATGGTAATCCCCTACGCGCGATCGGTCGCTATCACCTGGAACGCCCCATCAATCCATGGCAGCATCCGACCGAGTCAGGCAATGTGGCCTTTATGCAAAAGATGTGTGAAGAATTCCAGGTGGATGGCGTGGTGTTTCAGACCATGCGATTCTGCGACCCGTATGGGTTTGATGCCCCTCTGATCATGGAAAGCCTGGAAAAGCGAGGAATTCCCGCTCTGCATCTTCACCACAACTATAACGAGGTGGCATGGGCCTCTCTGCGCAACCGCCTGGAGGCTTTTGTGGAAATGGTTTCGGGGGTCTAGCCGCATGACCACGACTTCGCGTTCCCAGAAGAGCATGATTGCGGCCCGAGAAGTCTACGGGCTGGTCAAATCCTACTATCAAGAGATGCGCCAGGCGCGCGAGCAGGGAGTACCGGTCGTCTGGTATTCCGGACAGGCGCCGGTCGAACTGCTAGAAGCCGCCGGTGTCTTTCCATACCTGATTGAGCAGTACTGTCCCGTTGCCGCTGCCAAACAACTGGCGCCTCTGTATCTGGATGCGGCTGAGCGGCGCGGCTACTCGGAAGAATTGTGTTCCTACGCCACCGTGCCCATCGGCGTCGCACTTGAGATCGACAATCCGCGCTTTCATCATGCCAATGGCGGGCCCGTCAAGCCGGACTTTTTGGTCACCTCACATTTTCTCTGCGACCAGCGGGTCAAATACATCAAAGCCATCGGCCGTATCTTGGATCGGCCCGTGGGTGTGATCGACTGCGTGCATAACATCGATATCGAGGAACCTTCTGACATCAAGCAATATCACCTCGACTATTACGTCACCCAGTATCAGGAGTTGATTCGGTTCGTCGAGCAGCAGACCGGGCGACCCTACGATATGAATCGCCTTGGCGAGGTGGTCGAAGAATTCAACCACGGCATTCGTCTCTTTATGGCGGGACTGGAATACCAGCAGAGCGTCCCGGCTCCCATGTCCGCCTCGGACTTTTTCGCCATCATGTTCCCGCTCTTTGTGCGCCCGGGGCGACGAGAGACAACCGAGTTCTGCGGGCGGTTTCACGACGAAATGAAGGCACGGTCCGAGCAGGGCATAGGAGCGGTCACGCCGGAGAAATATCGCCTGATGTTTGACGGCCTCCCCATGTGGTTCAACCTAGGACTGCTCAACTATTTTGAGGAGGCGGGGGCTTCGTTCGCGGCTTTTACCATGTACATCGATCGTTTCATCGAGCTCGACCCCGAACGCCCCCTGGAGAGCATGGCCCGCCGCGAACTCTTGAATCATATCAATTCACATGCACTCCGGCGTATCGAGTATGTCGGCGAGATTGCGCGCAAATTCAAACTTGATGGGATATTCATGCCAGGCTTTGAATCTTGCAAGCCGATCTATGTGCATCAGGAGGAACTCAAGCGCGCGATGCGCGGGCGGCTTGACCTTCCTACCCTGTCTTTTGAAACCGATTTTCTCGACGAGAGATATTACTCGGATGCACTCGCCAAGAGCCGTATCGATGCTTTTCTCGAAATCCTTGAAGAGAGGAGAGCGGTAGCATGTATGCCCTAGGCTTGGATATCGGTTCTGCGTACGGCAAGGCCGTCCTCCTCCAGGGGGAGCAGATCGTGGCCAGCCGCGTGCTGCGCACCGATGGGAACATGGAGCACACGGCGCTGGGACTGCTGGATCAGATTCTGGCGGCAGCTCACATTCCTTTTGGCGAGATCACGTTTGCCGCGAGTACGGGTATCGGGCGCCACCTCGTCCCGTTTACTCAGAAGACCAATACCGAGATCACCTGCCAGGCACGCGGGATTGCCTGGATGTGTCCAACGGTACGAAGCATCATCGACATTGGCGGGCAGGACTGTAAGGGTATCAAACTCGACGAAGCAGGCCGGACCATTGATTTTGTCATGAATGACAAGTGCGCTGCTGGGACGGGTCGGTTCCTCGAGGTGATGGCGACGGTATTGGGAATCAGCCTCGAAAACCTTGGGGCGACGTCGATCCAGGCAACTCAGTCAGTCAAGATTGCCAGCACCTGCACCGTTTTCGGCGAGTCCGAGGTTGTATCTCACCTGGCGCACGGCGCCCCCAAGGAGCAGATCGTGCGCGGGCTGCATGAGGCGATAGCCCGCCGTATTGCCGGAATGGTTGGCAAGACTCCCTGCGAGCCGGACTTGGTCATTACGGGCGGAGTCGCCAAGAACGTCGGAGCCGTACGTGCCCTCGAGCAAGTGATGGGCATGCAGGCTTTTGTCCCGCCCGAACCGCAGATTACGGCGGCGCTCGGATGTGCATTGATGGCTGAGCGCACCCAAAGCCATCCCCGACCGGATTGGAGCCACTCAGCAACGCTCGACGTCCGTACACGCGAATTGAGCTGAAGGAGACCTCAAGTGAAACCCGCCGACAATGATGTTCTAGTCGTGAGTGCCGTGCGCACTCCTTTTGGCAAATTCGGAGGCGCGCTCAAGGACATTCCAAGCATTGATCTAGGGGTACGCGTCGTTCAAGAGGTCCTTCAGCGGTCGCATGTCTCGGGAGACGAGATCGACGAATTCTACTACGGTTGTGCGATACCCGTAGAGACGGGCACGCCTGTGGCGGCGGTGGTTGCGCGGCAGGTGCTGCTTAAGGCCGGCCTGCCGGCTCGGACGGTCTCACTCACGGTGGATCGAGCCTGCTGCTCGTCTCTATCTGCGATTCAACTGGGTTATCGCGCGATCAAATCCGGCGACGCGGAGGTGGTGATTGCGGGCGGCGGCGAGAATATGGGCCGGGCTCCACATTTACTCTATGACCTGCGCTGGGGCAAGCGGATGGGCAGTGTCACAATCCAGGATCCCCTGTACGCTTTGGGCTATCCCGATTACAGCCCTGTCTCGGTAGACGCAGGTCAAGTAGCTCTCGAGTATGGCGTCTCACGCATGGAGCAGGACGCGTGGGCCTATCAGAGCCAACGCCGGTACACTCAAGCCCATGCGCAGGGCAAATTCCGGGATGAAATTGTTCCATTCGAGGTGCCCCAGGCAAAGGGCGAGCCTTTTCTCCTTTGTGAGGATGAATTCCCACGGCCGGATACTACCCTCGAAAAGCTCGCGAAATTACCAACCGTGCATGGCAGCCCGACGGTGACGGCCGGAAATGCACCGGGCATTAACGCCGGCGCCTGCGCTCTACTTCTGATGTCTCGCGAACGATGCAATGGTTTGGGCCTCGAACCGCTCGCCCAAATTGTTTCCGTCGCAAGTGTCTGTATGGAGCATCGAATGATCGCGGCGGTGCCGGCGCCCACGATCCGGGCGGCGGTGGACAAGGCGGGACTGGGCCTGGACGATATCTCTCTCATCGAAATCAACGAGGCTTTTGCCGCCATGCCGCTGGTGAGCACCAAGATCCTGGCCGGGGAGGACCCAGCCAGACTGCAAGACCTGCGCGCCAAGACCAACGTGAACGGCGGCGCCATTGCCATCGGTCACCCGCTCGGGGCGACCGGCGCTCGCCTGATCACGACGCTGATCTACGAATTGCGGCGGCGGGGCGGTGGCTATGGCGTCGGCGCCCTGTGTGGCGGGCTCGCGCAGGGCGATGCAGCCGTTGTGCAAGCGTGATTGTTCTTGTTGATCTTGATTTCGTCGCGAAAGTAAAAAATCATAAATCACCGGATGGAGGATTCTTATGGATCAGACGACAGCCGACCACATCGAACTTTATTTTCGCAAATATCCCGAAGTGCCGCCGGAGGCGATTATCAAAGAAGATATCCTGCGGCTAGGCGTCAAGTTCACGCCGGCAGCGCTCGCGCGAGCGCAGGGATTCAAACTCAAGACCTATTTCCTCTTTACGTATGATCACGCAGACAACCAAGGCGTGCGGGCGCCCCAGGACCTGTATCTCTCGGGTGGTCCGTATGGTCTGCGCCACACGATCGTCCGCGTGGTGGTTTCCGACCGATCACCCTACTGTGTGGATGTCCAGGACGACAAACTGGTCATCACGTATCAGGGACAATTCCTGGCCAACATCGAATACCCGCGTCTCGCGCCCTACCACTACAAGACGCTACCGGATGGGACGCGCTATGGAGACTATATTCCACTGGTCTGTGATCACCTCGGCTTTCTCACGACGTATCGGACCTGCCAGTACTGGGGCAAGGGACTGAACTGCAGGTTCTGCGACATCAATGAGAACGTACGGCAAATCCGCAAGCATTTTGGCAAAGAAGCCATGCCCAAGGCCTACAAAGACATCGACAGCGTCGTGACCGTCATTGAAGCTATGTTTGCTGAGCAGGACCCTGACCTGCGGGTTCAGGAAATTCTGATTACGGCAGGAACGATTTTGGGTGAGCTGAACGGCAAGAACGATACCGAGTTCAACCTTGAATACGTTGAGGCCATCCGAGACCGGATCGGATACCGCATCCCTATCGTCCTCATCATCGAAGCGAAAAAAGAGAGCGAACTCAAGCGGATCAAGAGCGCGGGGGTTACGTCGCTCAACTTTAACCTCGAAGTCTGGGACAAGAATATATTTGCCGCCCTCTGCCCGGGCAAGCAGCAATACATCGGTTGGGACGAGTGGGTCCGGCGTTTGATCAAGGCGGTCGACGTCTTTGGCGAATGCAACGCCAGCCCCAATTTTGTCGCGGGCGTAGAGATGGCGCAGCCTTACGGCTTCAAAGAAGTGGATCAGGCCATCAAATCGACCACCGAGGGCTTTGAGTTTTTGATGAAGCACGGCGTCGTGCCGCATCTGGATACCTGGACTCCGGAGCCAGGGACGATGTTCGAAGGACACCCGCCGATCTCACTGGACTATTTAATTCAAGTCGACAGGGCGTGGTATGAAACCTGGAAAAAGTACGACTATCTTCCCGTGACAGGTTATGGACCGGTAGGACCGGGGCGAGCCTATTATGCCAACACGGGCAGCGTCGACATGGGGTACTGAGCGGAATAGAACAACGCAATCCCAACACATGGAGGAGTTGAATGGTTCCTGTGCTCCAGTGCCAGTGGAACGATAGGGAAACCGGCGCCAAAGCCTATTTCGTGATCGATACGCTCAAGTCGGAATTGTGCGCGGGTGGGATTCGCATGCGCAAGGGGGCAACGGCGGACGAAGCCCAGCGGCTGGCGCGCACAATGACCTACAAACTTGCTGCAATCGGCATCCCGTTCGGCGGGGCTAAAGCGGCTATCGACTATGATCCCACGCTGCCCGACAGTTATGGGGTGCTTGAACGATTCCTCGCCGTGCACCGTCCCTGGATCAGAGAGTTCTGGGTCACGAATGAAGACCTCGGGACCAAAGAAGAAGATATAGTCGCAATTCTCAAGAAGATAGGCATCCCTTCCCCATTTCAGGCGGGGATAAGTAAATCCCAAGACCCGGAGCGCACGGCGGCTAACCTGCGCCAGGCGGTCGAGCTGCAGGTCGATGGGCTCCGCATGGTCGATACTGTCACAGGGTACGGTGTTGCTCAGGCCACTCTGGAGGCACTGCTCTTCATGGGACGCCGTCCCGCCGAATGTTCGGTCGTCATTCAGGGGTTTGGAAGTGTCGGCGGGAGCACGGCGCGGTATCTATGGAGAGAAGGATGCCGCATTGCAGGCATCGCGGATGCCGAAGGCGTCATTGCCTGTCCGGATGGATTGGACATCGATGGGTTGCTGAGCCGACGCAATCGGTGGGGTGTTATCTCCCGTTCGGGCTTGCCGCGTGAGTATCAGTGCCTGCCGCGCGAAGAATGGGTGCACCTGAATGCGGACATCTTGATCCCCGCGGCGGTTGCCGACGCGATTCACGCGGAGAATTGCGACGGGATCCGGGCCAAGCTTATCGTCGAAGGGGCGAACATCCCGACCACGCTTGAGGCGGAGAAACGACTCTCCGCGCGCGGGGTGGTCATTGTGCCTGACTTTGTGGCCAATGCCGGAGCGATTGGCTATACCCCGTCGATCATCCTGGGACGCATCCAGCCCCGGGTGGATGACGCGCTTGGTTTTCTCAAAACGCAAATCCGCAGCACTACGCGCAAGGTTCTCGAAAAGAGCCGGACGGAGGGCCTTACGCCACGTGAGGCGGCAATTCAACTCGTCAAGAGCGCCGGTTAGGGAGGAACAATGTCGGTCATCACGCTGGAGAGGATGCGCGAGGTTCAGGGCCAACTACGCGGGGTGATCCACCCGACGCCCCTCCAATCTTCGAGGACCTTCTCCGAGATGACGGGAGTGCAAGTATATCTCAAACCAGAGTGCTTGCAGAAAGCAGGCAGCTTTAAGCTGCGCGGAGCGTACAGCCTCGTGAGTGGGCTGCCGCCGGAAGAGCGAGCGCGAGGGCTCGTGACCTACTCGGCCGGCAATTGGGCGCAGGGGGTAGCGCTCACCGCCTCGATTATGGGAATTGGAGCAACGGTGGTGATGCCGAGTTCGCCTAACCCGGCCAAGGTAGCGGCCGCGCGCGGCTATGGGGCGACGGTGGTTCTCTACGGCACGAACTCGCTCGAATTATGCGACAGGGCCCAACAACTGCGTCAGGAACACAGCTATGCCTTTATTGACCCGCTCGGGTCGCCGGACCTGGTCGCGGGAGATGCCTCGATCGGGCTAGAAATCGTAGATGAGCTGCCGGATGTCGACGCCATCGTCGTGCCGGTGGGCGGCGGTTCCATGCTGGCTGGCATCGCCCTCGCCGCCAAAGCGCTCAATCCCCGCATCCGTTTGTTCGGCGTTCAGCCCGAAGGGTCACGGGCGATGAAATTGTCTCTCGAAGCGGGACACGTCGTCGAAAGCGACTCGGTGACAGTGGCCGAGGGATTGGGAGTCAAACGTCCCGGACAATACAGTTTCGATGTGATCAAAGAGAACGTCGACGATGTGGTCCTGGTTTCCGATGACGAGATCGTGCGTGCAATGCTGTTGCTCCTGGAACGTGCCAAACTTGTCGTCGAACCTTCAGGTGCGGCCAGCCTGGCCGCACTCTTATCCGGAAAATTGAATTTGGGAGGCAAAAAGGTGTGCGTTGTGCTGAGCGGCGGAAATATCGATTTACCCCGGCTCGCGAAATTCCTTTCGGCGGCTTGCATGTGAATTTAGAGCCGAAATGCGCTCCGCAAGCGGAAAATCCAATTGACCAAGGAGGACCGGTGCAGGTCGAAAAGATTGCGGTAATTGGCGCCGGGACGATGGGGAATGGCATCGCACAAGTCGCCGCGATGGCAGGCTACCAGGTACAAATGCGCGACGTGGAACAGGCTCTTATCGATAGAGCCCTGGGGACCATACAAAATAGCTTGAATCGTCTGGTCAAAAGCGGCAAGTTAACGGCTGCCCAGGCAGAGGCCGCGTGCGGCCGAATTCAACCCACTACGGATCTCGCCCAGGCGGTTGGCGATGCAGATGTCGTGATCGAAGCGGTTCCGGAAAAGCTGGAGTTGAAAAAGCAGGTATTTGCAGGAATTGATGCACTTTGCCCCGCCCATGCGATCTTGGCCACCAACACGTCCCAATTGAGCATCACCGCGCTCGCGCACGCGACGCGGCGTCCCGAGAGCTTCATCGGTATGCACTGGTTCTCGCCGCCGGTATTGATGCGACTGATCGAGATCGTGCGCGGGTTTGATACGTCCGATACTACGGTTCAGATCATTCAGAACATTTCCGCACAGATGGGTAAGGAAACGGTAGTGTGCAAGGACTCGCAGGGGTTTATCACGACGCGCGTTTTCCAGGCTTTTCTCAATGAATGCTTCCGAGTCTGTGACGAAGGTATAGCCTCGATGGAGGACATTGACAAGGCGATCAAGCTCGGGCTGAATCACCCTATGGGTCCGTTTGAATTGACCGACTATGCCGGTGCCGACGTCGCGAACAGCGCGAATGAGGGATTGACCGAGGTCTTTGGCGATCGCTTTCGCTCGCCCCAATGTCTGCGACGTTTGATCGCCTCCGGGAACTTGGGTCGCAAGACCGGCCGAGGATTCTACCGCTACAAATAGTCCCGGAAATCCAAATTCTGCAAGTCCTCGCGAGAGGCCCAGGGAGTGGAGCCCTGAGTGGTTCTCTGTCTAGTGCGATTGCAGACCTGGAAGAAGGAATGGCCCTGAATCTGGTCAAGGAGCAATTGGATCATGGAGTAGATCCACTGGCCATTCTCGCTAGCTGCCGGGAGGGGATGGCGGCGGTGGGCCGACGCTGTGAAGCGGGCGAATACTTTGTATCTGAGTTGATCATGGCGGGCGAGTTGCTGAAGGAAGCATCTCGCCTGCTCAATCCTCATATCAAGACCGATGGGGACCGCGGCCGGGGTAAGGTCGTGATTGGCACGGTCAAAGGTGATATTCACGATATCGGCAAGGATATTGTGGTGAACTTGCTCAACGCAACTGGCTATGAAGTCATTGACCTCGGGGTTGATGTGCCGGTGGACCGATTTGTGGAAGCTGTCCGAGTGAGCGGGACGGCGGTGGTTGGTCTGTCGTGCCTGCTAACTGTATCCTTCGATGCCATGAGGGCAACCGTTGACGAGCTGAAAAACGCGGGGCTACGGTCCAAGGTCAAGGTGATGATCGGCGGTGGCCCTATCGCCGAGCAAGTGCGGCAGCACGTGGGAGCTGATGCCTTCGGCGCGGATGCGCAGGCCGCCGTGAGTTGCTGCAACCGATGGATGCAGGAAGCCACCACATGAGCCATCAAGCCGTGTATCAAGAGAGATTCACGCGCATTCAAAAGGCTATGCACGTCGAGGCTGTGGATCGGGTTCCGATCATCTATATGGGATCAGCCTTCGTGCCGCGCTATATGGGCATGTCGATGGCGCAGTTCTGTTCGGACAGAGAGGCGGCTTTCCGGGTCAAGCTCACGGCGATGGACAAGCTAGCCGGGTTTGACGGGGCCAACCAGGCGGGCTCCTCAGGTGGAATCAGCCTCGTTCCCTTGTGGCTTTCGCGGGTGGAGATCCCGGGACGCGAATTGCCTGCTGATAGTTTGTGGCAAGTTCGTGAAGCGCAAGTCATGTTGGAAGCCGAGTATGATACTATTCTCCACAAAGGTTGGTCTCGCTTTCTGGCCGACTATATGCCGAGGGTCGTCGATGTTGCCCAGTTGGATGCTTTCGTGCTTTGGAGTTCGGCAAACCGCCAACGTATCTTGGAAACCTATCGGGAGCATGGAACGCGCAACTTCATGAGAAAATGTTACCGAAACGAGATCGTGACGTCACGAGAGAATGTTACCGAAACGGAATTCGTGACGTCACACCGGAATGTTACCCCTGCCGGGTCGGCTTGAGCTCCGCTAGCCGATGATCGATTTCCTGCTTCAGCTTGACGACATCGAGTTGGGCATGCCCGCGGCGCAGCTTGGCTTTGACTGGTGAACTCACGTCGGGGGAGTCCACCACCCGCTGATAGGGCGTCTTGGGCGCATCGTAGATTTTCTTCACGCGACTGCCGTGATGTTCCGTCCGGAGCAGTTTCGTCAGCGGTAGGAAGTGATTGAAATACAAGCGATAGACGCGGTAGAGCGCATTGAGTTGGGCCACTTGCTTGGGCGTGTCGTAACGCCCGTACCCCACCAACCGTCGCACCGCGGACCAATTCTTTTCTTCGACGAAGGGCTGATCGTTCTTGTGCCCCACCCGGCCCCGGGTGAAGGTGAGGTGTTCGTCCACACAATAGCGATAGAGTTCGTCGTTAATGAACTCGCTGCCATTATCCGAATCCAAGCCCAACAGCGGAAAGGGCAGGCACACCCGTTCCTGTTTCAAGGTGGCAAAGACATGGACTTGCGCTTTATTGGGCGTGGCCCCGAGTTCGGTCCAGCTCGTCGCCACATCGGTGAGGGTCAGGGTGCAGGCAAAATCCCCTTGATTGGAGCCCCCCTCGTGCTGCACCAGGTCGATTTCGCCAAAACCGGGGCGTTGGTCATCCCAATCGGCGAAGGTCCGCACCGCAATTTGCTGTTTGAGCAAGGTGCCCGGTTTGGTGCCCCCGCGCAGCCGGCGGCCGGGACGGCGGGCGGCCCGGCGCCAGCGATCCATGGTGGAAGGACTGACCTGTAAGAGATGTTGATAGGTGAGGCGACTGACTTTCAGATGACCCTGGCGGCGCAGGTTCGGCAGTTCGGTGTCCATGGCCACGCGGAGACGTTTCGAGCCGATGTCATCAAAGAGGGCCACGAGCCAGAACACGGCCTGTTGATCGGACTCCGTATAGAGGGCGCGGCGGTGGCGATGGAGCGGCTGCTTGGGATCGCGCCACTGGCGTTTCCCGGCGAGCAAGGCGCTGGCATGTTTGCGATGATAGCCAGCGGTGGCCACAAACTCGTCCAGCATGAGCGCGCGCTCTCTCTTGGAAGCTTGGGCATAACGTTTGCGTAGTTGCGCCAGGTACTTGGGGCTGGGCTTGGTGTGACTCACGAGAGGACTCCTGTTTTGAGGAGTCATTATCGCACAGCTCCGCGTGGGGCTGGTAACATTTTCTCGTGACGCCACGTTTCGCTCTCAGTAACATCCTCCCATTACGCCACGTTTTGCGTTCGGTAACATTTTTAATGAGGCGGCTCCCTAACTTGTCACCAATGGGCTTCCATGATATACTGAAGCCAACAGCGAGCCTGTAGTTTGTCTTTACCTGTTGTGGCTGAAAACTTCGTCCGCCTCGATTCAAACGTCCCTCATTCACTCACGCCGCGAGTTGGTAATCATGGTGCAAGCCATTCAGCACTGGGAACGCGATGATCTTGGCTTTCCCCTGCGTCTCTGGAGTTGACGTACTTCCCTCGGGTATCTGCCGCTCGATGCCCTGGTGCGGTCGCGCGCGATTGAAGTATGCCACGTATTCCCGGATCACCCGATACAAATGTTGCTCCCCCAAAACCAGGATGTGGTCGAGACATTCTCTCCGTACACTTCCCCAGAACCTCTCACAAATCGCATTCGCCTTGGGCGCACGATAAGGCGTCTTCAAGATTCTGATAGATGTGCCCGCCGCGACCCGCGTGAAGGCGTCCCCATATTTGCTATCGCGATCTCGAATTAGAAACCCTGGGGCTTGACCAAACGGCGTTGCTTCGCGCAGTTGTTGAGCGACCCAGTCATCCGTCGGTGACCGCGTGACACCAAAAGGAACAATCCGCCGCGAAGCTAAGTCAACGATGAAAAAGAGATCCAGCGGACGAAACCCGAGGTCGATGACCGGCAACAAGTCGCACGCCCAGATGTCTTTGGCGTGGTTCTTCAAAAAGGTCGCCCAGGTTTGTGAAGTAGGTTGGGCAGGACGGACACGGGTAATGTAAGTTTGGATGGTGTGCTTGGCGACGGTCACCCCCAGTTTGAGCAATTCCCCACGAATGCGTTCGGCTCCCCACAACCGATTCTCCCGTGCCATTTGCTTTATCAGCGCGACGGTTTCCGTGGCTAGTTTGGGACGACCCCTGCGATGGCGTGATTTGAATTTCCAAAATAACCGAAAACCCTGGCGATGCCAACGGAGGAGTGTGTCGGGTTTGAAGATGAGGAGCGCCTCTTTCCAATTTTTGACGCGGCTGGCAAGGAGGACGAGCCAGAGACGATCAGCTTGCGAAACGGCAGGCTTTTTGACTTGGCGGTGAAGGATAATCAGTTGTTGGCGAAGCAGAGCGTTTTCAGCGACCAGCTCGCCTTTACTGCGTGTCAAGTCGGCGGCAGGACTGAACACAATTGAATGGCGGGAAGGTTGAGTGATATGCAGGAGCGTATGTTCAAGGAAGGTGACGAGACGAACGACAAGTTGGGTCAGCCAATGGAAGAGAATGAGCACGCGGATCGACTCCCGGGAAGCTGTCAAAAACTTCAAGAAAGTGTATCTAACGTCCCGTTGGAGTCAAATTCCGCACGGACGGGGTTTTCAGCCACCACAGGGTTGCCCCATGATTACCGACTCGTTGCTGGAGTGAATGAGGGACGTCTGAATAGAGATGGACCAGGTTTTCAGCCACCACAGCATGGTACGACGCCATCTTTGACAAATTATCGACATTGCGATACTCTAGAGACGTTCTAGGACATCTCATGACATCCCATGCCGTTGAACCGTTAGGGGGTGCCCCCGTGAAGATTGCGCGCGACAGTGCAATCCCTCTCTATGCACAAATTGCTGGAACTTTGCGCCGCCAGATCGAGACCGGTCAGCTTAAACCAGGTGCGTCCCTTCCGCCCGAAAGCGCTTTGATCAAAACCTTCAAGGTCAGCCGTATTACAGCACGGAAGGCGCTTGACCTCATGGCCTCCGAAGGCCTCATCGTCCGGAAACAAGGCAAAGGAACCTATGTTTCGCCGCCCAAGATCCAGCAGGAGTTGCGGTCGCTCCAAGGGTTTGCCGAATGGATGGCAGCCCAAGGATCGGATCAGGTAATGCAGGTGAGCGCGTTTGATAGGTTGTTGCCTGACGCTTCTGTAGCACGCGCGCTGCGAGTGGAAGACGGGCAGAAGGTGCTACGAATCACGCGGCGCCATTTCTGGAAAGGCAAATCTATTGCCTATGCACTGATTTATCTGCCCGATCAACTCGGAAACCTCTTCGACCGCCAGGAAGTTACCACCACACCGATTTATGCGCTTTTGGCGACCAAGGCGCACGTCGAGATCAAACGCGCCCATCAAGTCGTTCGAGCCGTTGCGGCTAGTCCCGATACCGCCCGGTCGCTCGACTGCGGGCCGGGCGCGCCGGTGTTGATGGTCGAGCGCGTGACCTACTCCACCGAAGAGATCCCGGTCGAGTATATTGTCTTCTTTTATCGCGGTGACTCGTACGAACTCGCGGTAGACCTTCAACGTGACCCAACGATGAATGTCCTGCGACCGCTCAATAGTCTGGAGCAACCGATTGTCGAAAATTAGCCATTTACGCCTATCTGGCTTGCGCAGGGAAGCGCTTGGGAGGTGGTGAATGCAAGGAGTCCGCTTGTCTGAACTGACCTGGGAGGAGGCGGCGGAAGCCACCCAACGGTGCCCGGTTGCCATCATCCCAGTTGGCGCTGGCACGAAGGAGCATGGCCCTCATTTGCCGTGCGGCACCGATTTGATGGTAGTCGAAGAGCTTGCGCGCCGTGTGGTCGAGGCTTGTCCCGTGATCTTGATGCCCGCTTTGGCTTACGGCTATTTCCCTGCCTTTCTGGATTGGCCCGGCAGCGTTTCCATCGAGCCCGACCATTTCATGGGCGTCGTCGGCGACATTGTCCGCTCGCTGACGCGGCACGGGACGCGGAAATTCCTGATCCTCGATGGGGGTGTCTCGACGTTTCCGCCCATGCGGACCCTGGCGATACAATTGCACAATGAATTGCGCGTCGAGGTCGCGGTGACCAATATCCTCGGACTGGGGAGCGAGGTGGAAAAAGAGATTTCCGAGCAGGAGTTCGGCGGGCATGCGGATGAAATGGAGACTTCGAATATGCTTGCCATCCGTCCCGACCTGGTCAAGCTCGATCGCGCTGTCAAGGAAGCTTCTTTCTCCGTTCCGGGTACGCACGGCGCCGGGGGCGTCCAGAAAGTCTACCTCGCCGGGAAAATGACGACTCCACACGGGGTCAACGGCGATTCCACGCTTGCCACGCGTGAAAAGGGCGAACGAATGCTCGCTGCGATGGCCGAGGACATTATTCGCTTCTTGAACGATTTCGCTCAGATGCCCTTGGAGAACGAGGCGCAATGACCCTGGATAACGCAGCCGAGTTCCTGGCGCTGGCGGAAAGCTACGATGCTGACTTTAATCCTTCCCTGCCGCGCATCGTGATCGAACGCGGGAGCGGCGCGATCTTGACGGATGTCAACGGACATGAATCCATTGACATGAGCGACATCATCGCTAGCGTGGGTCACTGCCATCCCCGACACGTGTCCGCATTACAGCAAGCCGCCGCGCAAATGATTGTCGGGAGGGGGAGTGAAACGAATCCGAGTCGCGCCAAGCTCATCCAGCAACTCGTTGATCTCACGCCCCAAAACCTAGACAAGGTTTTCCTCGCGACCAGCGGGAGTGAAATCGTCGAGTGGGCGACGCGTATTGCGCGCCGTTTCAGCGGCAAGCACGAGATCCTCGCGTTCTGGGGTGGAGTCTACGGGCGCACCTACGGCGCGATGAGCATGAACGGTCTGGTAGGCCGCAAGCGTCGCTTCGGTCCCGTGATGCCCGGCGTAATTCACGCGCCTTATCCCTACTGCTATCGTTGTCCCTTCGACAAGCAGCCGGACTCGTGCGACTATTACTGTATCACGTTCCTGGATCGCCTGTTGGATGCGGAGAGCACGGACGACCTGGCGGCGCTCATTATCGAGCCGTATGAAGGAGTTGGCGGCATCATTTTTCCGCCCCCTGGATACTTGCCCCGCCTGCAAGAATGGGCGATGGAGCGAAACGTTATTTTCATTCTGGACGAAGTGCAGTCTTCCTTCGGGCGCACTGGCAAATGGTTCGCCCTCGAATGGGAAAAATTGAACCCCAATATGCTCTGCTTGGGCAAAGGGTTGGGCAGTGGAATCTCGATCGCGGCGCTCGTATCCGAGAGCCGGCTCATCGCCGCGCTGTTCCCCGGCGAATTGGGGGGTGGCAACGGGGGGAACCCGTTTGCATGCACATCGGCGCTGACGGTCATTGACATCATCCAGCAAGAAAAACTGAACGAGCACGCGATCCAGGTCGGCGATTATTTGCTCGATCGAATGCGCCAATGGCAGAACCAATTCCCGATCATCGGCGATGTGCGCGGCCGCGGGCTGTGCCTGGCGATGGAGTTTGTGCGGGACCGCCGAACGAAAGAACCGGTGCGTGGCTTCTCGGCGCGCGTGAGCGAAGCCTGTTATCTCAAAGGAGTCTCGCTATCGGGAAGCGACCACATCCTGAGCTTGCGTCCTCCGCTCGTCATTACGCTGGAGCAAGCCGAACGCGCCGCCAACGTGATCGAAGAGACCATTCGAGAATTGGCGGGATACTAACACGTGACACGGATTATTGACGCCCATACGCACCTGGGTCTCGAAACCTTCGTCGTCAAGCCAATTCCGACAGAAAAACGCAAGCGACCGGCTTTTCGCGATCCCCTGGAACATCGCGTCGAGAATCTCCTTCGCCGGATGGATACCAATGGCGTGAGCCGCGCAGTCGCGTTTCCTTATCCGCTGGAAGAGGTGGATCCGGTTCTCGTTAACACGTATGTGCTGGACGCGTGCCACGCCTACCCAGATCGTATCATTCCCTTCGCGCTCATCGGCGATGATGTGGACCAGTGGCTGGAGCAAGGCGCCAAGGGGTTCAAACAACACGCGATTCTCCAAACGCCCGAGCGGTTCAACCTGCCGCGCGCGTATCGGCGCATGGCAGCAGCCCAAACGCCGTTGATTATCCATGCCCGCTCTCTAGCTCCCGAACAGGTGACGCAGCAGATTCGGGAAATCCTGAATTCTGCGCCTGACCTGCGCGTGATCGTGGCGCACATGGGGCGCCATACTCCAAATACGAGCGAACACGTCGAGGCGAATCTTCAGGGCCTGCGCGATCAAGCCAACGTCTTCTTTGAGACGTCCACGGTGCGCGATTCTTTGATCATCCAGCGCGCGGTGGAATTGGTCGGTGAGAATCGGATCCTCTTTGGCTCGGACAGCCCATTCAACTCTCACTTGGACGCCGATCCGCTAGCTGTCGAAATTGACATTATTCGCCAAGCCGGCTTCCCCCCGCGCGTCGAAGACAAGATTCTCGGCGGAAACCTCATGCGCTTGTTGGGCATCTGAAGGGGGGTGATTCAGCAGCCAAGTGGTCGTAAGGTATTTCGCGCTCGTTCGACCTCATTCAAACTGGAGGAAACGTGAACAGGAATTCCTTGATTTCCCTGGCACTCGTTCTATTGGCAATCATGCTCGTCAGCGCCTGCGCGGCGCCGACGCCACCCCCTGCGCCACCGCCGCCAGCGGGCGCGACCGTCGCCCCAACCAGCGCACCCCAGCCGACAACGGCGGCTCAGCCGGCGACTCCCAAAGTCATCCGGATGCGCATCACCCGCGATCCCAAGTCGCTGGAACCAGGACTGTTCAGCGAATTGATTACCGGCTATATCGCGAATGACATGCACGCGCAATTGCTGCGCTTTGACGACAAGAACCAGCCCGTGCCCTACATCGCCAAAAGCTGGCAGGTCTCGAGTGATGGTCTCACGTACACCTTCAACTTGCGCAATGATGTCAAGTTCCAAAATGGGCGCACGGTCGTTGCCGACGACTTTGTCTATACCTTCACACGCGATTTGGATCCCAGAGTCAAAGCCGCAATTGGTCCAACGGATTTTAGCAATGTCAAAGGCGCCAAAGAGTATATCGCCGGCACGGCAAAAACCGTTGAAGGGTTCCAAGCGCCCGACGCGACGACTTTCAAGATTGTCTTGACCCAACCGGAACCAGCGATGCTGATGCGCCTCGCCAGCCCGTTCACGGCGGTCATTCCCAAGGAAGCCGTCGTTGACGGCAAGCCCCAGTGGAAAGACAAGCCCATCGGCGCGGGGGCATTCCGGTACGTGGACTGGCAGACGAACGTCAAAGTCGTGCTTGAAGCCAATCCTGACTATTTCCTGGGCAAGCCGAAGATTGACCGGCTCGAATATGTTGTCGTTCCCGACGCGACGACCGCCATCGCCCAGTATCAAAAGGGAGAATTGGACATCATCGGCGTCAGCGGCGGTCAACTCGCGCAGGTCAACAATGATCCCACCTTGAGCAAGGAACTCAAGACCTTTCCGCGCGCTCAACTCACTTTCTTTGTGCTCAACGAAAAGCGCGTCCCGGCGTTCAAGGACAAGCGCGTCCGCCAGGCATTCATCTATGCGATCAACCGTCAGCAATTGATTGACAAGGTGATGCTCGGCGACCGATACCTGGCGACCGGCTATGTCCCAACCGGAATTTCCGAAGCCGTCCCGGACGAAAAAGCTTACCCCTACGATCCCGCCAAGGCCCAGGATTTGATGGCTCAAGCCGGGTTCCCTGGCGGCAAAGGTTTCCCCAAGATCGAATTCGTCACCACCTCGGACGAAGGGTCGCTGGCCGAAGCACTGACCGCGATGCTCAAGTCCAACCTGGGCATTGACGTCACCGTGCGCATTGGCGAGAGCGGGGACGTATTGAATGGGCTGTGGGCTTTGGACAAATGGGATATCGTGAGTTGGGGGTGGACGGCGGATTACCCGTCGGCGGACAACTGGCTCTATCAGTTGCTGTACAGCAAGCTCGACAGCAACTTTGCGAGCTACAACAACCCCGATTATGACAAACTCGTTGACAAGGCGCTATCCGAAATGGACTCGGCCAAGCGCATCGCCGACTGGCAAACCGTCGAGAAGATGGCGCACGACGAAGCGCCGATGATTCCCTTTGGCTTTGCCAAGAACCTATTCCTGGTCAAGCCCTATGTCAAAGGATTCAGCGCCAGCATGATGGGCCCCAACAAGTTCGAGAACGTCGACATCGTCAAGTAAGATCGCCGCGTCGGGGACGCGTTAGCCAACGCGTCCCCGACCAGGATCGGAAATGTCACGGTATCTATTCCAACGGCTCATCGCCACTGTTTTCAGCCTATTTGCCGCTACACTGATTGCGTTTCTAGCCTCGCGCCTGGCGCCGGGGGACCCCATTCGGCTGATGCTCGGTGACCGGGCCGTCTCCAGCCAAGTGGTGCATCAATTGCAACAGCAATACGGTCTGGATCAACCCATCCTGGTGCAGTACGGCTACTTCGTGCGCAACGCGCTCATCGGTGATTTTGGGACGTCATACTATTACACCGGCAAACCGGTGCTGGAAGTCATCGCGCCGGGGATCTGGGTCTCTCTCCAATGGGAGAGCCTCTCGCTGGCGCTCGCTGTGTTTGGCGCGCTGGTGTTGGGTGTCCTTTCAGCGCTCAAGCAAAACTCCTGGCTCGATCACCTGATCATGTTGTTTGCCCTTTCGGGCATCTCGCTGCCCAGCTTTGCTTTGGCAACGTTCCTCATGGTGATCTTTTCGCTCCAATTAGGCCTGCTGCCGGTCGCCGGTCTCGATTCGCCCGCGCACTTTATCCTGCCTTGTCTTACCCTCGCCGCGCAACCGGCTGCGCTATTGGCGCGACTCTTGCGCGCCTCGATGCTCGAAGTGATTAACCAAGAATACATGCGGACCGCCCGCGCGAAAGGGCTCGGGGAGATGGCGGTCATTCTGCGACACGGTTTGAAGAATGCATTGCTGCCTTCTCTCACTGTTCTGGGGATAATGGTGGGACGCATCATGGCAGGTTCGTTTCTCGTCGAGACCGTCTTTAGCATCCCCGGTTTGGGACGCATCGGCGTGCAAGCAGTCGTGGAGCGGGATTATCCCGTTATCCTGGGCATTACGGTTCTACTTTCTTTCGCGTTTCTTTTCGTGACATTCGTGGTGGATCTGTTGTATGGGTTCCTGGATCCTCGCATCCGCTACGCGTAGGTAATTGCCATGTCCTCTGCCGCGACTCAAAGCTCATCCTCATCCGATCTGGCGGGGATCCTTGACGTGGATCGAACTGTGGCCACACGCACGCGGTCAGGTCTGTGGGGGGATGCCTGGTACCGCCTGCGAAAGAACCGTGCGGCGATCCTCTCACTGGGTTTCCTGATCGCACTGGTCGCCATCATTGTGCTCGCGCCGTATCTCGGCGAGCCTTCGCCCCTCACCCAGGACCTCGATCATATAGACGAGGCGCCCAGTGCGGCCCATCTCCTCGGGACGGATGAGTTGGGCCGGGACATGCTAAGCCGCCTGATTAACGGGGCGCAGGTCTCGCTAATGGTCGGGTTGACCGTGCAGACTTGCGAAACCGTAATCGGCACGCTGTTGGGGCTGATCGCCGGGTATTATGGCGGCGTCGTAGACATGATCATCATGCGTATCGTGGATACCGTCTATGCCTTCCCCCCGTTTCTGTTCGCAGTCTTTATGGCGGCGATTCTGCCGCCGTCAGTGTGGAGCATCATTCTGGTCTTGGTTCTCGTCAGTTGGCCCTGGGAGGCTCGTGTCACCCGCGGGATGGTCCTATCGCTCAAGGAAAGCGAATTTGTGACGTCGGCGCGGGTAGTGGGTGCCTCGAACTGGCGCATTATGCTCCGGCACATTCTGCCGAATGCGCTCAGCCCGTTGATTGTGGGGTTTTCGCTCGGCATCGCGGGGACGATTATGGCAGAGTCCGGCTTGAGTTTCCTGGGCATCGGTATCCGTCCGCCCACTCCCAGTTGGGGCGGTATGATTGACCAAGGGCGGCTCTTCCTGCGCGTGTATCCTCATCTCGCGATTTTCCCGAGCATCGCTCTCGCCTTGACAGTGCTGGCCTTTAACTTTTTGGGCGATGGCCTGCGGGATGCGCTCGATCCGCGTCTCCGAAAAGACTAGCGTTGCTTGGCGCGAAACTGCAAGGCCTGGGTGCTGAACTCATCGTGAGGCTTTTCTAGCGCCAGAACCTGATTCCCTTACCAATCCAATGAAACTGGGTGAGTGCCATTATTCGTCGGTCATTAAAAACTTGATACCATGACGGAGTGCCAGTGTTCGTCGGTCACTCCCGAAAGCGTCGCCGCGGCACGGTGTACGGCACCTCGCACAATAACGGTTGTTGATCCGGCGCTCGCCGCCGCAACGCAAAGAAGCGAATGGCCCCGGCGTCCAGATCGACCTCCCCGCGCACGAGACGATGGACCCAGGTGGACGAGACGTCGTAGGTGCGTCTGAGCAGGCTGACCTGGCCACCGGCCGTGGTGCGCCGCAAGAATGGTGGCTGGCGGGCTCGCAGCTGAGGGAGGCGATGGAGAACCGCTACGCCGTCATTGGTATGGCCCTCGGCACCTCGGAGCTGAATGGTATTGCCGCGCCCTAGGCAGGCACGCTCGAGGCCAAGTTGGGAGAGGCTGGGGAATCGATGTTCATCCCCACTCGCCGGGGCAAGGGCCTGCCGGCCCCTGAGATCGAAACGGCGCCCGTCCGCTCGGGCAGCACTCTAAACCCGACGTACTCTTGGCTGACTCCGGAGAGCTTCTCCGACTTTGACTTGCTTGTCTTTCTGGACTCGACCACCTATCCCCGAGGCAGCCCGTCACTGACCGACTGGAACTCGGGGTGAGCGGGGGCGACTGCAGTTCACTGCCTCTACGCCCTTCTAGGTGACTATGGACTGGAGTAACTTTTACATGACGACCGCGGGCGCATCGGCGGCGCTGCTCGGTTTGCTATTTGTCGCTATCCAACTCCACCTCGACGTCATTGCGGCGGAGCGCTCTCGGGCAAGCGCTTGACGCACATTAACCGGATTGCGGCCTATGGCGTGCGGCACGCGGCGGTGACTGCGTGCGCTCAGGGGCGGTGAGCTGCCAGGTGACACTCGCCTACGCACCGAACCTCGATGAACCCTCGGATATGAACTCTCAGATGCGGGGGAGAGGAAAGACGCTGCTCAAGAGCGAGTTCTCACATCCCGTAGTGGTGGCAAAACTCACGCAGCTCGTGGACATGAGCCGGCTCAGGCAGGGAATACATTTCTTTGATGGGTCTGCCGTGGAACAGCGCGGAATGAAAGCAAAGCCATCCGGTCAAATCTACTGGATCATATGACCGTTGCATATTTGATCACGAAAGCAGCCAGTGTGTCATCCCCGGCTGCTTTTTGGTGGGTGAGAGAATCGAAATCTGCTAGACCAACTTGTGTTTGCCCTCATAGACAGGCCTGTTTTCCAGGATGCGGTTAGGAGAAAAAATCGAGAGGTCCAGAGATATGGGACGGTGCAAGATCAACTCGGAGAGATAGCGCCCGACCGCGTGACATTGCTGAAACCCATGTCCTGAGAACCCATTGGCCAGGAAGAACCCCTTCAACTCCGGCCATTCACCCAGGATGGCATTGCCGTCAAGCATGTTCACTTCATAGAGCCCGGCCCAGCCCCGCGCCACCTTGAGGCGATCGAAATCGGGTACATATTCTACCAGTTCCGGCCACAGGATTTGACTGAACCTTTCCCGGTCCCATTCAAAATCGTCATAACTCACCAGGTCATCCGGCAAGGACTTGCCGCAGGTGAAACGGCCCGCACGCTCGTGAATCAGATAGAGGCCCGAAGGGAAGATGATCGCTGGCAGAAGGCCATCCATCCGGGCACGGGTCTCCAGAACAAAGACCTGGCGCTTGGTTGGCCGAACAGGGAGGGCAATGCCCAATGGGTCGGCTAGGCTGGCCGCCCATGCCCCTGCCGTGTTCACAACAAAATTCGAGTTCAGAACATCGCCCGAGGTCAACTTGACGCCGGTGATTTGCCGTCGGTCTTGCGACAACTTACCCACCTCGGCGTGAATAAAATTGGCACCCAATTCCACAGCTTTACGCTTGTACCCCATCAGCACGGCAAAAGGGTCCATCGTGCCATCTTGATATCCGAGGGTGCCGCCAGCGCAACTTGTCAAATTGAGCAGAGGATATCGCCGCATGAATTGGTCTGGCGAGAACCACTCGACCTGACAGCCCAATGCCTTTTGCAGTGACAGACCTTCTTGCGCAGTTTGACGTCCCTCTTCGTTCACGAGAAAGATGTTCCCCTGGCGGTGGAAGGCAACCTCCGGTTTTTCACCGCCGACGACCATCTCCTCCGAGAAACGGGCCAGGACCTCGAGCCCGTAAAGAGACATCAAGATGTTTTCTTTGACGTTGAATTGAACACGGATGTTACCGTCGCACAAAGGAGTGGATGCCCTGGCATAGGTGGGATCCTTTTCAACGATCGCGACGCGCAAGGTAGGATCGGTCCGAACGAGATAGTAGGCGGTCGCACACCCCATTATGCCGCCGCCCGCCAGGATCACATCATACGTACGGTATGCCATCGCTGCCGATGCTCCATCGTTCTGGTCTGAACTGGTGATAGGCCGATCGTGGTCGCTCCGGTCATTTCAACACTGCCTCTCTCCGCGGTGGTTTCCTCGGCAGAGGGATGAGCATCGGTGTGGTGCGCTTGTACTCCAAGTACGGCGCACCGAGGGCGCGCGCCATGTCGCGCTCTTTTCCATGAATTGCGCCCAGGATATAGACCGTCATCCCGATCGCCAGCAGGAGCTGACCAGCCGTCATGGTGGGCGTGGCCCAGAAGCCGACGATGTAGGCCGTCATGGGAAGCTGACGGACATACCGATTGAATACCGCAATCTTCCAGGGGGCGCGACATATCGCTCGGCCAAAAATGCCTGCTTGAGCCCAAAGAGATCGAGGTGAGGGGGAATCCACGTGATGATCTCGAGGAGCCATGCCGCCCAGAAGAGGCTCGAAAGGAATACACTCACGCCCGCTTGCTCAACGTGCCAAATGGTGAGCGGCAGGGGTCGCCACTGCCACAGGAGGAAGAACAATAGGAGACTGGACAAGAAGACGTAGGTGCTGCGTTCGATGGTCAGAGAGATGATTTTGGTCCAGCGTTTTTTGAAGGCGAAGCGCGCCATGCCGCTGTGCTGGACTCCAAAAATCAGGATCAGGAACAGATCGATCACGACGGCTTCTGCCGCAGGGGTCGCTGGACCAATGTCAACGGTCTTGGCGACAAGGACATTTCCAACGAACGGAATCAACCACAGCACGCTGATGACGAAGAGGATGTAGCTTGTGAGACCGTACGCGACAATGAGCCCTCGGCGCATTTGAGAATCCTCCTTGATTCGGAAAAACATAAAGACAATATAATCATAGGCGATTTCAGTCAAATGTCGGATTTGCGTTTTTGGATAAGAGGTCAATTTTTGAGCAGGGGCTAGCCCGAGGATCATCCTGATTCGACGATCGCGTCTACTTCTTAGCCTGAATGAGAATCATTCATGTCGTGAATAGTTTTGCATCTGCCGGACACTATCAGAGCGCCCGTCCGACCAAAAACGAGCTAAACTCGAATGGTCTGTCACCGCCTCTCTTGGGCGAACACGCTGGTATTAGCGAGCCCCAGGCTTTGGCAGCCGAATAGACCGGGTCTACTATTTCAGAATTCTACCCAGGTGCCCGCCCCATTGTGAGCCGCGTTCGCGTACACGTGGGCCGCTGCTGCGAGATCCTCGACAGCTAGGCCAAGCGCCTTGAACAGTGTAATTTGGTCTGGGGATGTTCGTCCCTCTTTTGTACCGATCAGGATCTCCCCGATTTCTCCTTGAATGTGATCCGGGCCGATGGCTCCATCTTGGGCGGCGAACAAGTAGTCTCCGGACTCATTCAATGTGGACTCGCGCCGATCGCCAAAGAAACGTGAAGCGGCCACTGTGGCCGTATCAATTTCACGCGCGTTCCGGAAACTCGCACCGACCGCATTGATGTGGGTGCCGGCCGAGACCCACTCCCGTTTCAGCACGGGCTCGGAGGATGACGTCACGGTGACAATCAAGTCAGCGCCTCGAACAGCAGATTGGACGCTATCCACATATTCAACGGGAAAGGAAAATCGAGCCCCCATTTCTTTGGCGAATGCCTTTGCTCGCTCCACGTTATGATCTGCGACGCGCACGCGTTTGAGCGGGCGGACACATGCCATGGCCGCCAGGTGAGCACGTCCTTGTGTGCCGGCACCGACGATAGCGAGGTCACTGGCATCAGGCCGCGCCAAGAGGCGAGTCGCCACCGCAGAAACAGCTCCGGTCCGGATTGAGGTGATAGCCGACGCGTTCACGACCGCGAGTGGTTCGCCTGTCTCGCCGCTGAAGAGGAGCACACATCCCTGGTGCATATCTTTGCCCATCGCTGAGTTACCTGGAAAGACGCAGACCGCTTTCACTCCATAGGCGGCAGCCCCGTCCTCGCCGGACCGGTAAGCCGGCATCAGCCCCAGCATGCCCGCGGCGGCTGGCGGATTGACTATCATCCGAAGGGGCAGAAACATTTCACCCTTGGCGAGTGCTGCGAGCGCCTCTGCCATGACCTCGACGCACTCGTTCATCGGCAAGAGTTGCTCAACCTCGCTATGACTCAAGACGAGAATCTTCATTGGATCGGCCTCTTTAAATGCATCCAAGATGTGGAACAAACCCTAGCCACCGACCAGACTGTCGGTGAGTTCCCCCGCGGCCACCTGGCGGAAGCGCTGGATCAGACCATCTTCTGCTAGGCGTACTTTCTCCTCACGGGTGATGTCCGCCGCGATGCGTCCGCGGCTCATAATGAGGAGGCGATCCCCAAAGCGAGCCGCCCACCGCATATTGTGGGTAACCATAATCGTGGTCACATGTTGCTCGCGGACGAGGTCATCCGTCCGCCGCATTACGAGTTCGGCCATTTCAGGGTCCAAAGCCGACGTATGCTCATCAAGGAGCAGCACCTCTGGACGTTCCGCCACCGCCATGATCACCGCGAGCAGCTGTCTCTGACCACCCGACAAACGGCTGACGTCCTGTTTCAGACGATGCTGGAGGTCACGGCCGTACTCGGCCAGTAGAGCCCGAAAGCTTTCTGTATGATCGCGCGTGAGAGCGAACTTGAAGGGGGATCGGTTACGTCCGCGTCTAGACAATAGGGCGGCGTTCTCTATGACGGAAAGACCTTCACACGTACCTACCGCTGGGTCTTGGAAGACCCGGGCGATCCACTGCGCTCGCCTGTAATCCGGCAGCCGAGTCACATCCTTGCCGCCTAAGAAGATCTCGCCCTCGTTGACTGGTACGCTGCCAGCGAGGACGTTAACCAGGGTTGATTTGCCTGCGCCGTTGGGGCCGATCACCGTAACATACTCCGACGGGGCGAGCTTAAGGTTCAGCCCGGTGAGGGCGCGCACGGTCGCCCCGCCACGATGGAAGGTGACTGAAGTATTTCTGATCTCTATGGATTCCGACACTCTCAGGTCACCTCTCTTCTCTCAGATGCGTCCGTCGCTGCGATACTGATGGCTTTGGCGCTGCTTGTTGCTCGCGTTTGCACAACCCTCGTCACTCCGAGATTCAACAATAGTGAAAAGACGACAACCGACGCTGTCAGCGCATTGAAATCCTGCGGCTCAACGCCGACCCGGAAGGCAAGAGCGAGCAGCAAGCGGTAGGCCAGCGTACCCAGGACCACCGTGAGTACACCGCGGATGGGTCCGGTACCCCAGAGAATCACCTCCCCTAAGAGCACTCCAGTTACTCCGAAGATCAGAATGCTGGCACCCATCATGACATCAACAAAACCTTGCTCCTGTACGACAAGAGCCCCGCTGAGCCCGGTGAGCCCATTCGCCATCATGATAACGAGAAGCAGCATTAGCGGAGGCGAAACGCCTGCCGCACGCGCCATCATTTTGTTCGTCCCACAGGCACGTAGGGCAAGGCCAGCCTCAGTGAGCAGGAACAGGCTGAGCAATCCAATCACGACCCCAGCAATCAATCCCATCACAAGGATCGTAGAGATCTGGGAGGACTGTGTGATCCCTAGGGCGGAGTTGAAGCTGTCTACGATTGTCCGTTTGCCAATAATGCTGACGTCTGGAACACCCAGAAGGCGTAGATTGATGGTAAATAGGGCGGTGTTGACAACGATGCTGGATAGAATGAGGCTCAGGTTAAGGTAGTACATGACGACGTAAGTCAGGACCCCAGCGAGCGCTCCGCCGATTGCGGCCAGCGGCAGTGCGAGCCACGGGTCACCCCCCCGAACAATCCAGACCGCGCAGATGGACGCACCCAGCGTGAAACTGCCGCCGACCGTCAAGTCAAAATCCTGGTAGATGCGGAAGACGAGCCAGACGCCAAGGAAGGCCAGCATGTAGGGCAGACCGGTCTCCAAGGCATCCAGCACCGCGTACACAAAGACCTGTGGTTCCATCGCTTTTACCTAGCCCCTGCCCAATCTACCGGTTTTCGAACGCATGCGGCCATGGTTGGGTGTCACTGGTATTTCTGCACGGCTTTGTTCAGGATGGAGTCCGGCAACGTGATGTTGAGGTTCTTGGCCACTGTAGTGTTCACACTGATGTAGATGCCTCCTCCTGCTTCGGTATTTCCGTACACCACCGGAATATCTGCCGGCGACTTGCCACGCAAGATCTCGGCGACAATCTTGCCATTCAATGTTCCCAATTGCCCGTAATCGACTCCAATTCCCAGGAGAGCGCCATCCTTGGGGGCATTGCCTTGGGTGACAAAGAGCGGGAGTCCAGCATCGGAGATCGCCTTGGCCACCGTCGGAATCGCACTGAGGAGGGTAGCATCGGAGGGAAGAATGACTGCATCGACGCGGCCCTTCAATGATTGGGCGGCCGGGAGAATGTCATTGGTCGAGGCGGTCGGAGCGGTAACCACCTGCATCCCGCGCTTCTGCGCTTCATCTGTGATCGCCTTGATCTGTAGTTGTGTGTTCTGCTCAGCGATGTTCCCGATTAGCCCAATCTTCTGCGCCTTCGGCAAGACCTGGGTAATCTGATCCAAGATAATTGCCGGAGCAAGCCAATCGGAGGTTCCGGTAAAGTTCGTGCCTGGGTGGTCTACGGACTTGACCACTCCGGACGCAACCGGGTCTGTCATGGCTCCAAAGACGACGGGAATAGTGCTCGTCTCTTTTTGGATCGCCAAGATCATGGGCGTGCCGCCGGCCACGATGACGTCTGGCTTTCGCTGGACGATTTGCTTAGCGACCAAAGGAACGTTGTTCATGTCGCCCTGGGCATTCTCCTCGACGTAAGTGACGTTCTTGCCCTCAACAAAGCCCTCGCGCGCGAGTTCCTTCTTCATCTCATCGTGCATATTCGCAATGAGCGCGATGAAGCTGATGCGCGCGATTCCGATGGTGAACTTTTTGCCCCCGGCAACCGCTGCCGTTGGTGCGCTGGTTGGGACCGAGGCACTCGTCGGCGGGGGCACCGTCGCTGCTGTCGGCACCGTCGGTGCACACGCGCTAAGTGCGGTCACAAGCAGTAGACCGGCTACCACCATCAGCAAGGCCATTCGCACTTTCATTTCTCTCCCTCCTTTTGGAGTGCGTGCAATTTACCTGGTCAAGCCAGGGTTTTAGCCCTTCCGAGCTGCAACTCTTGGGTTTGCTCGCGGGTGCAAGCCGCCTAACGAAATTGGAGCCGTGGTATCGACTGACTCCGTCTAGCCAATGTCTGCAATTCACCTGTTAGTCACAGGCGTAAGCCATTTGAGTTCATCCGCGACCTCGCCGCGGACGATTGAAAAGTAACTTTCGCGCGTTCGGCCGGTCAACGGGCCAGTCTCCCCGTTCCCGATCTGCTGACGATCTACTGAGAGTATCGGAGTGACCTCCGCCGCGCTGCCACAAAAGAATAGCTCGTCTGCCACATAGAGCTCTGTCCGATCGATTGATCGCTCTTGAACTGACAACCCCATTTTCCGGGATGCCAGGGTAATAAGGGTGTCACGGGTCACTCCCTCCAGGATTCCATCAGTGACGGGTGGGGTGATCAGCGCGCCGTGGCGCACCATGAAGATATTGTAAGCCGTCCCCTCGGTGACATTTCCCTGGGAATTGAGCAGAATCGCCGTATCGTATCCGTCGATTCTAGCCTGATACTCAGCGAGTCGAGAGTTGTGATAGTTCGCGGCTGCCTTGGCCCGGAGCGGCATGGAATGATCCGAAGGGCGAATCCATGAGCTGATTTGGCAATGCATGCCCTCCGCTTGGACCATTCGACCCATGGGGCGCGCGAACATCACGACCGTTGCGGGCTCCGTCGGATTGACCGCGAGGAGTGTCCCGTCTGGTTTCTCAATCAAGGCTTTAATAACTATCTGGATGTCCTCGCGGAATTCGCCCGCGCGAACGATGCGAAGCACATCCTCAGCATATCGATGGATATCCCCATGGCCTGGGATCTTGCACAGGTTCATCGTTTGGACGAGGCGATGCAGATGATCCTTGAGGCGGAATATGTAGAGTTCCTGCTTGGTCGCGTTCCAATAGCCTCTGAGCGATTCGATGACATTGGCCGCGAAACCAAGGGCAGGGATGTTCACGTGCACGCGCGCTTGGTCGTACTCGAGGATCTCTCCGTTAAAGAGAATCAATCGTGGTTGCTTGTCAGGCATGTCGTAGACCTCCGCTCTTTTTCCGCGCGGTAATTAGTCTCTCGGATTATCGCGGGGCGACTCACGGAACTGCAGTTCTTTGAGGTAGTTGTATATGGTAAAACGCGAAACACCCAAAGCCCGCGCGGCGTAATCCACTCCGCCTTTCACAAGGAACAGGCCCTGAGCGTGCATCGCTTTGATTGCCTTTAGCTTTTCCTCTTTGTCCGCTGCGTGAAGGGGCTTGCCCATCGCAACGAGGGCCTCGTCGACAATGCACTTTATCACAGCATTCACATCGGTCTTTCCGTTTTCGGGTTGCTGGCGAGACTCGGCCGGTGGTTCTGAATTCGAATCCACGGAGGTGAAGGTTGTGAGGATTTGGCTGGCCCGACGCAACTCCGTTATATCGAAGTTCACGCACAGGGCGATTACCGGAGCACCGCGTGTGTTGTGAAAGACCACGGAGGTTGATTTCAGCGTCCGTCCATCGCGTGTTCGGGTTGCGTAGTTGGCTACGATGCCGGTTTGATTAGCTCGCTCCAATATGGATCCGAGGCCTTTGTCACCCACGGGGCCGCCGATGATTGGGCCCCCAACCTTACGTCCTGTAATATGGCCGTTCGCAATCGCGACGATAGAATGGTCAGGGTTGCGAATGTCGTGAAGGACCACCTCGCAACCATTCCCGAACATGGCTGCGATGCCGTCGACAACCAATTTAAGAATCGCCAAGTAATCATCTGCCGACCCCTTTATCCGGGGTGCAAGCGGTTCGGCGTGTGTTTGATGGCCGTTATGTGTCGCCACTGGCAATCCTCGCGCGAATTCAACAAATCGTGTAATATTACAAAGGTTGTTGCACGATAGCACCTATCATACCTCGAACTGTTACTTGAGAAAACACCCATTAGGGTAGTTTTACGCTATCCCTAAGGCTCAGTTGGCACTTCTAGCTAGACGGGCGTGTCCTAAATGGGGAGGCTAGGGCCTAGATCTCAATAATCAAGACATCGTGTGCGTTTTGACCATACTTCCTACCGTAAAGGAGAAAGTGTGGAAACGCCTACGGCTGAACAACTGTTGCGCCGCGAAGCCGTCCGCCGTCATCTCTGCGGCGAAAACCGCAGTGTCGTTTGTCACGACTTGGATCGCAGCCCCGGCCAGTCGCAGCCTCTCTCCAATGGAGGCTCTCAATCCGTCAGTCCACCCATCCACTCAGTCCACCGTCCAAGGCTCAGACCAAGTGGAACGTGGACGGCGGACAATCCGCCGATTGCGCGCGCTGGAACCTGTCTAGATGCCCACGGCGGCCAACGAAGCGCCACCGCGTTCTCGCGGCGCGGGCGCGAGTCGTCCCCGTTTGGGTTTCCACAGACCGTATGCTATACTGAGAAGCGAACGGCAAGGCATTATCCCCAACCTCATTCCAGTGCGGTTCGCTTCAGAGGAGAAGCGGAACGTGTCTCCTTCCCGTTTGGTTATC
>JAMDCU010000134.1:0-12942 GCA_023489485.1 Chloroflexota bacterium
GACCGGCATCTGGAACGAAGCCAATATGGGCGGCCATTTCGGCGCCGAACTACGGTTTGCCGGCTATGACGGTCTGATTCTCACCGGCCGTGCGAGCGAGCCGACTTATCTGTGGATAGACGGCGAGCGGGGCACAATCGAGTTTCGTCCGGCCTCGCATGTCTGGGGCGCCGATCATTTCGAGACTTTTGATCGACTGCGCGCCGAAACAGACCCCAAGTCGCAGATTGCCTGCATCGGGCCCGCCGGCGAAAATCTCGTCCGCATCGCCTGCATCCTGCAGGGAGGTCACACCCACACGCGGACGGCCGGCCGCGGCGGCATGGGTGCTCTCCTCGGATCGAAAAACGTCAAGGCGATCGCCGTGCGCGGCAAAGCGAAACCCTCCTATCCCGACCCGAAAGCCTTTAACGCGCTCGTGCGCGACCAGAATGATTTCATCAAGGATAATTCGATCGCCATGAGTAAATTCGGGACCGCCGGGGGCGTCCCGACGACGGAAGCGAATGGCGATCTTCCGATTAACCACTGGCGGGACGGCAATTTACCGAACGTGATGGATATCAGCGGCCAACGCATCGGCGAGACGATCTGGGTCCGACACACCTTCTGCCACGCCTGTCCCATCGGCTGCGGCAAGCAAGTGGAGATCAAGGAGGGCCCGTACGCGGGCATTTGTGGCGAGGGGCCCGAGTATGAGACACTCGCCCTCCTCGGCGCAAACTTGAAAATCACGGATCTGAACGCCGTCGTCAAGATGAACGACCTGTGCAACAGGTATGGGATGGATACCATCTCCACCGGCGGCAGCATCGCCTTTGCTTTTGAAGCGCATGAGAAAGGGCTGCTCACGCGCGAGCAGGCGATCGGGCTAGACCTGACCTGGGGGAACACCGACACCGCCATCGCGCTCGTCGAAGCGATGGCATTTCGTCGCGGGCTTGGGGACTTGCTCGCCGATGGCGTGAATCGAGCAGCCAAAAAGCTCGGACCTGCGGCTCAAGAATTGAACTTGACGGTCAAAGGGCTCGAGATGCCTGCCCACGATCCGCGTGCATTTGTCTCCATGGGCATCAATTATGCCACGGCGAACCGCGGTGCTTGTCACCTCGAATCGCTTTCGTTCTACAACGGGAATGGGGTCAAGCATCCAGATCTGGGCTATTCGACGGTAATCGACCCACATGACTCATCCCTGGGCGCCAAGCTTGCCGTAGACTATCAGAACTATATGCAGGTCTACAACCCCCTCGGCCTCTGCAAATTCCTCATCAAAGCCACGTACGGGCCGGACATGGTCGCCGATCTCGTCAATGCGAGTCTCGGCTGGCATTGGACTCGCGACGATGTCGTCAAGACGGGTGAACGCCTCTTCACCCTAAAGCGGCTGATCAATCGCCGCTATGGCATCTCCCGCCGCGACGACACACTGCCGCAGCGCTTCCTCACCCGCCCGCGGCCCACCGGCAAGGCGGCCGGGGTTCTCCCCGACCTCGAGCGGATGCTTGCCGACTATTATCGCTTGCGCGATTGGGATTCCGAAGGAGCACCGCGCCCATCCAAGCTGGAGGAACTCGGATTACGAGTTATAGGCAAGTAGCGATATAATCCCACGCGACTCTTGCTCGGGGAGCTAACAGTGTAATGACAAAGGTGTCGCTCGTCGCCATCCGGCCGGTCCTCGCGCTTGCCATCCTCCTCGGATTCGCCATCGGCTGCCAGACCCGCATCGAGTACCAATCTCAATCCAATCCATCCACCCCGACCTCGCCTCCGCCAATTCCAACTCTCACCGAGACGACAGCACCGCCGCCAGATCCTGCGCCATGGGCCGTAGCTGCCCAGCTGTCCTTCCCCTCGGCGACGGCGACAGCTGTACCTACTTTCACTCCACAGCCCACCCGCACCCCGGCGCCGACTCTAGTGTCTGAACAGGCTTCCTTACGAGATATGGGGACGGAGACAACGCTGTTTGACGCCCTCATGGCTCCTCTGGCTGAAGAAGCTAGGCGTCGCCGGGCCGACCTGGCGCGCACGGACCCCGAATATGCCAAACGCGTGGATGCCGAACTGAACCACGGCCGCGTGAATTTCCTCCTCTTCGGTTATGGCGAGAGCCACGAGCCGCCGGTGACGGAACGAGCGATCATCGGCTCGCACAGCATCATTTCCTATGATCTGCGGACCCGGCAGGCGGCCATTATCTCGCTCACCCATGATATCCGCGCTCCGGAAATCGAACGTGCGTTGACGCACCAGGGGCAAAAGCTGCTGGCATTTCGCATGGATCAGGCATATAATGTCGGCGGGTTCAAGCTCATGCGGACGATGATCGAAGACGCGACCGGTCTCTCGGTGGACTTTCAAGTCACATTCAAAGACAGCGTGATCCAGGATTTGGTGGACGGGGTCTTTGGCGGCGTTCAGGTCGACGTGCCGATGGCGTTCGACGTCCAACCTTTCTACTTGGAGGGGATCAAGTATGACCGAGGCCATTTCGACAAGGGGCCGCAGAGGCTGACGGGTCGGCAAGCGATCCAGTTCATCAAGACCGTTCCCATCGCCGAAGGCGCCTACGACAAATCGCTCGAGCATAACGTGCGCAAGGCACTCATCTTTGATGCCCTGCTCAGGTCAGTGGACGACAACTATGCGGATAAGGGCTTTTGGCTGCGCGGGTCCGCCTTTCTCACCGGAGAACTCCTCACCGGGGCGATCAAGTACGATTTCGATCCCGTCGGTCTGGTCGTCAACAATATCGGAGTGACGGCGACGAGCCTCCACAAGTATGTCGGCCGGGGTAAAGCGGGCAAAATGAGCCTGCCCCGGTTCACCGTGTCCAAATACATCGTGGATCCCGCTGAGGGAGATGGTGGTGTGCAATGGGTCAACGCGAACGCTGCCGTGGACCCACTGACAAAAAAAGACATTGAAGCAGGCGTCTACCCTTCGCTCGACATGGAGGTACCGATAGGGGCCAATCCTTACGGGGATTTGCCGACCGAATACTGGACATCGGTAAGAAAACTGGTGAAGGAGAGCCTGTCGGGTGCTGGACCGGCGCAGCGGTCCGGGGAACAAGTCCAATGATCACAGGCTTGGATCACTATATCATTCTCGTCAATGACCTCGAGGCCGCCATGGAGAGCTTTCGCGGTCTCGGCTTCAATGTTGAACTCGGAGGAGTGCATTCCGCGTTCGGCAGCCGCAACGCACTCGTTCCTTTCGTGGACGGGACGTACGTCGAGTTGCTCAACTTTCAGGACGCCAATTTGGCGGCCCAGACCTTTTGGGCAGACTCGGTCAAGAAACTCCAGGTGCGCGAGGGCTTTGACGGCTTTGCGGTCCAGTCGAACGATATCGCCTCCGACGTGGAACGGATCCGCCACCGCGGGCTCAAGATGGACGAGCCTCAGCCGGGTTCACGCAATCGGCCGGATGGCGAACGAGTGGCCTGGCGCACGGCCCGCTCTCCGGAGCCTTTTGCGCCAATCCTTCCGTTTCTGATCCAGGATGAGACCTCCCATTCTTTGCGGATTGAATCGGCCCGCGAGGGACTGGGCAGCCACGTTCGTCCCAAGGAGCTGGTGATCGCCGTCAACAATGCCGAAGTTGCCCGTCAAGCCTATCGTGAACTCTTTGATATCGAACCCAAACCGGTCCAGAATGCGGCCCGCGATGTCCAGGGCTATCGCGTCACGGCCCCCTGGGGCTCTATCGTCCTCGCGCGCCCAGAGCGCCGCGGCAATGCCCTCTCTGAACAGCTGAGCCAGCGGGGCGAAGGTCTGTACGCGATAACCTTCGGCGCAGACGACATTAACCAGGTGCGGAATCTTGTGCGGCTGAGCAACGTCTCTGTAGAAGACGAGACGTATGGATTCATGATTGCACCCAGCGCGGTGCACGGTGCCCGGTTGCGGTTTCTGCAGGGAGAATCGAAAGAGCAGAGTCTTATGTAAGCTACAAAAGCGGCGTCTGCAGTCTCTTGGCGATAAAGCCGAGAATCTCTTCCGCCAACTCCTCCTTTGTCAGCGGCGGCATCTCTCTCATCGGTCCCCCGCGTTCAATCAGAATGGCTTGCTCCTTGTCGCTCCCAAAGCTCTGCGGAACCGGATTGGCTACGATCAAATCCAACTGCTTGGCCTGCAGTTTCGCCTGTGCGTTCGCCACCAAGTCCTGCGTTTCGGCTGCAAACCCCACCACAATCATCGCGTGATGCGTCTGCTCCCGCCAAGCCTTCACTTGCCGCAGTATGTCCGGGTTCTTGACCAGCTGCAAGGTCAGCGTGTCAGTATCCCCTTTTTTGATCTTCTGCTCCTCCGCGCGCGCCGGCCGAAAGTCGGCGACGGCCGCGGCCATGATCAAGGCATCGGCGTCCGTGATCGAACCGAGCACCGCGTCTTGCATCTCACATGCCTGCTTCGCCGTCATGAACTCCATGCCGCGCGGTGTCCGCAGAGCCGTCGTACCCGCAATGAGAGTGACCCGTGCACCCCGGTCGCGTGCACACTCGGCCAAGGCAAAACCCATCTTGCCCGAAGAGTGATTCGCGATCACCCGGACCGGATCCATCGGCTCCTGCGTTCCTCCCGCCGTAACGACGATCTTGCGGCCGGCCAAGTCTCCGCCGCGCCCCAGGGTTGCTCGCACGACGTCGATAATGTCGTCCAACTCCGCCAGGCGCCCTTGGCCGCTCGCGCCCGATGCGAGATGACCGACGTCCGGTTCGACCACGACCGCCCCCCGCGCGGCCAGCTTTTGCACGTTCTCTCTCGTCGCCGCGTGTTCCCACATCCCCGTTTCCATCGCCGGGGCAATCACGAGCGGGGCGCGCGTGTCGAGAGCCGTGGCGCTCACCGCATCATCCGCCAGGCCGAGCGCGAGTTTGGCGATTGTGTGCGCCGTGGCCGGTGCGACGAGTAACAGATCTGCGCCCCGGCCGAGGGCGACGTGTCCAATCTCCGAATTTGCCAGGAGCGCCATCACATCGGTAACCACCGGCCGGTGTGTAAGGCTTTCCAGGGTCAGTGGGGTGATGAACTGCGCGGCCTCACGCGTCATGACGACGTCCACGTTCGCTCCGGCTTGCGTAA
This sequence comes from Chloroflexota bacterium, assembly GCA_023489485.1. Lineage (GTDB taxonomy): Bacteria > Chloroflexota > Anaerolineae > UBA4142 > UBA4142 > JAMDCU01. Next base: position 5,094 of record JAMDCU010000134.1, read on the forward strand.
GCTGGCTCGCCAGCCCCGCCGCCTTGAACGCGGCAATGCTTCCCGTAACGCCGAGCACAATATGCTTGTCCTTCAAAACACGAATCATCTCAACCCCACACTCGCAACGGGAAAACTAGCTTGCTTCTCCCACATTCATCTCAAATAGAATTCGCAGGCCGTGCATAATCAAATCGGGCTCGACATGATCCAGGATACGCGTGTGGGGCGCAATCAGGCGCGCCAATCCGCCCGTCGCCACCACGCGCGCATTCAGCTCATGCATTTCCTCACGTAGGCGCCGCACCATGCCCTCGATGAGCCCGAGGTAACCAAAGAGGATGCCTGACTGCATCCCCTCGATCGTATTCGTCGCGATCGCCCGCGGGGGGACCGTCAGGTCAATCCGTGGCAACTGAGCCGTCGATTCATACAGGGCATCCGCGGCCAGAACGAGGCCGGGCGCGATCGCTCCTCCGACGAACTCCCCGGCCCGATTCACTACATTGAACGTCGTCGCCGTCCCAAAGTCGATCACGATCAGCGGCGCACCGTACCGCACCTTGGCCGCGACCGCCGCCACCAGCCGGTCGGCGCCCAGGGACCGTGGGTCTTGATAGCGGATGGGCATGCCGGTTTTCAGTTTGGGCCCGGCGATCAGCGGCTCGACCTCGATGTACCGGCGGCACAGTTCCTGAAAAGTATCCGTCAGAGGGGGAACGACGGACACAATGATCGCGCCGCGCCAGCCATCGCGGAGCCCCGCTTGACTCAGCCAATCGTTCAGCACGAGCGCATATTCGTCGGCCGTCTGATCGATTTCGGTATGAATTCGCCAATGCGCCAGGAGATCCGCGCCTTCGAACACCCCGACGTTGACGTTCGAGTTGCCAATCTTGATCGCAAGCAGTCGCATGGACACCGCGTCATTATACACGGGGTGCGGGTGATCTTCAACTTGTGCTAGGGGCCGACGCTCATCGACTCCCAGCCCCACAGGTTCGGGTCCACAAAAGCGTCCGAGATGATCCGACGCGGGTTCGAACCATCGGCGTTCATGACATAGATGGCCCACGCGGTCCCGTTCTGGTCACTCCGCCAGAAGATGGAACCGCCGTCACGCGACCAGGTCGGCTGGCCGTCGTGGCTATTGCCGTTCGTCAGTTGTTTCTTCCCCGTTCCATCCGCGTTTACGACAGACACCTGATGGTGCCCCGCGCCATCCGCCACCTGATAAACGATCCTGTTTCCCACCGGCGACCAGCGCGCATTCCCACCATTGTCGTTCGTGACCTGGCGAATAAAGCCACTCCCATCCGTCCGCGTGACCAGCACGCCGCACGAGTGGGTATTGGGCATGCAACCCGAAAAGACGAGCTGGCTGCCATCCGGCGAGAACGAAGGATCATTCCCTTGCACTTTCAGGTCTACAAAGGTCTTGTAATAGCCATCCACCTTTACCATCGATATGGGGCCGGTGGGCTGACTGGGCCTCGGCGAGTTCACGTAGACGAGCCACTTTCCATCCCGCGACCAGTCGATGCAACACACGCCGGACCCCAGAAAAACCGGAGCAGGATTTCCGCCGTCGGAATTGGCAATGTACAGCCCTGGATTGGTTACGGCGATCGACATCTGGTAGAACGCGAGACGCCTTCCGTCCGGAGAAAAAGCGGGCCACATGGCGCTCATCAGCACTTGGTGGGCATTTGTCCCGTTGACATTCGCGACCCAGATTGTATGCTCATTCGGCGTGGCCCCGACAACCCGGGAGTAGGCAATCCTCCCCCCCGAAACGGCCGGGCGTGAAGTCGGAGAACGGACCGGCACCGGCCTGCTCGTCGCTGCCCCGGTAACCTGTCCCGGGGGTACGGTCGTCGTCACCGCCGGCGTTGGTCCAAGGACGGCAAGTGTGGAGGTCGGCAAGGGAACCCCCGTGGGCAGCGCAGTAAATTCGGCGGTGGGGAGACCAAGTGGCACTGTTGGCAGGGGAGCACCGGTTGTGGCGGTTTGAGTAGCCGCCGGCCGCGTCGGAGTCGCCGAACCACTGCAGCCCACAATACCAAATAGGGGAACCAGTGCCAGCGCAGTCAGCGCAAAACGGACCAAGACCAAAATGGATCGTCGAGTACTAGGCATGGTTTTTCCCCTCCTCATAAGACTGTGAAGCGACAAGGGCCCGCCGTTGACGGCGAGCCCGTGAGTTCCCTACCTGCTAACGGCGATGCGTTCATAGGGCCAGACGAGACCGTGCGGGGGAAGATTGTCGGCCAACTTGGTCGGGTTGCTCCCATCCGCATTCATTCTCCAAATGCCCCAGTTTCCACCCTGCGGCGAGCGGTAGTAGATATAGAGGCCATCCTTTGACCATCCTGCGTCCACGTGGAGTGCGGATCCGGACGTCAGTTGCCTTTTCCCTGTCCCGTCGACGTCAATGACAAACAGCTGCTTTTGTCCATCTGCGTCCTTCTGATAGACAATCTTGGCTCCATCGGGCGACCATGCGGGGTCACCACCATCATCACCCACTACAGGGGTGACGTCTCCGCCCCCTGATCCCCCGACAAAGATCCCGCATGTTGAACCGCGACACGTGTGGAAAGCCAGCATCGTGTCGTCGGGAGACCAAGACGCGCTCTCTCCTATCGCCACATTCCGACGCAGAGAGGGGTCTTTAAGAGCCGACCCATCCGCCGGCACCGCGTCGGTGACGATGTTCCCCCTCCCACCCGGTTGGGAGGATACCGCGATGAAGCGACCGTCGTGGGACCATTCTACGGACCACGTCTGAGCATCGCCGAGGACTTTGGTCTTTTGCCCTGTTCCGTCGGCGCTGGAAACAAAAACCCCGTCGCCCACAACGCAATAAGCCAAGCGCGATCCGTCGGGCGAGAAGCTGGGCGAGGTCGCCCTGTCGAGGAGTTTCTTGAGTCCTGTACCATCTGCATTCATTATCCAAATGGACTGGTCCTCTGGCCGATCTCCCTGCGACACACTGAAGGCGATCTTGCCGCTCGCCCGCGCTGGCGCTCCCGTGGCCGGCAGCGGCGTGGCTGGCACAAGTGTAGGCGGAACTTGCCCCGGCTGAGTCGGCTGCTCGAGCGTAGGCACCCCAATGATTTCCCCCGGCGCGGGGGTGGTCGTAGCGCCCCGGGTGGGGGCCGCGGTCAGGCGCATGGACGCTGGCTGGGTCGGATTGGAGGTGGGCTGAGCGGGACCGGACGTCGGGTTGCTTGAGGATAGAGTCGGCGGCACGGCGATGGAAGTGGGCACCGGCGTGACAGAGGCCACCGGGCTGACGAGTCCAAACGCCACGGGGGTGGAGGTATTGTAGATCATGGCGCGCGTCGGCGCGCTCGGCACGAAGATGAAATAGCCGCCCACTCCGACGACGGCGAGCAAGAGACACACGACCAGACATCCCAGAATCCCCGCGACGATCCAAGGAGTGCGATTGGGCTTGGGAGCCGCGGGCGCGGTAGTCATGATTTGTTCCTCCTAGCACAAGATCGTCGAGCCTGCGTCTGTGGAACAAGGGAGCAAGAAATCACATCACACGGGGTCTTGCGTTGCTCATTATAACACGAAAAGCACTGCCGCAAAAAGAGGAAATCAATCCTATGGTTTATTTGACTTGCAACTCAATCCATATATAATGTGCATTGTAAGTAGCTCGTCCCTTAATTTGTCCTCTTCTTTGGCTTGCTCCACAATGGAAGTGGGAAGGAAGCTTTCGATGGGACGACCTCGGCTTTCGCTGACTTTCGGGCTACTGGGCACTTGCTTCGACGCGCAGACCGCGCGTGAATGTGAGTGCCTTTTTTTGCGCTGCTCCGCCGCCCGAGCCTTCCTTCCCTGCGCCTGCAGATCTGCATCCCATACTGCTTTCGATGGAGGCGCCCGATGATATGATCTCATTTCATCTCCGTTCGCCGGTGTGGTTCATCCCCAGGAGGAGAGTACCGAAATGACTAGTCATGTTAAGGTTGCGCGCGAGTCGACATGGGTGCAGATTGCCGGAGTCGTTGTCTTCGCGGCGCTCGTCTACGTCCTCGCCAACCTCACTCACCCGCAGCTCACAGGCGCCCCCCTCATCGCCGTCGGCATCGTCCTTGCCGTCGTCCCGGCGGGACTGTGGCTGTGGCTGTTCTACGATGAAGACCGCTTCGAGCCCGAGCCGCGCCAGCTCGTGATCGGCGTCTTTGTCCTTGGAGCCCTTCTCGCCTATGCCGTCGGCCAGCCCGCGTTGCGCAGTCTCTTTCGCGTTCAAGACTGGCTGACCACGAATGCCTTGACCGGCATCCTGGGCTCCATTCTTGTCGTCGGATTCATCCAGCAGTTCCTTCTCTACGCCACGGTTCGGTACAGCATTTTCTACTCATCAGAATTTGACCAGCGCGTCGACGGCATCATTTATGGAGCCGCCGCCGGCTTGGGCTATGCGACGATGATGAACATTCTTTACATCGTCCAGAACAACGGCGTGGATTTGGGGATTGGCGTCATGCGCGTCACCGTCGAGGCGCTTTCCCTCGCCAGTCTGGGCGGCATCTCCGGTTACTTTCTGGCGCGAGCCAAGTTCGACAAGATGGGTCCCGTCTGGCTGCCTCTCGGCCTTGCGATGGCAGCCGCCCTGAACGGCCTCATCGAGTTCGCGTTGGACGAGGTCCCCACGCTCGGCGCAGGTTTTGGCTTCAACCCGTGGTATGGTCTGGTCCTCGCCGTTATCATCGCCGGCGTCGTTTTCACGTTGCTCATCGAGACGATTCATCGGCTGGAAACGGCCGGGGCGGGGGCGGCCGCGGCGCAGCAAGGCTCTGTTCTTGACAAGGTCTTGGTCGGCGAAGGCAAACAGGAAGAGCCGGAATGGGTCGTGTGGGCCGTCGTCGCCGTCGCTCTGATCGTCGGCTGGCTTTTTGCTTCTTACATTCAGGGACAGACCCGTACGGCGACGGCGGGCGGAATGACTCTTTCCTATCCCTCGAGCTGGACGACGACAAAAGATTCCGGTGCAGATTTTGCGGCCTATGACTTGAGCCGCGGCGGCATCTACGGAGCGCGTGTGAGCCTATGGAGCGAGGCCAAGAGCGATGTCTTTCCAGCCCAGGGCACACTCGACGATGCTGCGGCCAACTGGGGCATGATGTTACAGAGCCATCATGAGGGCTTTCGCCTCTTGAACATCGAGCGAACCCAGGCGCAGGGGCGCGAGGCCGCCCAGGTCGAATATGCCTACCTGGCCAGTCCTCCCCAGAGCACTTCTTCCGGCACAATGCCGGCGCTCATGCACGCCGTGGACACACTCGTCGTCGGCGGCGACCGTGTGTATGTGCTGGCCTTTGCCGCCCAAAGCCAGGATTACAGTTCGCTCGCCGGTTTGCGCGACCAGTTGCTCGCGAATTGGCATGTCCCGCAATAATCCGGACTAGGAGAGAAAAAGATGAGATGGCCATTCTCACGCACGCGGACCTTGATCACACTGATTGCCTTTATTCTCCTCGCCGGTATGACGGGACATTTGCCGATTGCCTCGGCTGATCCCACTTCCGACGAGCTGGATCAAGCCATCGCGTCGACGATGAAGGTCTGGACACTCGACGCGAACATGAAAATCATCGCGAGTTGTACTGGCACAGTTGTCGACCCCACCGGCTATGTCCTCACCAACTTTCACTGTGTCGGCCTCGTCTCCGATGAGAAGGACCAGGGCAAGCCGGGGACTCTTTACAATCCGAAGGGTCTCTTGGCCGTAGGTCCGACGCTCGACCCCAAAAAGGCGCCGGTCCCGACTTACATGGCGAAATTCATGGCCGGCAACTATGACCTGGACGTTGCCGTCCTCAAGATCTACGGCATGGTGAGTCAGAACCAGAAACTGCCCGATCCATTGCCCGTGGTCCCGATTACGCTCGCCGATTCCGACCAAGTGAACATCGGCGATTATGTCGGCGTCATCGGTTACCCTGGCGTGGGCGGTAACACAGTCACCGTGACGGACGGCAAGATCGCCGGTTTTGACGATGAGAACGGGGATGGCACCCTTGATTCCTTCAAGGTGACCGCGAGCATCAACCCTGGGAACAGCGGCGGCCTGGCGATTGATGGAAACGGAAAGCAGATCGGGATTCCGGCGTGGAGTCTCTACAACGAGAAAACAGGCAGCAAGCTCGATCGGGCTATCATGGTCAATGTCGCCGTGCCTTACATCCAGAAGGCGATCGACTTGGGCTCGACGACCGCCGGCGTGATTCCTCCCACCGGTCCCTCCAACAATCCACCGAACAACCCGCCGGACAATCCGTCGTCCAATCCCGTCATCGGCGCGCTGAAATTCGGCACGGATTACAAGAGCGGGCAACTGGTCGGCGCGGCGACCAAGTTCAAGTCCGGCATCAGCAAGGTCATGGCCCTATTCGACTATGACGGAATGGACAACAGTCTGGATTGGGGTCGCACCTGGGCCGTGGATGGACAGACGATCGCCGGCAAGTCTTCTGGTTATCAGTGGGATGGAGATGTGAACGGCAGCTACACCCTGCAGCTATACAACGACAAAGGCCCGCTCCCCGATGGCAACTACAAGGTCACAGTCTACGTAGACGGTGCTCCCGCGCAGACGGGAACCTTTAGCATAGGCTCGGGGGCCCCGCCCCCCAAGCAGACGCCTGCGCCTCCGCCTCCTTCAAGCAAGGGCGTTACTCTCAAGGGGCAAATCGTCGATGCCGACACACAGCGCGGCATCTCGGGTGCCTTGTTCCTGGTCTTCAAGCCCGGAACCACACAGGACGAAATCGTGGCCGGCATCCAGGGTGGCTCGCTCGACCCGCTTCTCGCCGCCGCGGCCAACAGCGATCAGGGTGGCAACTACCAGACTGCTCCCCCACTCGCCCGCGGTCAGACCTACTCGGTCATGATCGTCGCCGACGGGTACAAAATCCGCTTTTTCGACAACGGCCTCGAAATCAGTTCCAGCGACCCGGCCATCACCAAGATGTCCCCGATTGCCCTACAAAAGGAATAGCTCCGGTTCGTTCGGGCAAAGAGGGGCGCGTCCACATGGATGCGCCCCTCTCATGTGATCGCTAATTATGGGCGCAGGAGCAAGTCATTTCTTGCTAATGTCTCAATCATCCTCCTGCTCGCCTTCCTCCTGATTATCGCCGCCGATGCTCTCAACCCTAACCGGCTTTCGCCAAATCCTCACCGGCGGACTCGCCCTCGCCCGCCGAAGCCTCCTGCAGGAGGCTTCGGCCGCGCTCACCCGGACAAAACCGGACCCGCTCGACTTCTGCGGGATTTGCAGTCTTGACCTAGGACGGCAACTGCGGCAAGCGAGTCGCCATGATTTGGGGCATTCTCTCTCAAACAGTTCTCAGCATTCTCTCAGGTTGCGCTAATGTTGCGATGATATTATGGTATGGTTTGCAAGGTCCTCCTCCCTTCCGCTCCTACCTATTCATGAATGAGCGTCTTTGGAATCGCGGCTTGATAGCAACGGCGGCCTGGGTGGCTATCGTTTCTGCCATCTCGGTCTGGCTGGCATGGAACGCGTCGCCCGACCTCGCATCCCGTGTTTCGGTGGCAGCCCTCACTCCAATCGTCGCTGCGGCGATCACCAGCTATTCGTTGCGGATTCTGCGCTTTCACTATTTCCTCTCACGCAGCAACATATCGATTACCTTGCCGGGCACGGCCGTGGTGCAGATGGTGGGATTTGCCCTATCCGTCACCCCCGGACACGTCGGCGAGGTATTCAAATTGCATTTGATTCGCGAGCGTGCGGGGACTCCGGTGGTCCAAACCGCTCCCTTGCTGCTCCTCGATCGCCTGACCGAAGGTGGCGGATTCCTGCTCCTCGCGACCACTGCCC
>JAMDCU010000134.1:12958-13327 GCA_023489485.1 Chloroflexota bacterium
TCTGTCGCGCTGGTGGTCGGAATCGGGTTGGTGTGCATGTTTGCACTGACCCGGAATCATTGGTTCAAGTATATTGCGTCGATCCGCTCGCTGCTCTTCAAGTGGCGATGGGGACGCGGGATCCTGCCCCATCTACAAAACCTCTGGAGAGGGCTGACCGTGAGCTTTACGCCGCGGCAAATCTTGGGCGGGCTCCTCTTCAGCGTTCTGGCCCGTTTTGCGGATGGATTGGTCGTGTTATTCGCCGCCCGTGTGGTAGGGGTGGATTTGACCTTGCCGACAGCCGTCTTTGTACTTGCCGTGAGCGGGTTGGCGGGAGGTCTATCGTTCCTCCCCGCCGGTACCGGGGCGGTAGAGACGGCGATGGTC
>JAMDCU010000138.1 GCA_023489485.1 Chloroflexota bacterium
CATAACCTCACCCACAGCTTTAGCCTCGCGATGCAGCGCACCATCGCCTTCTTCGACCAATACGTCAAGCGATAGCGCCGGCCCGGGTTCGGCGGAGCTGTTCAAGAGGCATCCCAACGCTCCGCCCCCAGCCTCTTTTGCACCAACATAGCGATCCCTGGGTGTGCCGGTCGACGGCCTCATGCCGAGTCGAGGTCGTGCACTCGCCGAAAACATGGTCTCTGTCCGCTTCTCCTCTTTTTTTGCCAGAGCGGGAGCGACGGGCATTCATCCCAGCCAGCCGCGTCAAGTCGCTCGTCGCGCTAACGTCACTGGCCGTAAATCTGACAGAGGAATTGTGAGAGATTCACGCGAGCTAGTGCCGTGTTCGCAGAGGCTGCTTACCCGCGATCCTCATCGCCTCGCCGCTGCCCGCTGCTGGACGCGGGAGCGTACTCAATCATGGCGCAGTTCCCCATCATTCTGCTGCCTTACCACGGGCGCGGTAGCAAGTGGCTACCTCTTTCCGTTCGGGCAACCTCCTTATCACTCTCTTCCTGTTTCCCTCTTGCCATCGTTTGGGCACACTCGCATACAGAAGCCGCCGCTCTGTTTGACAGGCGGTTGCATTGGCGCGAGAGGCGGCGATTCCTGCTAGCCAGCCTAAACTGCTCGTCCCTCCAACGATGAGTTTTCTGATCTAATCCACTAGTTTGCTGAAATTTGAACCATTTTGGCCGGAGATGTGACATAGAGAATGAACATCCCCCTTCGTGAGTTGAGCGGCAAGGCTTCTAAGAGTAGAATGATGCAAGCATCGACCATACCACTGAATCTCACAGCCGCCGTTTCGGTGAGGCGAAACGAGGAACCGTCATTGGATCGCTCCATCTCGAGCGTGGACAAAGACTTGCAGCTGGTGCGCCGCGTCGCCGCGGGCGATGAGACGGCTTTGCGCGCTCTGTTCGCCGCGTACGGGCAGCGCCTCTTCGCCTACGCGGTGCGCTTGACGCGCAATCCGAGTGTCGCCGAAGATGTGCTGCAAGAAAGTCTCGTTGCGGCGTGGCGGGGCGCGGCACGCTTTCGCGGACAAGGCCGGGTTGTCGCCTGGCTGCTCGGCATCGTGCACCACAAGGCGTTGAATGCGATTCGCAGCAGATCGCCGGTCCTGCTCGAAGAACCAGAAGAATTGGGAGACGATCAGGTGCCTCTCGATGAGGTAATGGCAGAACACGAGCAGGCGGCGCTCTTGCGCGTTGGGCTGGAATCACTCAGTCTCAAGCACCGTATGGTGCTTGAATTGGTCTTTTATCAGGGATTGGATTTGACCGAAGTGGCTCTAGTTTGCGATTGCCCGGTCGGCACGGTCAAAAGTCGTTTGAGCTATGCCAAAGCTCATCTGCGCCACATCATGGAGCAATCGGGCTTGAAGGCGGAGGATTTGGAGTAATGGGCGATCATTCACAGTATATCGAATCGCTGCCGCTCTTTGTATCCGGGACATTGGATGACGCACAGCGTCGCGCCCTGGAAAACCATCTGACGCACTGCTCTGCTTGTCGGTCGGAGGTGGCGTTGTGGCGTCAGGTTGCGTACCAAGTCGCCGACGCGAATCGCAACCTCGACGCACCGTCGATCGCGGTCGAGCGCGCGCTCGCCGAGATTCGCGGCCGCCGCAAAAATATCGTATGGCGTGCATTTGAGCTGGTTCGCGCGCAGGTTCCGCTCGTGCGGGGTGAGATGTGGCCCTCCAGCGCCGCTGTGATGGCGATTGGCGTGATCATCGCAACCATCGTCAAGGAGGTGACCATCCTTCAAATGCTCGCGCCGATGGTGGCGGCGGCGAGCGTCGCCGTAATCTATGGACCGGAGAACGATCCCGCGCTGGAACTGACGCTCGCAACCGCGACCTCCCCGTGGAAGATTCTGCTCGCGCGGTTGACCATAGTTTTCGGTTACAACCTGGTCTTGGCGCTCGCGGCCAGCGGCGGAATGCTGCTGTTTTTGCCGGCGAACCTGGTCGCCAGCTTGATCGTCGGCTGGTTTGGACCGATGACCTTCCTCTGCGCTGCCGCACTCGTGCTCGCTCTTTGGGTCAACACTGGCAATGCGATTGCGGTCACCTATGTGGCGTGGCTGGCACAATTCCTGCCCGGGCAGGAAATCGCCACTGATTTCCGGCTTGGCGGTATGTCGCTCTTCATCGCGTTCCTAAACGCGTATCGGCAATTCTGGTCCAGTCCGCCTGTTTTAGTTGCGCTTGCCGTGGGGCTCGTCGTCATCGCCGGGTGGCTGGGGGGCCGACAAGGACAGCGCCTGACGCGGGCGGCGTAGATGGATATAGGGGATTCAAATTCCTAGGAGGACGCGTTGTATCCATTCTTTGGAGTGGCTCGCTACGAATATCGCATGACCGTCCTGCGGTGGGGCATGTGGCTCGCATTTGGCGCGCTGTATGTGCTGTATGGCATTACCCTGTTCGCGCCCGGCGAGCCTTTGATTCAGCGCGGGGCATCTTTGTGGCAGATCGCAGGACAGTTGGTCTTCCGGACCAACCTCTTTATGCCGCTCGTCGGGGGGATTGTCGCCGCGGACCGATTGTATCGCGATTATCGGCTTGGAGTGCGCGAGCTGCAGTCGTCTGCGCCAATCGGGGCTTGCACGTACCTGGCAGCCAAGTATCTCGCCGTAATTGCCGGCGTGATGACGCCCGTCGTCGCGTTCATCCTCGCGGCGGGAATGATTTCGGTGGTCGGATACCACGCGCCTGTCCAGCTTCTGCCGATGCTGATGGTCGCAATGCTCGTGCTTTCGTTGCCTGCGTTTGCGTTCGTCACGATCTTTTCGCTCGCGTGTCCGTTGGTGATGCCGGTGCGCGTGTACCAGGTGCTCTTCACCGGTTATTGGTTCTGGGGTAACTTTCTCAATCCTCATGTCATTCCCAATTTGAGCCGTACCTTACTCACACCGAGCGGGATGTGGGCTTTTCACGGTTTCTTTGGCGGATACGGCGGCGAGATTCACTTGTCGCCATCAACCACGCCACTGTACACGGCTCCGGAAGCGGTGCTGAATCTCGCCGTGCTCGCCGCTTGCATCGTCGCCGCGTTCGTCGCGCTCCAGCAGTTCATGGCTTGGAAGGCGCGGCGCGCGTGAACCTCTTCAAAAGGACCACGGGTGTGAAATCTTGGTCGCTGCGCTACTTGCTCCTTACTTATCGACTCGATCAACTTTGGCTGCCGGCGGCGTTCTGGGCGCTCTTTGCGGTGATGGCGGTGATCTTGCGCGGGGGCGACCAGGTCTATAATCTTGCGCGCGGTTTGATCGGCGGCGTCTTGCCGCTGCTGGGCGGCATCATGGCGGCGTATGTCGTGCTGGATGACCCGGCGTTGGAACTACAATTTGCCACCCCGTCCCCGGCGCACGAGACGTTGATCGAGCGATTGGGGCTGACCTTCGTCATCATTGCCATCACGGCATTGAGCTATCAACTGTTCCTGATGGCGCTGGGTGTAGATCTGTCGCGATGGACAGATCCGTGGAGCTTTCAACTGACCTGGAGCGTGCCCAGCTTGGTTTTTCTCGCGCTCGGCAGCGCGGCGGCATTTGCCCTCGGCAATTGTGTCAGCGGCGCGATGCTCGTCGGTTTGGTGTGGATCGTCGAATTCATCGTTCGGGATTGGTTTCTTGGCGACCGCTGGCTGCAATACGTGATGGTTTTCATGGCGCTGATTGCGCCGGAGCACCCAAATCTGCGCGCAAACCTGATCGTTCTGTCGGCGCTTGCCGCTCTGCTGTTTGTCCTGGCTTGGGCGCTGTTGAAAAAACAAGAACGCTATCTGTGAGAGGATAAAGGGATGATTGAAATTACACAGTTGTCGAAAACTTACGGTCGGGGCGCGCGCGCCGTGGTCGCGCTGGATGAGGTGGATTTGCGAATCGACGCAGGCATGTTCGGCCTGCTGGGTCCGAACGGGGCGGGCAAAACAACGCTGATGCGTATCCTCGCAGGGATTGTCAATCCTAGTCGCGGCCACGTGTCAGTCGAGGGAAACGACGTGAGTACGGAATCCGGCAAACACGCGATCAAGACGATGCTCGGATATTTGCCTCAAGAGCTAGGGCTGTACCCGGAGTTGAGTGCGCGACAATTCGTCGATTATATGGCCATTCTCAAAGGAGTGAGTGATCCCGAGAATCGGCGCGAACGTGTGAACCGCGTGATCGAAATGGTTGGTTTGAAGGAGGCGGCAGACCGCAAGATCAAAGGGTTTTCAGGCGGCATGAAGCGCCGCGTGGGAATCGCGCAGGCGCTCGTCAATGACCCGCGCATCTTGATTGTGGATGAACCGACCGGCGGACTCGACCCGGAGGAACGCATTCGCTTTCGCAATCTACTGGTGGACTTGGCCGCCGAGCGCGTCGTGATTCTGTCAACGCATATCGTCGAGGACATTGGACAGACCTGTCGCGACCTGGCAGTCCTTGCTCGGGGACACGTATTGTTTCGCGGCAGCCCCGTGCAACTGATGCACGCGGCTGAGAATCATGTGTGGACGATCGAGACGAGCAACAGTCAGAAGCCGGACCACGGGCTGACCGTGGTTTCCATGCTGCACCTTGCAGATGGAACCGAGTATCGGGTCGTTGGGAATGTGACCGGCGAGTATCCGGATGCCCAGCCGGTTCCGCCTAGCTTGGAAGATGCGTATGTCTGGTTGATGCACGGCGCAGGGCAGCCAGCCGAGATTCTGTAGAGAGGTTGCGCCGTTTGACAGGTTGGGCGAGGGTGATATACTACAATTGTTGTTGAACTAGTTTCCGGCTGAGTTAGGAGTGTTTGAAATGCCGAAAGCAGAGACCCGTGGATTGGCCGATACGCTTAAAGTGCTGAGCGACCCCAATCGCTTGATGATCTTGGAGTTGTTGATGCAGGGGGTGCAGTGCAACTGTGAGCTCGGCGATAAACTTGGACTGCCGATGAATTTGATCTCGCATCATCTCAAGGTGCTCCGCGAGGCTGGCCTTGTAGACGCCGAGCGCGACCCCGTGGACGCACGGTGGGTGTATTATTCGATCAACACCCGGTTGCTGGCTCGACTACGTGATGAACTCTATGCGTTTCTCGACCCAGAGCGGATCGTGCCTCGCCTGCCCACGTGCGGTCCACGGATCGCTTCGGTCGAGGCGTTGCGGGCCCTGCGCGCGTAGTTTTTTTGGGCTGATACATCAATGGAAGTTGAACTGATATGAGCGAACCGATTCAGACATGGAGGAGCACATGACTCATTCAACTGCAATAGCGCAGCCGAGCTCTAATGTTTTCGAACGCCTTTCTCTGCTCGATCGGTTCTTGCCGTTGTGGATTTTTGCGGCGATGGCGCTCGGCGTCATTCTCGGAGCGGTCGCGCCGGGGATTAAGGATGTGTTCAACGCCCTCTCGATTGGCACGGTCTCATTTCCAATTGCCATTGGCTTGCTGTGGATGATGTACCCGGTCCTGGCGAAGGTCAAATACGAGGAACTGGGTAAGGTCGCCCAAGCGTGGGAGCAATTCAGCGTTTCTTTGATTCTAAACTGGCTTGTGGGGCCCATCGTCATGTTCGTTCTGGCATGGGTCTTTTTGCCCGATTTACCGCATTTTCGCACTGGGCTGATCATCGTGGGGTTGGCCCGCTGCATCGCGATGGTCCTCATCTGGAACATGCTCGCGGGCGGCGACAGTGAGTATTGCGCCGTCCTCGTCGCCCTCAACAGTATCTTCCAGATCGTGATGTACTCGCCGCTCGCCTATCTTTTCCTCGTTGTCATTCCCGGCTGGTTTGGCGTGCAGGGCACGGCCGTGAACATCGGGATGGGAGACATCGCGAAAAGCGTCCTCATCTTCCTTGGCATTCCGCTCGCGGCCGGCATCATCACGCGATTCTATTTCCTGCGCACTCGCGGCAAAGAATGGTACGAAACGCGCCTCATGCCGCGTCTTGGGCCGACGGCGATGATCGGGCTCTTGTTTACAATTGTGGTCATGTTCTCGATGCAGGGAGACAAGATTCTCGCGGCCCCGCTGGACGTGCTGCGCGTGGCGATCCCGCTCCTCGTGTACTTTGTCATCATGTTCTTTGCCTCGTTTGGGATCTCCCTCTGGCGCCGGTTCCCTTATGAGCTCGCGGCAACACAATCCTTCACGGCGGCAAGCAATAATTTCGAGTTGGCGATTGCGGTGGCGGTCGGCACTTTTTCGATTGCCTCGCAGGAAGCGCTTGCCGCGGTCATCGGTCCACTGATCGAAGTGCCTGTGCTGATCGGGCTCGTCTATGTCGCGCTCTGGATCAGGAAGGCGTGGTTCAGGACAGCCGGGGTAAAAGCCAGCGCTGCCTAGCGGACGATCAGCGATCTCAAAGCAAACTGCCTGCAGGTGTTTGACTTTTTGTAAAGCGAAGTGTATAATATATCTAAGATTTTGAATGTAGTGGGGTGCGGTCTTGCGAAGGAACGGTTATCACGCGCAGGTTCAGCTCATGAAGGTGATCGGCCATCCCGCCCGTTGGCAGATCCTCAATTTGCTGCGTTCAGGGGAAGAGTGTGTCTGTCACTTGACGGTCGCCTTGGGGCAGCGCCAGGCGTATGTGTCGCAGCAGCTGATGTTCCTGCGGCGAGCTGGAGTGATCGTGGATCGCAAGGAAGGCTTGCGGGTGTATTATCAGGTTAAGGACCGGCGCGTCTTTGACTTGATGGACGAGGCAGGCAAGATCGCGGGGTATGAGGGGAAGGCTGAGGAGGAGCATCCGCCGATTCTCGCCAACTGCGCTTGCCCCCGATGCGAAAGCCAGGGTGCACACAAGCATTCCATTTAGAACCTGATTTTGATTCCAACTCCCGGTGTGGGGCGATGGCCATCCATCTTCGCCAATTCAAACTCACCTGCGACCCGATTTGGACTCTACCAATTTCCAACCAAGG
This sequence comes from Chloroflexota bacterium, assembly GCA_023489485.1. Lineage (GTDB taxonomy): Bacteria > Chloroflexota > Anaerolineae > UBA4142 > UBA4142 > JAMDCU01. The sequence continues at coordinate 6,940 of JAMDCU010000138.1, forward strand.
AGGAACTGTGCTAACGATCAAAATCCTGGGCTCTGGCTGCCCCAACTGCCAGCAAGTGGAGCAAATCGCGAAAAAGGCAGTAGAGACGCTGAGTGTGGATGCCGCTTTCGTCAAGGTCACGGACGTGAGAGATATTATGAAATACCCTATTCTGTCGACGCCCGGTCTCGTCGTGAACGAGAAACTCGTGTGCGCGGGACGCATCCCGAGCGAAGCCGAAGTGACCACGTGGATCACAAGCGCGTTGGCCTAGGCTCAAAGAAACAGACATGAAACTCGGAGCGTCGCAGCCGGTCTGCAGTTGCAAGTCGAGCGATGAGGTCGTGCAGATCGGCGTTGGCGATGAAACGATCGGCCTGATCGCGTTGAACCAGATTTTCGCGCAACTGCGACTCCTGGGACGCCCGCCGGACAGGTCGGTGGAGGACGAGCTTCTGCTCATGGTGGGCGCCCGGAACTATATCCCCAGGAGTTGTGAGGACGAGTACCGCGATGCGCTCCTGCGTGAGTACCGCAAGTACTGTGAGAAGAAGGAAAAAGGAGCCGCTGAAAGTCGCCCGTGCGAATGAAGTGAATCGGAGACGCCGAGTCCTGGCACCTCCTGTCATAGGGATGTGTGAAGGGGGACCCCAATCTGTGCCCCACCGCCAAAACGGGGCTTTTTTCAGGGTCGGATACATTCAGAAAGCTGAATTTAGGAGTGACCATGGCAACTCGGGAACAAGCAGTGTCGCGCCAAAACAATCGTACATATCTCACACTCGGTGTCGCGTCGATCGCATGGTACGTTGCCTATACGGTCTTGCAGCCCGTCACCGAATACTTGACATACAGCATACTGGGCTTGGCGCGCGGTTCCCGCCTAGGCGACGCCGTCGCGTTCTTCCTTTACGACGTGCCCAAGATTCTCCTGCTCTTGGGTGGGATGATTTTCCTGATCACGATCGTCCGAACTTTTTTTAGCGCGGAGCGCACACGCGCGCTCCTCGGCGGCAAACGGGTCGGCGTCGGCAATGTCCTGGCGGCGCTGCTTGGCATCGTCACTCCGTTCTGCTCGTGCAGCGCCGTCCCACTTTTCATCGGGTTTGTCGAATCGGGCATTCCACTGGGTGTGACGTTCTCCTTTCTCATTGCCGCGCCGGTCATCAACGAAGTCGCGCTGGTGCTCCTTTTCGGCATGTTCGGATGGCGCGTCGCCGCGCTGTACGTAGGCTCGGGATTGGTGATCGCGATCCTGGCAGGGCTGATCATCGGGCGCCTGGGGCTGGAGCGATGGGTAGAGGATTTCGTCTGGCAGATCCAGTTTACAGCCGCCCAGGATGATTCCGCGAAAATGGGGTGGGACGAGCGTGTCGAGCGGGCCTCGGCCGCGGTGCGCGACATCGTCGGGAAAGTATGGCTCTATGTCGTCATCGGGATTGCGGTCGGGGCCGGAATTCACGGCTACGTCCCGACGGATGCGCTCGCCGACCTGATGGGCAAATCGGCGTGGTGGTCGGTGCCCGCGGCGGTGCTGGTAGGAGTGCCCCTGTATTCAAATGCGGCGGGCGTCATTCCCATTGTGTCGGCGTTGATGGAAAAAGGGGCGTCGCTGGGCACGGTGCTGGCGTTTATGATGGCGGTCGTGGGACTGAGTCTGCCCGAAACGATCATCCTGCGCCGCGTGCTCAAACCGCAACTGATTGCCGTCTTCGTCGGGGTGGTCACGGTAGCTATCATCATCACGGGGTATCTGTTCAATCTGATCGTGTAAGCGCTTCGAGCGGTCGCGCCGTCTGTCGCCACCCGACAAGCGTGCGGTGTGCTGCCGCCCCGCGAGGTACTGGGGACGCGCCGGACGGGCAACGGACCGCGCTGGTCGAGATTGACAAGAATGACTGCCCGCCTTGTTTCGCCGGCGGCGTGCTGGTCGCAGCGGATGCCTTGTTCAAAGTGGAACCGATCAAGCAGGTATCGTTTCCGCCGAAGGCGTCGCGTGCGTTTGAGACGGCCCTCTGCGCCGAGTTTGGCGCCTGAGATATACTCTCTTTCAGGAGAAGATCATGGCCCAAGTAGTCGGTTCGGTCTCGTCTGGAGCTCAGCAAGTACCCGTTCCCATGAGCGCCCTGCGCGCTTTTCATCCCGGTTGGTTCGGCGCCGTGATGGGCACCGCGATCCTCGGCGTGGCCGGATTCATGAATCCGGGCGGCATCGCTGCCTTGCAGCCGCTCGCGCGGCTGGTCGGCATCATTTTTGCCATTCTCGCCTACTTGCTCTTGGTCGCACTCGGAGTTCCGTACGTCCTGCGCTGGGTACATCATCCCGACGCCGCTTGGAAAGATCTGCAGCATCCGATCCTCGGCGGATTGTACGGCACCTTCCCCGGCGGGCTGATTGTGCTCGCGGTGACGACCGCGAGCGTCGGTCCCGCGCTGCTGCCTGCCGACATCGTCTTTGCCCTCGTCGCGTCACTGGCCGCTGTCGGCGTTGTGCTCGCCTTCGCGATTAGCGTCGTGTTTGCCTATATTCTCTTCATCACGCCCGGTGTGAACGTCGAGAACGCGAACGGCGCCTGGTTCATCCCGCCGGTCGTCAACATTATCATCCCGATGGGACTCTTGCCCCTATTGCCGCGCGCCGACCCGGAGACGGCCCGGCTCTTGCTCGTCGTCAGTTATGCGGCGTGGGGTATCGGCTTTTTCCTGTTTCTCATGGTCGCGTCACTCTTGTACGATCGGCTGGTTTTTCATCCGCTGCCTGCCGCCCCGCAGGCGCCGTCGCTCTGGATCGGTTTGGGGCCCATTGGTGTCGGCGGGCTGGCACTCATTCGAATGGCACAGAGTGGGGCGAGTCTCTGGGGGGATCTCGGCCCGGCGGTCAACGCCCTGTCGTCCATCGCCGCGCTCGCGCTCTGGGGCTTTGGGGTGTGGTGGCTTGCGGCTGCCATCTTGCTGCTGCGTAAATACCTGCGCACGAGCGGCTTGCCGTTCGGCATCGGCTGGTGGGCGTTCACGTTTCCACTCGGCGCGTATACTGTTGCGACGCTGACCCTCGCGCGCGTCCTGAAAGTCGGCGCGCTGGAAGGCGCAGGGTTGCTCCTGTTTCTCTTGCTTGCCGGATTTTGGCTCGTCGTCACGGGGCGGACGCTGGGGGGAATTCGGACCGGAGAGGCGTGGAAGCGTTGAGGGATGAATGAAGGGCGGACGAGCAAGCTCCACGCGCGTTGCTGGGGGTGGAAGCTGATCGCCGAAAAGAGGCTGGCGTAGGCTGCAAGTCTGCAAGCCTGCCAGTTTCGGCTTGCATCTGGCGGTTGATCATGGGGCCCATCCGGCGGCCGACAGGCTATAATTCCTCCAGCCGGACGGCGCGGGCCTTGAGTTCCAACGGAATTCCCGCGCAGAGCCAAAATACCTCATCCGCATTGGCGGCGATTTGTTGATTGGCAGTACCGAGCAAGTCCCGGTACGCGCGGCCGAGTTCGTACTCGGGGACCAGGCCCATCCCCACTTCGTTTGAGACGATGATCAGTTCTGTGTTGGACGCCTGGTACCACTCAAACAGGTCATTGAGCTCGCGCGCGAGTTCCTGTTCTGCCGTGGGTTCGGATGCCAGCAGGATATTCGAAGTCCATACGGTCAGACAGTCAATGAGCACCCCTTTTGCATGGGGAGCCGTCGCGAGAGCCTGTGCCACTCGGCGTGGTGCCTCCAGAGTCCGCCAGCGCAAATCACGGGCTGCGCGGTGAAGAGCGATTCGGGCGCGCATCTCGTCGTCGAGCGCCTCGGCCGTGGCCACGAACAATACATCGCCCCCAGCACGTTTGAGCGCGAGCGCTTGCGCGAAATCACTCTTGCCGCTCCGCGCCCCTCCCAGAACTAGAGCAAGCCGTTTTCCCATTCCATTATCACCTGTTTCGAGGAGAGGAAATCATCCAAGTTAAACACCTCGAGGGTCACTACCCCGGCAAAGTTCTTGCGGACCAGGAAATCCAAAACAGGCTCAATGTCGCGCTGCGCCTGGTGCGCGAGCGATTGATGGTCGCGTGTGTTCACTCCGTGTACGTGCACGACCCGAGTGCGCGCCAGATGCTCTTGGAGGTGTGGTAACGGGTCGCAGCGCTGCAACCAAAAGTGCCCAACGTCGACGCAGCGCCCCAGCTTCTTGTCCACAACCATTTCGGCGAACCATTCCGGCGGCCAGGCCTCCAGGTTTTCAATGCAGAGCCGGGGCGCCTCGACCCATCGGAGCACTTGGTCCAGCGCGCGACTGGATTCGACCTGCCACTCGGTGATGACGTCCGAAGCGGGGGCTCCTCTCAGGGCCCGCCCATCGAGATGCAAGATATGTGCAAAGGGCTCGAGCGCGTGGGTCGCGTCCAGGGCGCGGTGGATCTTGTCAAATGATCGCGGGTCGTGCCAGTCGAGGTCCAGCGGCAGATGGACGGTGTAGGTCAGATCAAAATCGCGCGCCAGTGCGGTCAGTGCGGCTGCGGATTGTGTGTCGGGCAGATTCGTGCCATAGTCATCCACCTCGAACAAGACCAACTCAACGTCGTCGACGAGCGGCGCCAGTTGACGCACGTTGGGCAGTAGGTCCTCCGGGTAAATATACGAGGTCGTACCCAGCCGAAAGGGGCGTTTCACGGGATCGCGCTCCCCACGATCAACACGGCGACCTCAACACACTCACAGATCATCCCGTAAATGTCTCCGGTCAATCCTCCCAAGCGATTCATTGAGAGTCGAGCAACGCCGGTCGCAACCAAAAAGGAGACAATGAAAGCGACAAGCCCGAACCAACCCACGACGGCGCATGTCAGCGCGGTTAGAGAGGTCGCAACGAGGAGAATCTGCGGCGAAAGGCCAGCCCGAAAGAGGACGGCCATGCCTTCCTGACGCGCGGGGGGATACGCGGCGGCATATACCATTGCCCAGCGTCCCAAGACGGGCGCCAGGAAAAGCGGAGCTAGGTGAGGGATGCTCGCAACGGCCGCGAATTGAGTAACAAGCAAGAGTACCAGTCCCACCGCTCCGAATGCACCCAAGTGCACATCATGCAAAATCTCGAGGCGGCGCTCTCGGGTGGTCGCCGCAAACAGACCATCGCAAGCGTCGGAAAATCCATCCAGGTGCAGCGCGCCTGTCAGCACCGCCCACACGGCCACCACAACCGCCGCGGCGACCAGGTTGGACAGCGCGAGCCGCAGGACGAGTTCTGTTCCAGCAAGTATCACCCCGACGAAAATACCGACGAGAGGATAATAGGCAAACGCGCGCGCTGAAATATCCTCTCCACAGCGGATTGGTAGAACCGTCAATAATCCCAAAGCGGTCCGCAAATCATTCATCGTCTCAGCCCTGCCAGCGCATAGATTGCATCCAAATTCAGATTTCGGCGGGCGATCCCGGCGAGGTGGTCATACATCGTCTCTCGATCAAAGTGTAGAGACGGCTGTCGCGTGAGATGGCGCCGGGCGGCTAGGTTGGTCAGCAGTACCTCGCGGAATCCATCGTTGTCGAAAAGGCCATGAAAGTAGGTGCCTGCGACGCAACCGCTCGCGTCGACGGCACCGTCCGAATCATCCACACGCTCATCTCCGCGAGCCGTCACGCGGATACAGCCTTCGCCTTGGACCTGACTCTGCCCCATATGGATCTCGTAACCAGTAACCTGTCTTCCCTGCGCTCCGGCGAACAAGCCCCGGTCTGCCGTGATGTGTCCCTGCGCACGAAGGGTCTGCTTATCACCTTCGAATGTCGTAACAACGGGGAGCAGCCTCAGGCCGCCGATTTCGGTCTCATTGGACTCGGCATGAAGCGGGTCGCGAATGAGGCTTCCGAGCATCTGGTATCCGCCGCAAATGCCGAGAATAGGGATCCCCGAGCGGGCGAGCTCGACGATGCGACCGGCCAGCCCGTGCGACTGGAGGAACCGGAGATCGGGCACCGTGGTCTTTGTCCCGGGAATGATAATGAGATCGGGAGGCTGCGCCAAATCGTCGACACGGCTGAGAAAGCGTACGGTCACGTCCGCTTCGGCGCGGAGCGGATCAAAATCGTCAAAGTTGCTCATGTGGGGCAGGTGAATCACCGCGATATCCAGTCGCTGGTGGCCGCGTGATATGCGCGGCGTCTCGTCGAGGACGGCCGAATCCTCATCCGCGATACGAA
>JAMDCU010000054.1 GCA_023489485.1 Chloroflexota bacterium
CCAGCAACATCAGCAAAACGGCGCGGCTGGGCGTCCCTCTGGAATTGCAGAGCCATCTCGTCACATTCATTGACGACGGTCGAATCATTCTGCAGGGTGAGCCGCCGCGCGCGGTCGTCGAGGCATTGTTGACCGCGAGCCGATTGCCGGAGCGCATTCTGGTGTACGCCGACGAAGGCGGCGACGGCAGCTACAAGATGTGGGCGTTTGCGGGTCCGGTGAAGAGTTACCCGCCGGCCACTCCCGCGGCCGAGTACTTGACCTGGTTCGATGGCCAGCGCGGCACTCTGGCGTCCGCGACCGATTCGACGCGCGCGATGCTCTTGCCCGCCGTATTGCTCACTGGACTGGTGGACGGCATCAATCCGTGCGCGATGGCGATCCTGCTGTTCTTTGTGTCTTTCCTGTTCACGATTCGGAAGACGCGGGGCTCGATTGCGCGCATGGGCGCCGTGTACATCGCGGCGGTGTACGTCGTGTACTTTCTCATCGGGCTAGGGTTGTTGCGCGCCTCGACCTTGTTCCAGGGGCACTGGCTGGGACAAGCCGGCGCCGTTTTGCTGATGTTGCTGGGGACAACGAATCTGGTTGGCGCGATTTTCCCCCGCTTTCCGATTCGGCTGGAGATTCCCGAAGTGGGCAAGGAAGGATTGAAAAAGTGGATGTATCGCGCCACGCTGCCGGCTTCGTTGATTCTCGGTACCCTGATGGGCCTGGAAAGTTTTCCATGCTCGGGCGGGCCATACGTCGCGATTCTTGGCCTGCTAGGCAGTCAAACCGGTTTCTGGGAAGGTCTGGGGTATCTCGCGCTCTACAATCTCATGTTCATCCTGCCCCTCGTCGTCGTCCTGGGTCTTTCGTTGAATCCCGTGTTGGGCGCGAAGATTCAAGCGTGGGAACGATCGTCCTCACGGCAGGTGCGCGGCACAACGGGTGGTGTGATGGCCGCCCTGGGGTTGGGCTTACTTCTCTGGCTGCTATAGGAGAAACATGTCAAAACGAAGAAAACCGCGCGGCGAACAAACGCGGGGATTGCCCCAGCGTTACTGGGTGATTGGGCTGGCGATTGGACTGTTGGCACTGGTTCTGGGTGTCGTGTTGTGGTTTCCGAATCGCGGCGACAACGCCTCGGCGCAGACCAAGGTGAATCTCGACAAGAGTAAGGGCGAACCTGCCGCTCCCGTCACCGTGATGGAGTACGGCGACTTTCAGTGACCGGGCTGTCGGCAATTTGCCACTGGCGCGGCGCGCCAGCTCGAAGAAGAATACGTCAAAACGGGCAAAGTAAGGTTTGCCTTTCGGCACATGGCTTTCGTCGGCACTGAATCGGTCTGGGCGGCGGAGGCAACCGAGTGTGCCAATGAGCAGGGACGGTTCTGGGATTACTATGCCAAGCTCTTTGAAAAGCAGGGGGGCGAGAACATCGGCGCCTTTAGCAAAGAGACCCTGCAGCGATTCGCGGCTGACCTGAGCCTAGATACCGCGCAGTTTAGTCAATGCCTAGCCGCGGGCAAGTACAGTTCCAAAGTGCAGCAGGAGACCGATCAAGGGCGCCAGCAAGGTGTGCGCGGCACCCCGACCATTTTTGTGAACGGGCAGCGCGTTGAGGGTGGGTCCGAATATCGTCTACTGCGTTCGGCGGTAGAGTCGGCGTTGGGCCAGCGGTAACTATCGCCATACTCATATTGTCTCGGAGGCAACGATGAATCTTGCGCTGACGTGCGAAAACAACCACCAACCCTTGGGACCCTGTTACATGCTCCAGGCCAATGGCTTGAAGATCCACCTTGTGGCTGGTGGAAGTGGTAGTTCAGTGGTCGTGCTGGTCCACGGTGGGCAGGCGTGGTCTTTTACTTGGCGCCATCAATTCGAACCCTTCGCTGCAGCGGGCTATCGGATTATCGCTCCCGATCTGCCGGGCAGCGGGTATTCGGACTTGGCGCTCGATAACGATTACTCCATCGAAGGGCAGTCCAAGTTCTTGGGCCAGTTGCTTGACACTCTGAAGATCAAGCAGGCAGCCTTTATCGCCAGTTCCGCCGGCGGGCCGCCCGTACTGGATTTCGCCATCCGTCATCCCGAACGAGTGAGCGCGCTGATATTGGCATCCACTTGTGGTGTGCCGCACCACAAGCCATGGCTGTGGCGAGTAGTGCGACTGCCCTTGATTGGGGAGGCGCTCAAGCCTTTCGTGACGCGGCGGATGGTAGGTAGCAGTCTGCGCGGAATGGTGTACGACAAGTCGCAGGTAACCGATGATGTGGTGTTGGCATACTATGAACCACTGCATCGCCCCGGTGCGTGGGAGGCACAATTAAGGGTGGAAAGGCTCTGGCAGCCGCGCTGGGTCGAAGCCAATCTGGAACGAATCACGGCACCGACCTTGGTCCTGTGGGGTGTGGCCGATTCCATCCACTCGTTGAAGATGGCGCGCGAGTTTGGCCAGCGCATCCGCAACGCGCAAGTGGCGACGCTGCCCGCCTGCGGTCACTTGCCCCATGAGGAACAGCCGGCCAAGTTCAACTCCTTGGCCGTGGAATTCCTGCGCGGCAGTGGGATACCAGGATCGCGCAGCGTGTCCTCGAGATCGGTTGATTCGCCCTTGCGGGACACCTCGGAGGCGCAGAGCTGCGCGTAGGTGAGAACGCGGATGTCGAGTGGTCTCAGAAAGTTCTGTCGTGCTCGCTTCCGGTTGCAGTGTGATGAGCACACCAATAGTGTCCTCACATGCGCCACCACGAAGATGGCGCAGCTACTCCGGCCGGCCCATGCCAAGGGCGCTTGGTAACTCGGTTCGCACTACCCCATGTGATGCTCATGGAGGCACAAGGCCGAGCGCACGAGAGGCCCATTCATACGCGCCAACGGTGAGGAAAACACGATGACGCAAACTCCATCTGCCGCGGCGCAGCATCGTCGCGCGCTGCTTGTCACCTTCGCGCTCAATTTGGCCTACCTCGTGATCGAGGCCGCCGGAGGGATCGCGACCAATAGTCTGGCGTTACTCGCTGACGCGGCCCATATGCTTACCGACGTCGGCGGGCTCGCACTCGCGCTGTTCGCCATGTGGATGGCACAGAGACCTGCGACGCCCCAGAAGACCTTTGGCTACTATCGGGTTGAGATTCTCGCCGCCCTCGTTAATGCCGTCGTTCTGTTCGTTATGGCGTTCTTTATTCTGTACGAGGCATGGGGGCGCTTTTCCAGCCCGCCGGAAGTCGCCAGCCTCCCGATGTTCGCCACCGCGGGTGTCGGGCTGGTCGTGAATCTGATCGGTATCCGGAATCTGCGCCGCGGCTCCACAGAGAGTCTGAATGTACAGGGCGCGTTCCTCGAAGTGGTCAGCGATACGCTCGGCTCGCTGGGGGTCATCCTCACGGCCGTGATTATGTTGGCAACGCCTTGGTATTACGCCGACCCGCTATTCAGTGTGCTCATCGGCTTATTCATCCTGCCGCGCACCTGGGGCTTGATGATGCAAGCAGTGAACGTTCTGCTCGAAGGCACGCCGGCCCACGTTGGCCTGAAAGCGGTGGAGGAGGCGATGCGCTCCGTGCCAGGCGTCGCCGCGGTGCACGACTTGCACGTGTGGACGATCACTTCGGGGATGGAAGCGCTGAGCGCCCACGTGTTGCTCGTCGCGGGTACGGATCCCCGCGATGCGCAACGGATTTTGGAACTCCTGAATGCACGGCTGAAGGAGGGATTTGGTATTGCGCACGCCACGATTCAACTTGAGTCCGCCAACTTGGCCGACCTGGAAGGTCAGCCGTAAACAAAGCCGTGGGGTCCATCGCGCACCCGAATTGGGATAAAGCGGTCAGTGCGTCAAGACAGTGCATCCTTATGCCCGTGGCGGCAATTGTGAGGCTGGGAATATCCGGGTTTTCCGTCCGGGGAGCGCGGAACGCCTGCTCGGATTACGAGCCCACAGCCCATTCCCCGAGAAGGCCGCGAACGGAGCCGTCAAGCCCGCCGTGCCCGCGCCGTACATCGGACTTGGTAGAAAAATGCGCAAGATGTACAATGGACCCAGGAACGTGAGAATGGGCCGGGGGTATCTTTTGCCGAGTGAGATAGGCGATCCCGCCCGGACGCACGGCAAGTACGTGCGAGATTGCGAACGTCAAGAGGGATACCTATGAACCATTCAAGTGAGCGTCCGTTCAGGTACATGCGAGCCTTCGGAATGGTCGCGGGAGTCGTCGCTTTGCTCACCGCGTGCCGCGGTGCGCCCCCACGGATCAGCGTCGATCCACCAACTCAGGATCTCGGCGAGGTGCCGCAAAGGATGTTGCAAGTCACCTACACGGTTCGCAATCTGGGAGGCAGTCCGCTCCGGATTGACAAAATCAGCACCTCCTGTGAATGCACCGCGGCAACGATGGATCAGGACACGATTCCTCCCGGCGGCTCGGCACCACTGCGGGTGACATTGGACCCCGTCAAGGATGACCTATATGGCAATCTCCTGCGCGTGATCTATGTTCGCAGCAACGATCCAGCGACACCGGAAGCGCAGGTGGAATTGCGCGTGAGCGTACTGAAGGCGACCGTCGCAGCCACCCCGCCCTCCCTTCCGGTGATGGTCTCGCAGGCAACCGCGACTCTCTCGCCTGTTCCATCGATCAGTCCCGCCGGGCCCAACCAGCCTACGCCGTTCGCGCTGCCAACGCTTACGCCCGCTGCGGCGCAAAATCCGACGGTATACACTCTACCCAAGCCGATCGGCGCGATGCAAGATCGCCTCACACCGCCGGATGTGCCGGCGTGCCACGGCGCCCAAAGTTTGGAGAAAGCGATCGACTTTTCCTGGGAGCAACGGGACCCCGCCGACTGGAGGGAGGTCAATACGCGCACCTCAGAGGGGTATTGGACCTATTATCGGTGTAATCAGCCCGCGGCAGCTGTATTGGCTTTCTACCGGCAAGCGATGCCCTTGCCCCTGTACGGTTGGACGGAAGACCATGTCGACGAATCCTCTGAGGGAACCCTGCTCGTGGACAAAAAGCGCATGGATTTCACCAAGCACGGATATCGGTGGGTGTACCTGTGGGTATTTCCAGATAAGTCCGATACCCAGACTTCAGATTTAGTGACCGTCTGGTACGACTACTCCCCCTGCTGATAGCGCATCTCTTTGTGCGCCGTGGGCGCACCTCAGAGCACGGTTCCCTCGCAGTGAAGTGGGCGCAATCCTACCTGGCGACACAAGTCGCCGAACGAAAGCAGCCAGATAGCTCAGTGAGCATCTGGCTGCTGGTTCTGTCAGTCCAAGTCTAGTGAATCGTTTCGTGGGTCTTCCACGAAGGAGAGGACGGACTCCTCTCGATCGGATTGACACGTCTCGTCTTTCGGAGTATAATATCATTGGTTGATGATATGATGATATATTTGAAGGAGTCCCATGTTCCTGACATCCGATCCCAAAGCGATTGACCTCCAGGCCAAGTTGTTCCGTGGCTTTGGCGATCCCTCGCGGCTCAGCATCCTGACGGCCCTCCGTCACGGTCCCTTGACCGTTACCGACATCCTCGAGAAAACCGGGCTCTCCCAGTCCAACGCCTCCAATCACCTCGCCTGTTTGCGCGATTGCGGTTTGGTGACGGCCGAACAAGAGGGCCGCTACGTCACTTATCACTTGAGTGACGATCGCGTCGGCGAGCTGCTTGAACTGGGCGAATCGCTGTTATCGGATGTCGCGCGCGGGGTGTACGAATGCACCCGTTACAATGTCCCTTCCGCCGGGACGACTAAGAACAAGGCCGTCCTTCGCACCCTGCCGAAGTAACTCTCGGCCGACAAGCGCGCCTTTCGCATAGAAAGGTAGTGTGACTCATCTGCCGCGACATCGCCAAAGTCGGTGCGCGTATCGCGCCAATCTGTTGCCTGAAAACAAGATTGCCGTGGTGACAGAGTACCAGGCGCATCCCCCTGGAAAGCGCGGGCAGGTGGACACACGGTCGTGATGGTGGACGATGGGGTGAACGACGCGCCCGCGCTCACACAAGCCGATGTAGGCATCGCCATGGGGGCCGCTGGGACCGACATTGCGATTGAAGCGGCACACCTCGCGCTGATGCGCGAAGATCGGATGCTCGTGCCCCCGGTGCGGCAAATGGCACGGCGAACCATGTGCGTGGTCAAGATGAACATCGCGTTCACCGCCCTCTATCACACGGTGGGCTTGACGCTGGCGGCCTTGGGGTTCGTGCCGCCGATCTTCGCCGCTGCCGCCCAATCGCTGCCCGATCTGGGCATTCTGCAAACTCGGCGCGCTTGTTGCGGCAACGGGCATGAGGATGTTGACTAAATGAAGCCGTTTCTATGGTTGCTCCCAACCTTTTCGATCGCGCTGGCGTTGGATGGGCTGACCAAAGCGTGGGCAGAACAGACGCTTCTGCTCAACCAAGCGGTGCCAGTCATCGGAGCGATGTTTCGTTTGACGCTCGGATACAACGCGGGAGTCGCCTTCGGCCTATTTGCCAACGGCGGGGTGCTGCCGCCCGTCGCCACGGGCATGATCATCGTGGGGCTGACCGTCTGGCTCGTCGGCGAGCTGCGCGGCGGCGGATTTCCCTCTGTCGCCGGTTTGCCCGTCGGGCTGATCCTGGGTGGGGCAATCGCCAACTTTGCCGACCGATTACCGGATGGGCGTGTGACCGACTTTGTGGACGTGGGCCTTGGGGCATCGCGCTGGCCCACGTTCAACATGGCGGACAGCTTCATCGTGCTGGGCGTCGTCTTCTTGATGCTGATAATCACCAAGCGAAAAACAAGCACTGTCCCTCTGGATAAGTGATCTCTTACATCATGGAGTCGAAAGATGACACTCGTCAGAATCTCTGGTCTCCTCGCGCTTGCACTCGTACTCGTCAGTCTGTTATGGCGGTGGGCGAGTCGGCACCGCGCGCTCCCTTGCCCCACCTGGTTGGCTGGGTTGGTGGAAGGATCGATGATGGATCACGTCCTGGGCACACAGACCACCTTGGATCGCATCGGGCTGCGACCCGGTCAGCGCGTGCTGGAAGTCGGTCCAGGACCAGGGCGTCTGCTCATTCCCGCCGCGCGACGTGTCCTGCCGGGCGGTGAGGTCGTTGGATTGGACATCCAGCCTGGGATGCTCGAACGGTTGCAAGCGAGGACTGCACAGGCAGGCGTGTCGAACCTGACGACGATTCTGGGCGATGCCACGCAACCGCATTTTCCACCCGAGCGTTTTGACGTGATTTATTTCAGCACCGTGTTGGGCGAAATTCCAGATCGCGCCGCTGCGCTGCGGCAATGCTATGCCGCGCTCAAGCCCGGAGGGACACTCTCCATTTCCGAGATCTTTCCCGACCCGCACTACCAATCCCGCGCGGCGGTGAAACGCTTGGCGGAGGCGGCGGGCTTTCGTCCACAAGCGACACACGGGCATTGGTACTTTTTCACGGCGAATTTTGTCAAAGCGGATGGAAGATCATAATGATTACCACTGATGAAAACAGGGGTCTCGATAGCTGGAAGCTATGGGCGAGCGCAGGGCTTCGATTTCTGGTTTTCGTAGGCGGTATGGCCGGGCTCTTGTTCGTCTCTGCGGGACGCGTGGATTGGGTGGCAGCCTGGCTGTTTGTTGTTCTGTTTGGCTTCTATTTGGTGGTCTTGATGATCTGGTTCGTCACGCGGGCGCCTGATCTCCTGCGGGAGCGCTTGCGGATCGCCTCGAACGTCAAACCCTGGGACAAATTCATCACCGTCCTTTATGGCATTTTCATGATCGCTCTGTTGGTTACCGCTGGACTAGACGCGGGGCGTTGGGGATGGTCCGCGATGCCGCTTGCGTTGCAGTGGATCGGAGTTTTGGGTCTGATCCTGGCAGGTGGAATGGTCTGGTGGACCCTGGCGGAGAATCGCTACGCCGCGCGCTGGGCGAGGATCCAACGAGATCGAAAGCAAAGCGTGATTACGAGCGGACCCTATCGCTACGTGCGCCATCCCATGTATGCGGCGGTTATCGGCTTGTTCATTTCGATCGCACTTGCACTTAGCTCTTGGTGGGCTCTGCTCCCCGCTGGGTGCATTGGAGTGATATTCGTGGTCCGAACGGCATTAGAGGATCGGATGCTGCACCAGGAGTTGGCGGGCTATCAAGAGTATGCGCGCCACGTTCGGTATCGCCTGATCCCAGGCATTTGGTGAGCCGTATGACGGACTGGTCAAGGCGCAAAAGCGCCCAGGCTAGTCCGCGTCATTCGCCGCGACGGTTGTGCGCACAAGGGGAACTCTAATGAAGCAGGTTGGCGCGTTCGTACCGCTTGTTGTCCTCTTTCTACTTTTGGTCAGCGCGTGCAGCGCAGGCGCACCTGCACAAGACATAAAACTCGCGCCGGCGTCGTCCTTGCCGCCGGCCATGCGGAATGCTCCCACGAACGTTCGCGAGGCGTATCAATTCGCGCTGGCCAATCAAGACACGCTGAAACATATTCCGTGTTACTGCGGTTGCGGAGCAGAAGGGCACCAGAGCGTCAAAGATTGTTTCGTCCAAGACGTTCGTCCTGACGGAACAATCGTGTGGGACACGATGGGGTTGGGCTGAAGTATCTGTGTGGACATCGTGCGTGACACGGTGCGATTGACGAAAGAGGGTAAGCCACTGACAGCCATTCGCGCCTATATTGACGGTTATTACAGTCGTTTCGGCTCACCGACCGATACGGAGCCTGTGACCCCATAGAGGGAATTCGAAAGCATGAGGAGAGAAAGATGAAGGACACCGAGCAGCTTGAACTACGCGTCGCGAACTTGGACTGCGAGCACGATGCCGCCGCCATCGAGCGCGGTCTGCAAGGATTCGCAGGAATCGTTGGATTGAAGGTGTATCCGAAATCGGCGAAGGTCGCGCTGACGTACGACCCTGCGCTGACCAAGCCCGACGCGCTGAAACAACAGTTGGAGACGCTCGGCTTCCCCGCGCAAAAGGGAATGGAGATGGCGGAGCAGCCCAAGGTCTGGCGCAATCCCAAGGTGCTGACCTCGGCGACGTCGGGTGTGCTGCTCCTCGTCGGTTGGCTCATCGGACTTGCCGGCGCGCCCACCATCGTGTCCGACATCATTTATGTCGCCGCGATTCTCATCGGCGGATATTTCTTCGGACGCGAAGCATTTGAGGAATTGATTTTCGAACGCGAGATTGGAATCGAGTTGCTGATGAGCACGGCCGCGATTGTCGCAACGCTGATGGGTCAAGCCGCCGAAGGCGCGACGCTCGTCTTTCTGTACTCGATCAGCGAAGCGGCCGAGGGTTACACCGAAGAAAAGACCCGCGCCGCGATCAAGGCTCTGATGAACCTCGCACCGAAAGTCGCACTCGTGCGGCGTGAGGGCGTCGAGCGCGAGATCTCGGTCGAAGGACTCATCGTCGGCGATGTGTTCATCGTCAAGCCAGGTCAGGCGATGGCGACCGACGGCACGATTGTCGTCGGCGCATCGAGCGTCAACCAAGCGCCCGTCACGGGCGAGAGCGTGCCAGTTGAAAAGCAAGTCGGCGACGCGGTGTTCGCGGGGAGCATCAACGGCGAAGGCGCGCTCGAAGTGCGCGCGACCAAAACGTTCGCGGACAATACCATCGCGCGCATCATCCACATGGTCGAAGAGGCGCAGGAGAAAAAAGGCAAGAGCCAGCGCTTCATCGAAAAGTTCGGCGCGCGCTACAGTCCCGCCGTATTTGCCATCGGCATCTTGATTGCGATTGTGCCACCCCTCTTGGTCGGCGCGGATTGGCTCACGTGGATTACGCGCGCGACGGTGTTCATCGTCGCCGCCGCGCCGTGCGCGCTCGTCATTTCGATTCCGATCACTCTGGTCGCCTCGCTCGGCACAGGCGCGCGGCAAGGTGTGCTCATCAAGGGCGGCGTGTACGTCGAAGAATTGGCGAAGGTGAAGGTGATTGCCCTGGACAAGACAGGCACGCTGACGCGCGGCGAGCCAGAAGTGACGGATGTAGTATCGTGTCGCCACGAACAGCCCAAATCGCCACAGGAGGTCCTGGCGATGGCGGCAGGCATCGAACGGCGCAGCGAGCATCCGCTCGCGCGTGCGATTACGCGTCACGCCGAGGCGGAGAGGGTCGCGCCCATCGAGGTGAATGACTTTCGGGCGCTGACGGGTGCAGGCGCGTCCGCGCGCATGAATGGAAGCACGCTGTATGCCGGCAGTCCTGATTTGTTTCATTCGCGCTTGGGTGTTGCGCTCGATTGCGCGTGGGATGATATCAATCACTTGCAGGGTGAAGGCAAAACGGTCGTGGTGGTTGGCGATGATAAGGCGCCGTGGGGCTTGATCGCCATCCGCGACAACATTCGCTCGAATGCAGCAAAGGCGATTGACGCCATCCACGCGGCCGGGGTGCAAAAGGTGGTGATGCTAACAGGTGATAACGAGCGAACCGCCCAAGCCATCGCAAAAGAACTGGGTATTGACGAAATCTACGCGGACTTGAAACCCGAAGACAAGGTGACGCAGGTGCGCCAACTCGCGGCACGGTACGGGCATGTCGCCATGGTGGGCGATGGTGTGAACGATGCGCCCGCGCTCGCGGAGGCGACCGTCGGCATCGCGATGGGCGCGGCGGGCACGGATGTCGCGCTGGAAACAGCGGATGTCGCGCTGATGGCAGACGATCTGGAGAAACTCGCGTACGCGCTGAAACTCGCGAAACGCAATCAATCGGTCGTGAATCAGAATCTCGCGCTATCGGCACTCGTCGTCGGCTCGCTCGTCGTCGGCGCAGTGCTCGGCGTGTTCTCGCTACCCGTCGCCGTCGTGGGACACGAGGTGAGCGAGTGGATCGTGATCGCGAGCGGTCTGCGAATGTTGAGAGCATAATGGATGGACCTGCAAATGGAAGCCCCTGAACGTCTGACTCCCGACCGCAGGCGAGCGCGCGCGGTCGGCCTCAATCGTCTGACCTACCAATTCAGTCGCCATTGGCTGCTCATCTTCGGTCTAGCATGGATCCTATTCACTGGGTTGCCCTGGCTCGCCCCAGTGTTCATGAAACTGGGCTGGACGGGCATCGGCAATGGGATCTACTTTATCTACTCGTTAGAGTGTCACCAGCTGCCGGAACGCGCCTACTTTCTCTTCGGACCCAAGGTGACGTACTCGCTCGCCGAGATTCAAGCGGCGTGGCACCCCACGAACGATCCGCTCATCCTCCGCCAGTTTACGGGCAATCCAGAGCTGGGCTGGAAAGTGGCGTGGTGAGAACGGTCCACCTGGCTGTATGCCAGCATAGGGGTGAGTGGAATCGTCTATGCGCGGGCGCGCAAACATTGTAAGTCACTGTCCCTGTGGAGTTTCGCATTGTCTGCCTTGCCCATGGCGATAGACGGCGGCACTCACATTGTCAGCGACTTGTTCGGGATCGGGAACGGCTTTCGCGACAACAACGCTTGGTTGGCATCGCTCACTAATAGTATCCTGCCCGCGGCTTTTTACGCGGGCGACGCGCTCGGCTCTTTCAATTCTTGGATGCGAATCGGGACGGGGGTATTGTTCGGAATCGGATTCGCCTGGTTGGGGTTTCCAAAATTCGAAGAATTTTTTGCCGATGTCGCCAGCACCATCGCACTCAAGTTCCAAAGGGCGGGAGTTTCACTGTGACGTATGCTCATCGGTTGGTTCAAGTTCGGAAGTTGCCATGAACAAGGAGGTCATCAAAATGGCACCGTATGGAATGCAGATTACACTCCCAGGCTCCCTGGAAGAAATCAAAGCCAGGGTAGTCGAGGCGCTAAAGCAGCAGGGGTTCGGCGTACTCACCGAGATTGACGTACAAAAGACCTTGAAGCAAAAGATCGGCGTAGACTTTGAGCCCTATCTGATCCTGGGTGCCTGCAATCCCCAGTTCGCACATCAAGCCCTTGCCGCGGATCGCTCCATCGGCTTGTTGCTACCATGCAACGTGGTATTGCGGAGCACGGGAGAGACTGTGGAAGTCAGTATCCTTGATCCCGAGGTGATGTTTAGTGTGGCTGACCCAGAGACCCAGGCACTCCTGGCTACGCTTCCTCAGGCCGCGAAAACTCGTTTGCAAAATGCGCTGGCGACTCTGAAGAACCAGGGCTGAAACAGAAAGTGGAAAACTTCAAAGTAAATAACGCAGCCCTGCCGCGACGCGCCAAGCTCATCCCGTGGATCGGTCCAACTTTTCTGATCGCGGTCGTGGTGATCTTTCTACTGCTACCGTTTCCATTGATGGACAAACTGCACGGCGTCTGCTTCGGCATCTGACCGCAGCGTCCCAGCCACTCGTACCTTCTGGGTGGCACGACGCTTCCGGGTGAAGCGTTTCTGCGCGCGAACGTGCCTGGGTTCGCGCTTATTGATCCTGAAGAGCCAATGATTTTGCCATTGGAAGCGCGCATGTTTGGAATGTTCGTCGGCTTTAGCGTGGTGTGGGCGTACTTGATCGCGATCGGACGCGGGCGCGCGAAAGGGATGCCGCCCGCGCCGATTCTCTTGACCCTCGTCCTATTCGTCGGCGTGATGGGCGTGGATGGCCTCAACGCAACGGCATACGATCTTCACCAGAATCTGCCGTTAATTCCATTTCTGTACGAACCCCGTCTGCAATGGCGGCTAGCCACGGGCGTGCTCACAGGTATCGCCTTTGCAGGCATCTTGACGCCCGTCGTGAACTTTACGCTGTGGCGCGCGAATGATCCTCGTCCGATCATAGAGAATTGGAAACAGGTCCTCATCGCGCTGGCGCTCGCCGCTGGGTTGT
>JAMDCU010000109.1 GCA_023489485.1 Chloroflexota bacterium
CGGTGCCCGCGGCTCTGGTCTTGATCCTCTTTCCCGAGCCGATCATCCGTCTGCTCTTCCAGCGGGGCGAGTTCGGCGATGCATCCGTCGCCATGGTGGCCCTGGTGCTCAGGTTTTATGCCCTGGCCGTGGTTGGCGAATCCCTTCTGGAACTGACCTCACGGATATTCTACGCGCGGCACGATGCGCGGACGCCGATGTGGGTCGCACTCGGTTCCATGTTGGCGCGGGTAGGAATGATGCTCTGGTGGAATACTCTATGGGGCGCCGCCGGCATCGCGCTCGCCTACGCGGTTGGGGTTGGGCTCGAAGGCGGCGCGTTGTATTGGCTGGCGCGAGCGGGCCTCGCCGCGGAGACAGGTCCGGCAGTCCTGCAAGCGGCAACCCCGGCTAAAGAAATCGAATAGAGGGCTTTGCTCCCAAGGAGTTGACAGATGCCACGCCTGTTGATTCGGAACGTCGACGTTCTTACCCTCGATGCTCAGGATCGCGTGCTCAAGAACACGACGATCGCCGTGGACGGCAAGACCATTTCGGCCATCGGGGAGCCGCCGCGCGGATTTTCGCCGGATGAGATCATCGAGGGACGGGACCATTTGGCCTTGCCCGGTTTCTTCAATGCGCACACGCACGCCGCGATGTCTCTGCAAAGGGGTTGGGCGGAGGATATGCCGCTCGACCGTTGGTTCAATGAGAAAATCTGGGTGGCGGAGAGCGCGCTGACCGAGGAGGATGTGTACTGGGGCACGGCGCTGGCCGCCTGTGAAATGATCCGGAGCGGCACCGTCGCGTTTGCCGACCACTATTTCTGGATGTCTCAGGTGGGACACGTTGTCGAGGAATCGGGGCTAAAGGCGCTCCTCGCGTGGTGTGTGTTTGGTCTCGGCGCCGAGCAGGAAATCGGAGGCACTACTCTCGAACTGACTGAAAGGTTCGTTCAGCGCTGGCGGGGCGCGGCCGATGGCCGCATTCACACCATCCTTGGGCCGCACTCGCCTTATGTCTGCAAGCCAGCATTCCTGGAACGCGCGGTGGCCTCTGCCAGGAAATTGGGCGCCGGCATCCATTTGCACGTGGCGGAATCGCAAGGCCAGGTGGACCAGTCGCTGAAAGAGTATGGGAAAACGCCGGTGGCTCACCTCGCCGCGCTGGGAGTGCTCGATGTCCCAACTCTGGCCGCGCACTGTATCTATTTGAACAAAGAAGACATGGCGATTCTTGAACAAAAGCACGTGAATGTCGTGCAGTGTCCCAAGACGCATCTAAAGTTGGCAATGGGTACGACTCGTGTTCCTGAACTGCTCACGCAAGGCGTGAACGTGGCGCTTGGGACTGATGGACCGGCTTCGAACAACGACCTGAACATGCTCGAAGTAACGCGCCTCGCGGCGCTGGTGCAAAAAGCCGAATGCCGCGATCCGGAACTCTTGCCGAGCATGCAAGTGCTCAAGCTGGCGACGGCAAACGGGGCACGCGCGTTGGGGTTTGAAAACAGCGGCGTCCTGGCACCTGGTCGCACGGCCGACCTTATCTTGATCAACATGGGCCGGCCGCATCTGCGGCCGAGACACAATGCAGCGGCGAATATCGTATACGGGGCGCAGGCGAATGACGTGGACTATAGCCTCGTGAATGGGCGTGTGCTCATGCGAAAAGGAGCGCTGACGACCCTCGACGAGGAGAAAATTCTGGTCGAAGCAGAGAAGCGGGCGCTGCGTTTGGTCAATCAGAAGATGAGCATTGTGCGGGAGTACAAGAGCTAGATGTTCGATTCAGTCACCCTGGCAGCGGTCGCCGACGAGCTGAATGAAAAGATCGTTCGTGGGCGAGTGCAGGAGATTGTGCAGCTCGATGCATTGTCCTTCGGAATGGAGATTTACTCCCAGCACCGGCGACATTACTTGTTCTTGACCGCGCACCCTGAAGATGCGCGCGTCCACCTGGTCAGCGGCAAACTGCGGGGCAGTGGGGAAGCCCCTGCTCCGTTGGTTTTGCTGCTGCGCAAGTACGTCGAAAACGCTTTTCTCGACTCTCTCGTTCAGCCCCCGCACGAGCGCGTGCTGAGGATGACTTTTGATCACGCGGCGGAAGGGGTCACGAACCTTGTGATCGAGACGATTGGGAGATATTCAAATCTAATACTTGTTGATGCCGGGGATCAGATCGTCGATGCCCTCAAGCGGATCGGCCCCCAGCTCAACCGAGCGCGTGTCATTCTCCCCAAACATCCCTATGTGCCTCCGCCTCCCCAGTCCAAGATCGATCCTTCGCTCCTCACGGCGGCTTCGCTTGCGCGCGTTCTGGAAGAGAATCGAGGGCAGCCCTTGTGGCAGGTGCTGGTCAAGTCAGTGGCCGGTGTGAGCCCGCTGCTGGCGCACGAAATAGCCTTTCGGATCGAGAATGAGGCGCACAGAGGGAGACGGGAGCAAGAGGGGACGATACAGGCTCAAACTGCCGTCGCTGTGCCGGTGCTGAGAACCTTGCTGCAGCTGTCGCATGCTCCCTGGCAGCCGACTGTCGCATTTGAGGAGGCAGATGAGCGCGGGGAGACGGAGAGTCGCGCTCCGGCGGATTATGCACCTTTTCTCATCACACAGTGCCCGGTTGTCCAGGAATTCGCCTCGATCAGCGCGGCGATAGAGGCATTTTACGGCGCAGTCGAATCCTATGCTGCTGCCAAGGAGCCGCTCCGCGGTGCTCTAGAACAGGCACGCGACCGTCTCGCGCGCAAGCGGGACGCGCTCACGCAATCGCTCCCGGGGGCCGAGCAGGTCGAGGGGCTGAAAACCAAAGGGGAGCTGGTGCTTGCCTACGCTTCTCAAGTGAGAGCGGGGCAGAAAAGCTTGGCGGCAGAGACAGAGACAGGATCCGTCGAGATTGAGCTGAATCCAAAGCTGTCCGCGATCGAGAACGCTCAAGCCTACTTTAAGGAGTATCATCGCGCGAAAGATGCATTGTCACGCGTGCCTCCGCTCCTCGCCGCGGCCCAAGCCGAGGTCGATTATGCTGACCAGATGCTGAGCGATCTAGAGTTGGCGGAGAACCGGGCGGAGATGGATGCCGTCATTACCGCCGCACGCGAGGCGAGGCTGCTGCCGGGTATATCGTCCAGGGGAAAGCGCGGGGCAAAGGGGGCACCGGGTGGGCCGCGTACAGTCCCATCGAGCGAAGGATTCACGATTCTCGTCGGCAGGAACGCGCAGCAGAATGAGGAAATCACCTTCCAGCGCGCCGAGCCGGAAGACCCGTGGCTGCACGCACGCAATGTACCGGGAGCACACGTCGTCGTCTTGAGCGGCGGCCGAGATGTGCCCGAGCCGATCATTCAACAAGCAGCCGAACTGGCCGCCTTTTACTCACAGGCACGGAGCGAGTCGTACGCGGATGTGATGGTTACTCCCCGCAAGAACGTGCGGCATTTACGCGGCGGCAGGCCGGGCATGGTGACGGTGAGAAGCGAAAGGGTTCTGCGGGTATCGCCGAGAAGCGAACAGGATAAAAAGTGATACGGTCCTCGGAAGTCTCCAGCGCTGCTTCTGCGCCGGAGGCTTCCGAGGCCATACACTCGTTGTTCTCGGGACTATTCGACCACGATCCGCGATTGTTTGGGCGCGGATTTTTCTTCTTCTTCGGCTTCCAGCTTGGAGATCCTCGCGTCCAGCAGGGAGCGACAGGCCATGAGCATTTCCCGGTGGGCGGCGCGGCGGTGTGACCAAAACTCGGAGGGCAATACCTGCGCACGCCATTCCCGGCGCAAGCCTTTGACAGCCGCCGCGAGGTGGTCTTCCCAAGACATTTCTTGTTCAGTCTTTACTTCTGCCATATTTCAACCTCCAACTAGACATGATCTCTTCCGTGGTTATGGTTCATCCCTTCCAGAGACTTTATCCGCAATGCAAGTAAGCGATGTGCCGATCGGCAGGTTGACCCATTTCAACATAGCGGCTTCGACGCGGCCGACGCCACGCAGAATCTGGTTGAGCCACGGCGCCACGGGCTCCATCTCGACCTGATAGGCATCCTGTTGAAAATGGTGCGAGCTCAGATGTTGCTTGCTGCCCCGCAGGTTACGTAAGAGAATGAGCGGGGCGGACATGGGAAAGACCATAAAGAATCCGAAAGTGAGCCGGCGGACTCGAAAGCCGGCCTGCTCAATTCCCTGGCGCAATCCGCTCGCGGTATATCGTCGCCGATGTCCGTTCAAGACGTCGTTATAGCTCCAGAGCCACTGAAAGGCGGGGGTCGAGATGACCAGCAAGCCGCCTGGCCGCAGGACCCGATAGGCCTCCCGAAACAGCGGCTGGTCGTCGTCCATGTGCTCGATCACGTCGAGCGCCGTCACGAGATCAAAGGACCCGTCCGGAAAGGACAGGCCGCGAGCCGGATCGCCCAGTTCGACCTGGTAGCCGCGGGACTGGGCCATTGCGACGGGCCGGGGATCAATATCGACTCCGCGGACCTGTCCGTAGCGGCTCAAGTGATGAATCATGTTTCCCGCCCCGCATCCCACATCAAGGACGCGGTTCGTGCGGGTAGGTATGGTTACGTCCAAGAGATTCAGCAGAGACCACGTCCGGGTGGCAAACCACCAGTGCTCGTCTTCAGGTATCTCTGTGACTGCCGGCTGAACTGGCTGGGCTATTGTGGTAATGGTCAACTCCTGCGCTTTTGAAGGTATTTTACTCCGTTTAGGTGCATCGTGCAATTGGAGAAGGCGGATTATGAGAAAAGCACTTGACAATGAAGCGCTGATGATGTATACTGATTCTTGTAAACTAGTTTGTATCACAAACCATAGGAGGCACTGCCATGACGACCTCTAGGCAAATTGACGAATGGATGCAGCGGACACGGCGGTATTGGTACCTTGACGGCATTTCAGACGCGGCTATGGGGCTCTTTTTGCTCTTGCTCGGCTTGTTGTTCGTCGGCGAGTCGGTAACTCCGCCGGGCTCGCCTTTATGGCTGTTGTGGGGTACGGCGGGCCCTCTCCTCCTCGTAGGGGGAGCGGTCGCCGTGGGCTGGTTGGTAAGGGTGCTCAAGGAGCGCTACACGTATCCGCGGGCCGGGTATGTCACATTCGAGAAGCAGGGGTCTCGGCGTGTGGCCCGAGCGCTCGCCGGGTTCTTGCTCGCGGCGATTATCGGAGCGGGCATTGCCGTCGCGACCCATCGCCTGGAGCATATTTCGTTCCTCTATGGCCTTGTGTTCTTGGGAGCATTTGGTTATTTGAGCTATCGCTTGGGGTTGCGACGATATCTGCTCTTGGCTGCATGGAGTCTCGTTCTCGGAATTACACCGCTCGTGTTCTCACTGTCTCTGGACCAGGAGGGCGCCCTTTTCTTTATTGGGGTGGGCGCCGGCATGCTTGTGTTAGGAATCGTCGCTTGGTACCGATTTGACCATAGTGCCCCACGACAACCGGAGCGTGACGATGAAAACAGAGCCGGCGGCTAAGCCCGTGGATGCGCAGAGCCTTTTGGAGGTGGATCGGATCATCCACGAACCGGCGCGGCTGGCGATTGTCGCCGTCTTGGCAGCGTGCGAATCGGCAGATTTTGTCTATTTGCGCAATATCACCGGCATGACACAGGGGAATCTGTCCGTGCATCTGACCAAGCTCGAGGACGCGGGCTACGTCGCCGTGGAAAAGCGCTTTGTTGGCAAAAAGCCGAATACGTTGTGCCGCCTTACACCCAAGGGGACAGCGGCGTTCAAACAGTATCGGGCTCAGATGGCCCGGCTGGTGAAATGAGGGATGAAAAACAGTCGAGCCTGCGCTTCCGCAGGCTCTTTGCTTAGGACGAGGCCTCTCCCAACAGCGGAGGAAACTGCATGGGGACGTAGACGCGGATTGCGGCCGGGCCGACGAGCGGACACTGGTACTCGCAAATGCCGCAGCCAATGCAGAGGTCATGCTGGACGCGGGGACGCTGCAGGTGCACCTGACGACCATCCGGAGCAATGACGTCCACTTCGTCCAGCTTGACCGCCTTATCGGGCAGAGGGCACATTTCCTGGCAGACGATGCATGGGCGGTAGCTGGCCCAGGGGATGCAGCGGTTCTGGTCGATGTACGCGACGCCGATGATTTTTGTACGCTTGTCCGCAAGGGCGAGGCGCGGGATGGCCTCGGTCGGGCAGATCTGGCCGCACGCGTTGCAGGAATAGTCGCAATAGCCTAACCGTGGGACGAGGACCGGCGTCCACAGTCCCTCCAGGCCGGCCTCAAAAAGACTCGGCTGCAAGCCGCCCGTCGGACAGACTTTGACGCATTCGCCGCAGCGCACACATTTGCTCAGGAAATCATTCTCACGTGCCCCGGGCGGGCGAACGAGAAAGCTGTCATCGCGGCGGGCGGCCGGCGCCGAGCGGAAGAGCGCGACGGCCGCCACGCCGAACACGGCACTCTCGACAAAATGTCGCCGCGACAGGTTGAAGCTTGCTTTGGTCTCGTTCGACCTGGAGAAACCAAACGTGATCGCCGATTTGGGGCAGGCGGCCACGCAATCGAGACAGACGACGCATTCGGCGGGATCGACGGCCAAGCCGGTCTTGGAGATTGCGATCGCCCCGGTAGGACAGACACGCACGCACGCGGCGCAGCGGTCGCATTCCGCCGTAGCACGCGGCCGCAGGAGAGAAACCTTGGATTCAAGGGCATAGACCGCGCCCAGAGGACAGAGATAGCGACACCAAAAGCGCGGTGCCACCCAATCTAGCGCAATGACGGCGGCAAACGTCGCCGCAAGGAGCCACCCGAGTTGATAAAAAGTCGGCTGGGCCGGCAGAAGGGTGCCTCGTACGCCCTGCTCGATCCATTCCAGGGGCGCCTGCAACGGGGCGAAAGGATAGAGCAGGGTCTCCAGCCCGACGACGACCACGTTGAGGGCCGGGATAAAGGCGCCGGCAAAGGTCCGATTCAAAAGCGTGATCGGGTCGAGGATGAGAAGCGACAGATTGCCCAGGAGGGCAGCACACAGAAGAGTCAGCAGGAGGACATACTTGACACCGCGCCAGCGAGTATGTCGCTCGATCGGGTGCGGCGCATGGGGGGAGACGATGTCCAGGATGCCGCCCAAAGGGCACAGCCAGCCGCACCACACCCGGCCCAATACGAACCCAAGCGCGAGCGCGACAGCGGACGTGAGGAGAATGGTAATCAGTGCACGCGAGGCGATGATGGCACTCGCCGCGACCAATGGATCGAGACGAAAATAGAGGTCGAGCGGAACAAGGGATTGCGATTCGCGATAGGTCAGTGCCGCGAGCAGGAAGAAAAGGAACAAGCTCGCAATTTGGGCTACTTGGCGGGCGCGCCGCCAATGGCGTGCGTTCATTACACGGAAACTTCTTTGATGACCATGTTCTGTAGATCGTACTTGCCGATCCCCATTTCGCCGCCAAGGCGGATGTACCCAATCTCCTGAGGCTGCCTTTGGAACAATGTCTTCGCCGCATAGGCATCTGCCGCGACCACGTCATGACTCGCAATAACAGTATTGGCAACCACCACATTCGCCGGGTTCCAGTTCGTCGGGCCATTTCGCACCACCACGCGGACCGCATCGACAACGTTCAGCGTGGGATGGACGACTGTGTTCAAATCGGCAATGCGCTGGTCGATGGAATTGTGAAACGCCGATCGGTTAGCATTGGGAATGACGCCCATCAGCCCCTTCATCGCGAGGGTGAGCTTGGCGAGGTCGTGCGTCTTGGCGACCGGGACATTGATGAGGACATCCGCTTTAAGAATGTCCTCGTACACCTTCCAACTCTTGATATCTCGGCCTTGGGGAAAGCTCGTCGTCACATACTTCATATCGCTCATGATTTCCATCTGCCCGCCGGCGCGTTCGACGGCGTCTCGAATTCCACTTGTCTTGTAAGCCTCAACCGCCGTGCCGGAAAAGGGTTGATCCATGACACGTACGCGTTTCGCACCGGCATCAAGACACAGAGTCACGAGTGTGGCGACCACCTCAGGGTTGGTTGTCGAGGCGAGCTCCGGCTTGAGCGAGGCGTTGCAGATGTTGGGCTTGATAATGACATCATCACCCTTTTTGACAAATCGGCCGATGCCTCCGAGCGTATCAATCGCGGCACGCGTAATGGCAGAGGGACTGGGCCCGTGGGCGACCGAGAGATAGGGCTGGAATGGCGTCGGGGACGGGGGTACGCGTGTCAGGGTTGTGGTGGCCGCGGCCGTGGGCGGAGGTGCTCCGTAGGGGACCCCTGTTGGAGAGAGCGTATTGGTCGCCGTGGGGGAGGGAGGCATGGTCGAGGTAGGGATGATCGGAGGGGGCGTCTCCCTTGGGCTGCACGCGGAGAGCGCACTTCCGCCCGCGTACAGGCTCAGTGTATAGAGGAAGAAACGGTGTAGAAAATCACGGCGAGATAGCATGGTGTCACTCCTGGTCTATTCAAAGCTGCGCAGGCGGACAAGGGCACCGGGTCAGGCCCTCAGCCACCACCATGCACCCACAATGCCCAAGGCAGCTCCTGCTACGACCTCGATCGGCGTGTGTCCGAGCAGTTCGCGCAAGTGAGTCTCGCTGATCGGGTGACCCTGGAAAAGCTCGTCAATGATCTGATTGAGAATCCGAGCCTGGATACTCGCCGCGCGGCGAACACCGGCTGCGTCGTACATGACGATCATCGCGAAAACCACTGAAAAAGCAAAAAGACTGGACGAGACGCCATCATGGATGGCAATCGCGGTGGCAAGTGCGCAGACCGCAGCAGAGTGCGAAGAGGGCATGCCGCCTGCGCTGGTCAGGAGACGCAGGTTCAAGTGACGTTTCCAGACGAGCTCGATCAAGACTTTGAGAACTTGGGCTAGCACCCAGGCGAAAAACGTGGCCTGGGCGACACGATTGGCCAAAAACTCGCTCAACGAATTTCCCCCGTGGTAATCAAAGTGGGGCAACTACTCTTCAATTTCGAGATCGGTCATGGTGAGCCCACTATCCCCGTGAGGTGCAAGCTCCTTGACGCGCAGTTCGGCGCGCTCCAGCATTTCGGTGCATTTCTTCGCCAGTTCCATCCCGCGCTGGAAAAGGACCAGGGATTCGTCGAGCGACAAATCTCCGGCCTCGAGTTTAGACACGGTTTGTTCCAGTTCCGAAAAGAGTTGTTCGAAAGAGGGCTCTTTGGTTTTGGCCATGAAAGCTATCCTGTTTCCTTCTCCCGTCTACTTGATCGCCTTGCGCGCAGCAAAGCGGCCGACCTTGACGGCAACGTTGACGCCAGGGAAAAAGGTGCCGACCACGTCGGCGCCAATATCGAAAAGGGCATCGTTCTCCAGCACCCGCACCACATGCTTCTTGATCTCGCCGCTCTCGGCTTTGGCATCGCCGGTCAGCCCATCGAACTCCAGCACTTGCCGCTTGTCTTTAGCTTTCCACAGATACTCGACTGCAAAGACCGGCCTGTAACAGAGTGCTACTTTTTCGACGTTGATCTTTTCTTCCAGGATGCGGTCCGCTTGGAAGGTCTTCATCAGCGAGGCGATGAGCTTGCGGACGACAAAAGAGCTGCGCACCTCCGGGGCAATGACGAGTGTGCCGTTCTGGCCGAGGGTCGTCGCGTCGGGGACGATCGCCTGAGGAAAGCTCAAATACTTGTCCATTTTGACGTCGTTGCCCCGTATGGCATCGAGGGTGAGCTCCTGGCGAAATTCCTCCAGGCAAGACTCGACACCTTCGAGTGAAAAGGCACGGGCACGCGCTGCCGGCACAGGATGCGCGTTTCCATATACGGTGACAGACTGAACCTCGGGGGCGACGTTGACCTCATAGGAATGGCGACGCTCGTAGGCGTAGCGTGCCGATGCGACGGCATACCAGAACGGTTCCAAGCGCTTTTGGCGGGCTGTGATTTCAATATCTTCAAGTTTGGGTCGCTGGATGAATTTAGCCATTTGCCCAAACGCGTCCATGCGCTTGGCGAGCACTTTATCTTCGAGTTGCTCTGTCGTAAAAGGGGTTTGCAGATTGATAATCTCCTCGTCCCCGAGGTTGATTTCCATGCGCGGTCTCCTGGGATAGATTAACCTTCAGGCCGCTGGGCGCGAACTACGATATAGAAACCCGCCCAGCGCGCCCAACAGCGCGGCGACTGCCAGCGAGACGATCAGCCATCCGATGGACCAGATGCCGGAAAAAAGTGCGCGCGCAGCCGGTCCAACGCTTGGAAGCAGGAAACGCGGTCCGAAGAAAAATGAACGCGCGAGGGTGAGGCTGGCACAAAATCCGACGAGCCGGCTGACGAGCTCGGCCAGCGCGGCGGCCGCCGCGCCGTCGACCGCGGCTGAAGGTGCGGCCAGCAACCCTGTGCGCGTCCCCCAGGCGGCCGCCATCGCGCCGATAAAGAAGGGCAGGGCCAGACCGAACACAAGGGCTACCGGCGTGGCTAGGCAGCCCAAAACTGGAACGCGATCCAGGAACGCAAAAAACAGTTCTGCCAAGATGCCGAGGACCAGGCCCACCGCGGTGGCGACAATTACGTTAGATTTAAGCATGTAATTAATGAAGGAGAGAAATCTGGTCGCGAGCGCGGGCATGCGACCAGATTTCGCGGACATTATGCAGCGGGTTGTTTCGGTTGCGTGAGTGCAGCGTAGACGACGCCTCCGATAGCGGCGAGAATGGCGGCGACGATGATGGCGACGACAATGGCGACGAGCCCGCCGACACAGGCAATGGCGATGCTGGCGACATCACCGGAGGAGCCGACCAGGTCCAAAAGGCTCCGTAAAACCGCGGTGATCCAACCGACCGCACCGGCAATCAAGCCCGCAATAGCGCCTGCGACCGCGCCATCCATCAAGGCTTGCTGAGTTGTTTCGGTGGTCCCTTGTTGCCTCCCCCACATCACCGCCAGCACGCCCGCGCCTACATTGGCGACCAATCCGACAAGAGCGACCAATGGAGCGGCGACACAAGCGATCAAGGGGCCAATCACCGGGATGACGCTGATGAGCGAGACCACGGCGACGACGACTCCTGCTAGAACACCTGCGCGAACGATGTACGGCTTGAGATAAGTCTGCACGAGTCCTCCTCGGTAGCACGGGATTGTTTTTGACTGCCTGACGTACCTCGATCCGAGTTCAACGAGTAAGAACCTGGGTTGTCGGCCTAGAATCAAAGCAGGCGCGGCAAAGAATGGACGCGGCAATGGTCCACAACCGGATTTGCCGTTTTATCCCTCCTTTCAAGAACCGTTCATTCGGACGTACATCGCCTACTGTCATCGCGCCGCACTCTCAATAGCCTCTACAATCTTGTAATACCCCGTACACCGGCAAAGGTTGCCCGTGAGTGCCTGCTGAATGTGTCCGCGGGAAGGGTGAGGGACCTCCTCGAGGAGTTTGGCAGCGCTCATCACGAATCCGGGAGTGCAGTACCCGCACTGAACTGCCCCGGCTTGCACAAACGCTTTCTGAACAGGATTCAAGCCCTCTTCACTCAGGCTCTCGACCGTGGTGATTCTGGCCCGGTGAGCACGAGGGGCTGGGACCAGGCAGCTCATAACGGCAATCCCGTCGAGAAACACAGTGCAAGCGCCACACTCGCCTTCGGCGCAACCTTCTTTCGTTCCAATCAGGGCGAGGTCCTCTCGCAGCAAGCGCAAGAGTGACTTGTCATTCGCGCCGCGTACTTGGTACGACCTGCCATTTACGGTCGTCTCGATCGGATCCGAGTCAAAGAATTCCGCGCTCGTGTCCAGGGCAGGGAACCGGCCGTTCGACTGACCCCACAGCATGACGGGAGCCTCCGGCAAGCTCGTCCGCTCGGTTCCGTCGCGGATCTGCGAGAGCGCGCGAGCGACCAGGACGCGGACCATCTCGCGGCGATAAGCTGCCGTTCCTCGAATATCGTCGATGGGCTGTGCCGCCCGCACCGCCAGCCGAGCTGCCTCGGCGCAAGTGGATTCGTCCAATCCCTTGCCGAAAAGGAATTCTTCTGCCTCTACGGCCGCGACGATCGTCGGAGCGACCGACCCGAGAGTTATACACGCGGTCTGTATTCTCGAATTCCTGGAGGGCTTGGAGTCAAACCGGAGCACGGCGGCGACGTTCACGACAGCACGGCGGCGACGTTCACGACCGAGATCGCCTGGGCTTGCCGGAGCCCCAACTTGATAAAGGTGCCGCGCTCGTTTTCTTGGAGGGCGGGGAATGAGATGTCTGTGAGCATCTCATCCGACGCGAGCGCCGTCTTGCGTACACCGCGCATGAAATCACTCAAGAGTATTGTGCGTTCGCCGCGGGCCGCACTCTTCAAAGTGACCTTCCCCTTCATGGCCCAGAGCGGAGATATCGTGTCATTCGCAGGTGAGGCTGTGACGAGATTGCCGGCAATCGTGCCGCGATTTCGAATCTGGGGAGCCCCCACTTCCCAACAGGCGCGCGCCAGAGGATAGGCGCGCTCGATCAACTCGCGCGATCCCGCCGCTTGATTATGCGTGACGCTCGGCCCCAGGTGAAAAGTGCCGCCTTCCAGGCGTATGGCGTCAAGGCCCCGGATCCGGCTCACATCGATGATGGCGGCCGGCGTTCGTACCTTACGCTCGATTTCGACGAGCAGGTCCGTCCCCCCATTGATCACACGCCCGGCTTCACCATATCTCGCCAACAAATCCAAAGCTTGTTCAACCGATGCCGGCTGGAAGTACGTTTCCCACATGCATCCTTCTTATATGCTTTCCAAGGTTTGTCCGACCGCTGGCCCAAAGG
>JAMDCU010000022.1 GCA_023489485.1 Chloroflexota bacterium
CTTCGCCCCGGTCGTCAAGAGCGGGTGATGGGATTCGAACCCACGACATTCTGCTTGGGAAGCAGACACTCTGCCAACTGAGTTACACCCGCGCTGTGCCTAAATTATAGCGGATATCCCCCCCTACGTCAAGATTGAAATGACTGGTGGGCATACCGCAAGATCGTCGGTGACCGCGGGTGGACTGCACGCGAGAGTGGGACGCGCACAAGGCGCTAGGCTACAAAAGCGCTCCCCCTTTACGTTTTGACCGCTCCCGCGAGAATGCCGGTCACAAAGTACTTTTGCAAACTGAAAAAGACAATGAGCGGGACGACCATCGTGATGAACGCGCCCGCACTCACAATGTCCCATTCCGGACCGTAGGTGGTGAGCATGTTATTGAGACCGACCGTCAGCGGTTGGAGGTTGGGGCTCTGCGCATAGATCAACGCCACCAAAAAGTCGTTCCACACCCACAGGAATTGGAAAATCGTGAGCGCGGCGAGCGATGGGACCGAGAGGGGCAGTACGATGCGGGCAAAGATGCGCAGCTCCGAGCTGCCGTCGATGCGGGCGGCTTCGAGCAGGTCCCGCGGCAGGCCGACGAAAAAGGAACGCAGCAGGTAGATCGCGAGTGGCAGACCGTACGCGGTGTGCGCGAGCCACAGCCCCACGAACGAAGAGGTGAGCCGAATCGGGGAGATGGCGAGATGGATGCCCACCAGGCCCACGAGCCACTGCAGCGGCGCGAATGGGTTGTTGTACAGCTGGAGCACCGGCACGAACGTCATCTGCAAAGGAACGACGAGGAGCGCGACGATCGCGAGAAAGATCGTATCCCGCCATCTGAATTGGAGCCAGGCAAAGGCATAGGCCGCGAGCGAGGCGACAAACATCGGCAGGATCGTGGAGGGAATCGTGATGATCAGACTGTTGATAAAGTTCAGCCCGACCGTATCGGTGCCGCCGGTCGGCCGGATCACTCCCAGATAATTTTGCAGCGTAAAGCGTCCTTGTACAAACGCCATCCACCAGCCGCTCGTCAGAATATCCTGGCGTTCGCGGAACGAGGTGACCAGCAAGCCCACGCTCGGCACCAACCACATGACGCTGATCAGAATCAAGGCGAAATGGATCGGCGCTTTGCTCAGAAACTCGACCAGACGTTTGCTCAGGGATTCGCGCTGGACCACTGCGAGAGGCGCCGCTGCGGCTTGCTCGGACGTTGTCGTCATCGAATCGCCTCCTCGCGCCGGAACTGCCGCAAGTTGTAAAGGACGATCGGCAGAACCAAGAGCATCATGATCACGGCGATGGCGCTCCCATACCCCAGGTGCCCGTTCATAAAGGTTTCGAGGTACTGGGTGAACGCGATCACGCGCGCCGAGCCAAAAGGCCCGCCCAGCGTTCCGCCCATGAATATGATCAGGTCAAAGACTTTGATCACGAAGATGATCATGGTGACGACGAGCACCGTGATCGTCGAGGAAATCATGGGCACCTGGATATGGCTGAAAATCTCCCACGCGTTCGCGCCGTCCACGCGCGCAGCCTCGATCAGATCGGCGGGGATGCCCTTGAGCGCGGCCGAGATGACGACGGTTGTAAACCCGGTTTGAATCCACACCGCCGCGATGATAATGGATATGGTCGCGAAACGAACATCGCCGACGAAGGCAAGAGGCTGCCAACCGGGAATGATCACGCCGAGAACGGCATTGACGAAGCCGATATTGCGGTCGTACATGAAAAGCCAAATAATGCCGGCAGCCCCCGCCGAGATCGAGTACGGCAGGAAAACGACGGCTTTGATAATGGCTTCGTACCGGACTTTTTCGGCGAGGACCGCAACCGTCAGGCCCAGCACGATGACGAGGGTCGTGAACACAAAGAGCCAGATGACGTTATTGACGGCGGTGCCGGTCGGCGGAAAGGTGCTGCTGTTGAAAAAGTACGGGTCTTGCGTAAACAGCTTGGTATAATTATCCAACCCCACAAATTCCGTGAGGTTAAAGCCGATGCCGCTGTAAAAACTGGCGTGAATCGTCCACAGCGTTGGATAGACCAACCAGACGAAGAGAAAGAACAGCGCCGGCAGCGCGAATAGCCAGGCTACACAACCACTCTGTGCGCGTCTCATACGCCATCTCCTGCCGTGAAACGGGAGGGGCGGGAGCCCCGCCTGGATGGCCGCGCCCCCGCCCCTGCTCACGCCTTACTTGTAATCGTTCTTGGCAAAGTTCTCCAACTCGGTCGCAACGGTGTCCACGCTGCCGGGATTCTGGACGAGCTTCTGCAGTTCGGTGAAGAGATGATCCCCGCCGAACGCGGAAGGCGCCATATCCGACCCATCAAAAACGAACGTCTTGGCATTGATGAGCTGCTGGAACTCCTTCAGCGCCAGCGGGTTGGTGAATTTTTTCGTGTCAATCTGCTTGTTCGGCGAAATGGTGTTCGTGGCCGCATACACATCCGCCGCTTCGGGGCTGATGATGTACTGGATGAACTGACGGGCTTCCGGCGAATCCTTGAACATGACCGCCATGTCGCCGCCGCCCATGACCGGGTCGCCATACTGCGCGTCCCCTTCCGGGAAGATGCCAAAGTCCATCTCGTCAATGGGCTTGATGCTCTTGTTCACGTCCTGCACAAGGACGCTGACAAAGCCGCCCTCATACAGCATTTCTGCTTTCGGGCTCGGGCCAAAGACCTGCGCGATCATGTTCGGGAAAGTACCCGCGAGCACTCCCTGCGTCCCGCCCACCTGATAGCCGGGCTTGAAGAACAGCGTAAAGTCGGTCAGCGCTTGTTTGGGGGCGGGATCGGTCCAGGCGATCCCCGTGTGGGTCAGGTAGAGGTTGTTGTACTGCTGGGCGGTCATGCGCCGGATGGCGGTGTTCTCGAGATAGTCGCTGAGAACCCAGGCGGACCCGGAGCTGCCGTCGGTCGCCATCGGGGTCTTGCCCGCCGCAACCATCTTGTCGGCGAGCGCCGTGAATTCCGTCAGGTTCTTGGGCAGCGTCCAACCGTTCGCCTTGAAATCGGCCGCGCGATACCAGAAGGTGGATTTGCTGTTGGCTTTGAAGATAAAGCCATACTGTTTGCCGCCGATGTTGCCGAGGTCGAGGTACGGTTGGGCAAACGCCTTTTGCAAATCGGCTTGCGACATGAAGGTGTTCAGGTCGACGAGATTCCCCGCCTTGGCGAACTCGGCCACTTCGCCGGGCCGTGGTTCCAGCGCGATGTCGGGCGGGTTTCCGCCGGCCACGCGCGTGCGCAGGATGGCGCCCATGTTGTTGCGCATGGACTCGTAGTTGACCTGGATGCCGGTCTTGGCGGTAAAGGCATCGATGACCGCGAGGAACGCATCCCGTTCAGCGCCGCCCCAAGTCGCAGCCACGTTGATGGATTTGCTCCCCGCGCCGGTCGGCGCCGCCTTGGCCGGAGCAGGCGTAGCGGTCACGACGACCGGGGGTGCGGTGACGACGACGGGGGCCGACGGTGCCGCCGGGACCGCGCACCCGACGGCGATCAGGACCAGTACGATCAAAACGGCGAACACGAACCAACTCTTGCGCGCAAGCATGTTCTCCTCCTTGGGTCTAGTTTGGCTTGAGGTTGGATTCTTCGGTCAGCCAACCGGAAAATCAGCATGGCTTGTCCACCTCCGATTCGTCGTGCAACACGACCCTCCAAAATCAAAGATGATCGGGACCAAAGCGACGGAGAATTCCTGACTGGGTGTGCTCTAGCGCAAGTGGGCGCCGCAGGATTCGCGGATAATGAGTTCGGTTTTCAAGAGCATTTGCGGATGGTTGGCGCGCTCTTTCGCGATCAGGCCGATGAGTGCGTTCGCGGCGTTCTCTCCAATCTGGAAAGCGGGGAGGCGGAGAGTCGTCAGCGGCGGGTCCACAAATTCTGCCAGCGGCACGTCGTCAAAACCGACGACGGCCATTTCTTGCGGGATGCGGAACCCGCACTCCCGAATGGCATGCAGCGCGCCGAAGGCGACCGTATCCGACGCGGCAAAGACGGCCGTCGGACGCGGCCTGACCTCGAGCAGCGCCTGCATGGCGACATAGCCGCTCTGCGGCGTAAAGTTGCCATAGCGGACGAGGGCCGGGTCAAACCGGATGGCTGCCTTGGCCAGCGCCCGCCGGTACCCTTTCATCCGGTCGGCGCTCCCTGTGTAGGCGAGCGGCGCATTTGTGATCAGGGCCACCCGCCGGTGCCCGAGATTCAAGAGATGCCGCGTGGCCAGCTCGGCCCCCCCCACGTTGTCCACGTCGACAAAGGGGATGCGGGATTGCGGTAGTTGTCCCATGAGGAGGACGGGCGCTCCCTCGGCGTACATGCGCTCCAATTCGAGATCGTCCGTCCGCGGGCCCGAGAGGACAATGCCGTCGACATGGCGCTCGTGGAGGAGCGCGGCATACGCGCCCGTCTTGTCGTCCGGAGCGACCGGCTCGAACAGAACATGGTAATCCTGCGCGGCGGCCCCGCGGAACAGTCCGTTGAGAACCTGGGGAAGAAAAAAATCGGCGAAGGTCTGGTCGGCACTCTGGCGTAAGACAAAGCCAATGACGTGCGTTCGACCGCTGACCATTCGCCGT
Organism: Chloroflexota bacterium; assembly: GCA_023489485.1. GTDB lineage: Bacteria > Chloroflexota > Anaerolineae > UBA4142 > UBA4142 > JAMDCU01. The sequence goes on from JAMDCU010000022.1 coordinate 4,596, forward strand.
GCGGTAGCATCGGGGTGATAGTTCAGCCGCAGAGCGGCTTTTTGAACGCGCTGGCGGGTTCTCTGGCTAATGCGCATGCCAGGCACATTGTTGAGCACGAACGAGACGGTCGTGCGCGAGACTCCGGCAAGCTCGGCAACATCCTTCGACGTCGGTCTGCGTTGTGCCATGCTCACCCGCCTGGTAAAACGGTTTAGTAATACGTTTTAGCAATTTTATTATATCAGAGTCCCCACTCCGCGTCAATAGGGATTGCGCAATTTCGGTTTTGGACGACAATGGGCGGCGAGGAGGTATTTGATGGCGGATCAAATCTTTTGGCTCGGACACGACAGTTTTCGACTGGAAGGGGAGCGGGTCGTCTACGTCGATCCCTGGAAGCTGGCGCCGGACGCGAAAAAGGCGGACATCATTCTCGTGACGCATGATCACCATGATCATCTGTCCGAAGACGATATTCTGAGGATCTCGAAGGCGGACACGATCATTGTCGGGCCGCTCGCGGTGACCCGGCAGCTCAGCCCGAAGGCGACGCTCGTCAAGCCGGGGGACAAGCTGACCGTCCGCGATGTCCCCATCGAGGTCGTGCCCGCGTACAACGTGAACAAAAAATTCCATCCGCAAAGCGCGGGCTACGTGGGCTATATCGTGACGCTGAACGGCAAGCGCATCTACCACGCGGGCGATACGGACCAAATCCCCGAAATGGCGAGCATCCGCACCGATATCGCCCTCTTGCCGGTGAGCGGCACCTACGTGATGACAGCAGATGAGGCGGCCAAGGCGGCGGATACCATCAAACCGGCGCTCGCTATCCCGATGCACTATGGCGATCCGAACGTGGTCGGCACCCGCAAGGACGCCGAGGAATTCAAGAAAAAGACCAAGGTGCCGGTCGAGATTCTCGACAAGACCCACTAGAAAATCAGAAACCAGGTTCCGAAAGATTGGAACCTGGTTTCTATGATGATTTCTCTCACCTAGCGGGGCTGCTGTCGTTGCCGGCGCTGACGAGCGGTTTGCGCGGCTGCCGTCGCCTTGCTCGGACCGGTGTGCCGGTAGGCGAGCGCGACGCCGCAGACGACCACAAGAATCAAGCCGACGATTTGCGCCGTCGCGACGCCGCTGATCATCCACGCGTCCGGCCGCTGGAACTCGACGAGGAATCGCCCAAAGCCGTACAGGACGCCCCACAACAGGAACAGGTCCCCGTTCTTCTCCTTCGTCCAGCGCCGTGCGACGTAGAGCAAGAGCAAGCCCATCCCGAGGTCCCAGAGCGATTCGTAAATAAAGGTGGGCTGAAAGCGCGCCGTCGCGACCGGGTATTGGCTCAAATCGGCGAACATGGGCAAGCGATGGGCGGCGTCAATCGGAATGCCCCACGGCAGAGTGGTTGGAAAACCGTACAACTCTTGGTTGAAAAAGTTGCCCCAGCGACCAATCGCCTGGCCGATGGCGAGCCCGGGCATCGCGAGGTCCACCAACTGGAGAAAGTTCAGCTTGGCATAACGCGCATAGAGGAAAAGTGCCAACACGCCGCCGGCGACGGCCCCGTAGATGCCCAAACCGCCTTGGCGAAAGTTCAGAATCTCCATCGGGTTCTGCACATAGTACTCGAAACCGATGTTGGTGCCGGTCGGGGTCGAAATCACATGGTACAAACGCGCGCCGATCACGCCCAGAATCAGTGCGATCAGCAGAGCATTCCAAATATGGTCGGGATCGATCCCGTGGCGCTTGGCCTGCCGCGTCGCAATGAACGCGCCGACGAGCGCGCCGGTCACGATCAGGATGCCGTACCAATAGATCGGAAAAGACTGACCGTTCGGCAAAGGGATGGAAATTGCTACAGATGAAGGAAAGAAATTCACCGGGACTCCTTTATCTCCAGGGCCCAAGCCCCAAATTCCCTGATCCTTTACAAAAGTGCGCGGCAGATTATACCACACTTCGCCTAATCTCAAAAGCGCGCGCGAAATTGAGCACAGGGGTGTTGCCAGTCCCGAATCCCCTCACTCCGCCGCATTCGGAATAGGTCGGATCGAGGGCCGGTCAGTGAACTTGGGAGGCCTTTCCAACGTCTTTCTTATAAGCATTCCTAATAATCCAAATAGCACGTCCCCAGGGAATGTGTGTTATAATTATTTTGAACCTGTTCAGGCGGCTCTGAGAGGAGGAGAAACGATGGCACTTCAGCTTGGCCTCGTTGGTCTTCCAAACGCCGGCAAGTCGACTCTCTTTAACGCGCTGACGCGTGCCCGTGCCGCCGTGGCTCCCTACCCCTTCACCACAATTGAGCCTCATGTCGGCGTGGTCACGGTACCCGACCGGCGCTTGGATGCGCTCGCCAACCTGATTCACCCCGAAAAAATCACACCCACCACGCTCGAGGTTGTCGATATTGCGGGTCTCGTCCAGGATGCCCACAAAGGGGAGGGGCTGGGGAATCAGTTCCTCGGCCACATTCGCAACGTCGATGCCATTGCCGTCGTCGTCCGCTGCTTTCACAATCCCGATATCCCGCATGTCTCGACCGAGCTGGAGCCGCGCACGGACATCGCAACGCTCGAGCTGGAACTGGCCCTCGCCGACTTGGAAACGGTCGAAAAGCACCAGGAAAAGGTTCGCACGGCGTCCAAAGCGCAAAAAGGAATTCGCGGGCGAACTGCAGCTTCTCGACCGGGTGCGCGAGCACCTGGCGGCCGGCCACCCTGTCCGGACCCTTGAAATGAGCGAAGCGGACCTCGCTCTAATGCGTCCCCTCCAGCTCTTGACGGCCAAACCGCTCTTGTTCGTGGCGAATGTCGGAGAAGGAGATATGCCCGGAGGCGGTCCATTGGCTGCCCAAGTGGCGGCAGTCGCCCGTCGTGCACAGGCACATGCGATGGTCGTCTGTGCGGCATGTGAGATGGACCTTACCGAATGGTCGGCTGAGGAGGCGGACCAATATCGGCAGGCGCTCGGACTGGCCGAATCGAGCTTGCAGCGAGTGGTCCACTCGGCCTGCGAGCTTCTCGATCTGATCACGTTCTTCACCGCCACCGGCGGCAAGGAATTGCGAGCGTGGACGCTGAAACAAGGGAGCACGGCGATCGACGCCGCCGGCACGGTGCATACCGACATGGCACGTGGGTTTATTCGCGCCGAGGTGATCAGCTGTGAGGAATTGCTCGCGATCGGCTCGCTCGCGACGGCACGCGAGCGTGGTTTACTCCGTTTGGAAGGCCGGGATTATATCGTGCACGATGGCGATCTGATGCATTTCCGATTCAACGTCTAGGGCTTGCTCACCATGCGGTATATCCTTGCCCTCTTTATCTTGCTCGGATTGGCGGCTTGCCAGCCGCCTAACTTGACAGGAGTGGCGCCGGGAGTGGTTGCGCCAGGCCATTTGGAAGGACATGTAACCATCGGACCTTTGACGCCGGTGGAACGGGTCGGCGTGCCGACTCCGACGGTGCCTCCCCAGGTCTATGCCGCGCGCCAGCTGGTCGTTTACCAGGGGGATGGCAAGACCGTGGTTCAGCGGGTCAAGATCGACGGCGAGGGGAATTATGCCGTCTCCCTCGCGCCGGGCTCTTACGTCGTAGGTCTGGCGCCCTCCGGCGTTGACCGGGCGAGGGACCTGCCCGCCGATGTGACGATCACCAGCGGCATGACCGTCACGTTGAACGTCTCGATCGATACAGGAATTCGGTGAGACTAGCTCCTACCACGTCCTACCTCACCTTTGCACATGCACTATAAATCACTTGCCTGGAGTCGATTTTGGATAAATTCATCATCGAGGGGGGAACCCAATTACGGGGTACGGTCTATCCGAGTGGCAACAAGAACGCCGCTCTGCCGATTCTGGCGGCATCTCTCTTGACCGATGAGCCGGTCACGTTGCGAAATGTTCCACGCATCCGGGACGTGGAAGACATGCTCGGTCTCTTGAAAGGACTGGGCGTTGAGGTGCAGGAACTGGGACCTCACGACTTGGTTCTTCAAGCACGCGAAGTGCGGAGGACGGAGCTCGATCGAGAAATCTGTGCACAAATCCGTGCTTCCATCCTCCTCGCCGGTCCCATGCTCGCCCGGGCCGGCCAGGTCAAGCTGCCCCCGCCGGGGGGTGATGTGATCGGGCGGCGGCGCGTGGACACGCACATGAGTGCACTGCATGCTCTCGGCGTGGATATTCACGTGAACGACGGCTTTGATATGCGGGCCCCTGAGCTGCGCGGGCGCGAGGTCTTTCTCGACGAGGCCAGCGTGACCGCTACGGAAAATGTCCTGATGGCGGCGACACGCGCCAAAGGGACGACCATTGTACGCAACGCTGCCTGCGAACCGCACGTCCAGGACCTGGCGCGTTTCTTGAACCGGATGGGCGCCTCTATTCAAGGGATTGCCACGCACGTGCTCACCATCGAAGGGGTCGATCATCACGCACGTGCTCACCATCGAAGGGGTCGATCATCTGCATGGCGGCGAATTCGTGGTCGGCGCCGATTATATCGAGGTCGGCAGTTTTATCGGTCTGGCCGCCATGACTTGCGGCGAGCTGTTGATCCGCAACGCCGCCCCGGAACATCTCCCGATGGTGTTCCTCGCCTTTGAGCGCCTCGGCATTCACTGCCAGGTGCGGGGGACGGATGTTTTCGTTTCTGCACAGCAAAGTCTGCGGATCCAAGATGACCTGCACAATCAGGTGCCCAAAATCGACGACGGACCCTGGCCCGCTTTTCCTTCCGATTTGATGAGCATCATGCTCACGGTGGCGACCCAGTGCGACGGCACGATTCTCATGCATGAAAAGATGTTCGAAGGGCGCATGTTCTTCGTGGACAAGCTGATGAATATGGGCGCGCGCGTCATCCTGTGCGATCCTTACCGCGCCGTGGTGGTCGGGCCCAGCCGCCTACACGGCGAGCGGCTCGAGTCGCCCGATATCCGCGCGGGGATGGCGCTGCTCCTCGCCGCACTCGGCGCGCGCGGGCAAAGCGTGATCAACAACATCGGCCAGATCGATCGTGGATACGAACGGATCGAAGAGAAACTTCAAAAACTTGGAGCCAAGGTCGAACGAGTCAACGATTGACTTGGCCTCACTCCTCTGAACGCGGTCGGTTCGGGAGAGTGAGGCCAGTGGGAGCATGGAGGTGGAAGAATGGCCACCAAGAATCGTGCCGCATTTCTAAAATGGCTGGATGATTGGTATGCCGGGCTGAAGGACTTTGATCTCAAGAAACAAGTCCAAGACCCGGCCTGTGCCGCCGTTTGCTCTGAAGATCTGATCAATGGGTTCTGTTACGAGGGCAATCTCGCCAGCCCGCGCGTGGGAGCCCTCGTGGAGCCGGTCGTCAAGCTTTTCAAAGACGCCTACGCCTTGGGCGTTCGCAATTTTATCCTCGTCCAAGATTCGCACACGGAACACGCGGCGGAATTTAAGAGTTTTCCGCCCCATTGCGTCCGCGGCACGTCCGAGGCGCAGACGGTGAGCGCCTTGCGCGAATTACCCTTCGCGGGCGAGTTTTTCATCGTCAAGAAGAATTCGATCCACCCCGCCGTCGACACGGAGCTGAACCGTTGGCTCGAAACCCACCAGGATATCGACACGTTCATCGTGGTCGGCGATTGCACCGATCTCTGCACCTATCAGCTGGCGATGTACATCAAGATGCGAGCCAACGCGCGAGATTGGACCCGGCGCGTGATCGTTCCGGCGAACGCCGTGGATACCTACGATATGAGCGTTGCCGCCGCCGCCAAGATCGGCGCCATGCCCCACGATGCGGACTTGATCCATGAGTTTTTCCTTTACCATATGGCGCTCAACGGCATTCAGGTCGTCAGAGCCATCACCTGATTTTGCAGCGGCTCGCGTGCGCCCTCATTGGTTACATTATGACTGACAAGAACATACCGGAAGGCATTCTCAGCGGCGATACAGCCGATGTTTATTTTTCTCGCACCCTAACCATCCTCGCGAAAGAGGGGCGGGACCCAGTCGTGGCGATGGAGATTTTCCCCGGGCGTTCGGGCATCCTCTGCGGCATGAACGAAGTGTTGGACCTCTTGAGGGTGGCCGCGCCCAATGCGCGAGTAGAGGCGCTGGAAGAAGGCGCCCCGATGAGCGCCAAGGAAATCGTCCTTCGCATCCGCGACCGCTATTCCGCCTTTGGCCTATACGAGACGGCCATACTGGGCACGTTGGCGAGTGAGTCCGGCTGGGCTACGGAGGCACGGACCATTGTAGAAGCGGCCGCGCCCGTCCCGGTCATTTCCTTCGGCGCCCGCCACGTCCACCCGAGTGTCGCGCCGCAAATGGAATACGCCGCCATTGTGGGCGGGTGCATCACCGGCGCGACCCCCGCGGGGACCCGCTTGGCCGGCAAAGAAGCTTCGGGGACGATTCCGCACTCGATGGTTCTCATCTTCGGTGATACGGTTCGAGCGGTGGAGGCATTCGACAGGTGGATGCCGCCGGAAATCAACCGCGTGGCGCTCGTGGATACTTTTCACGACGAGGCGGAAGAGGCCGTCCGAGTGGCCCAGGCGATCGGCAGCCGTCTGTGGGGGATCCGGCTCGATACGCCGACCGAGCGCGGACGGGTGACGCCGGACCTGGTCAAAGAAGTACGCGCCCGGCTTGATCAGGCGGGTTTCCCGAAGGTCAAGATTGTCGTCAGCGGCGGAGTGGACCTGGAACGCGTCCGGTTCTTTCGTGAGGCGAATACGCCGGTGGATGCGTATGGGGTTGGGAGCGTGATCAGCGGGGCTCCGCCGATTGACTTCACCGGCGACATCAAAGAGATAGAGGGCAAGCCGATTGCCAAGCGCGGGCGCATTCCGGGGATTACGATCAACCCGCGTCTGCATCCGGTCAAGCTAACCTGAGATGATGCACTCGGCTGTTTGAACGTTGCACACATTTTTGCCCCCACACCCCTATAAGCCTCCGCCCCGCTTTTTGCGGGGCGGAGCCATTTATCTACTGGTCGCTCATGGGAAGCGATGAGGAGGTGGTCGCCGTAGGCGTCGGCATGGTGAGGGCGCTCGGCAAGCCGGGCAAATGGAAAATCGACTTGAGTATATTGTCGAGGAATTCGTACACGTACTCTTGCTTGAAACCGGCGAGCGCGGCGAGCACATACAAAAAGACGGGGCCAACGGGGATTTCGCCCGATCCATTCGCGCCCGATACACCCGGTATGATAATGTTCCCCGCAAAGATCCCTGCTTGCGAAATCAAAAAGACCAGGCCGCCGATGACCAATCCCTGGAGCGGACGGGAAAAGTAATTCATGCTGTAGGCGGGGTCAAACTCGCGATATTGCACGAACCAGGGAAGATTGTACATCGCGCCGACGACGCCGCCCAGGCCGCCCCACGCGACCGCGCGTGCGAGCACGACAAACTCAGGTGCAATCGGAAGGGCAAATACAGTCAAATCATTAATGTAGGTGAGCACGATCAGCGCGGCGCAGAATCCGAACATGATGAGACAAACTCAGGTGCAATCGGAAGCGCAAATACAGTCAAATCATTAATGTAGGTGAGCACGATCAGCGCGGCGCAGAATCCGAACATGATGAGTTCCCAGAACCACAGCAAAAAGACCACCGGACTGTGCGACAACTGCATGCTGCGCGCACTCCGCTTCATCTTGGCATATACCGATTCCACGTAAAACTCGGCCGTCGGATAGTCTCCCTTGCCGTACGCATCCCGTGCCTGGAGTAATAGCTTCATGCAGTACTCTGCCACGGTGGGACTATCGACGAGTTGGTCGCTTACCTCTTGATACAACTGGTGAATCGCGTTGGAGACGTATGTGACATAGTCTTGGCCCGTATTTGCTGCAGGCGGTTGGTTGGATGATAGAGTGGGAGCCGTGCCAGGCGGCGCCGCAATTGGATCAGAAGAAGCCGAGGCGACGACCGATTGGCCCCAATCCGAGCCTGATTGGCTCGATTCCGGCCCCGCTTGGCCCGAACCCGCGCCAGATTCGCCCCAATCCGGGCTTGACGGGATCGAGTCCGGTCCGGATTCGGGGGTCGCGGCCGGATAACCGGTCACATAGTTTGTAGGATCTGCCGGTCCCGTGGTGCCGGCGGCTCCTACAAAC
>JAMDCU010000045.1 GCA_023489485.1 Chloroflexota bacterium
CGTGCTCAGCGAACACCTTATCTTCCTCTACGGCGATGCGGCGGGGCGGCGTACTTTCGAGCGCCTTGTCTCTCTCGTCGACGATTACCGGTCGCGCCTCCCCGCGCCCCGCGCCGCGGGTCTCACCGAGCGAGATGCCGTCCTCATCACGTATGGCGATCAGGTCCGCGCCCCGGACGAGATGCCTCTGCAGACGCTTGCCGCTTTCCTAGACCGGCACGCCGCCGATCTGGTCAGCACCGTCCACCTCCTGCCCTTCTTTCCCTACTCGTCCGACGACGGTTTCTCGGTCATCGATTATCGCGAGGTCAATCCCGCACTGGGCAATTGGGCGGATGTCGCGCGTCTGGGTCAGCGGTTTCGGCTCATGTTCGACGCAGTGATCAACCACGTCTCCGCCGAAAGCGCGTGGTTCGAGCGTTTTCTGGAGGACGATCCGGGCTATCGCGATTTCTTTATCGTCGTCCCGAAAGGCGCGGACCTCTCCCAGGTCGTGCGCCCGCGCGCCTTACCGCTGTTGACGCCGTTCATTACGCCCAGCGGCGAAAAGGAGGTCTGGACGACCTTTAGCGCGGACCAGGTCGACTTGAACTATCACAATCCCGAGGTACTGGTGCAAGTCCTCGAGACGCTCCTCTTTTACATCTCGCAGGGAGCCGAGTTCATCCGCCTGGACGCGGTCGCGTTTTTGTGGAAGGAATATGGAACCCGTTGTCTGAGCCTACCCCAGACTCACCGGCTCGTGCAGCTCCTGCGCGCCCTGCTGGACGAGGTGGCTCCGCAGGTGATGTTGATCACCGAAACGAACGTGCCGCACGCGGAAAACCTTTCATACTTTGGCACCGGCTCGAACGAAGCGCAAATGGTTTACAATTTTGCGCTCCCCCCGCTCGTGCTGCACGCGTTTCACACCGGTAACGCGCGGGCGCTCGCGCGTTGGGCCGGCGACCTGACGCTCCCCTCGAGCCGGACCACCTTTTTCAACTTTCTCGCTTCACATGACGGCATTGGCCTCAATCCGGTCCGCGGCATTTTGAGCGATGCCGAAATCAACGCCCTGGTAGACCGCACGTTGGCCCACGGCGGCCTCGTCTCTTTCAAGAACAATCTGGATGGGACTCGCGCCCCGTACGAACTCAACATCAACTATTTCGACGCCCTCTCGAATCCGGAAGCGGACGAGGCTGGCGAGACGCAGATCGCGCGTTTCATCGCCAGCCAGGCGATCATGCTCTCCCTCGTCGGCGTCCCGGGCATTTATTTCCACAGCCTCTTTGGCTCGCGCGGCTGGCGAGCCGGCGTCGCGCAGACCGGGCAGAACCGCACGATCAACCGGGAAAAATGCAACGTCGCCGAGCTGGAAAAGGAGCTCGGCGACCCCGGCTCGCGCCGGCACGCGGTCCTGACGCGTTACCGGCAATTGCTCCGAGCGCGCTCGGCGCATCCGGCTTTTGACCCACACAGAGCGATGCGCATTCTGGACGCGGGCCCCTCTGTCTTTGCGGTGCTGCGCGGCGATCAAGTGCTCTGCCTGCACAACGTGAGCAACCGGCCGCAGCCCATTGAGCCAGGTTTGTTCGGCGTGCTTGGGCCCGGCGCGAGCAAGCGGGTGGACCTCATCACCGGCCGGCCGTTCGCGGATGGAGTTCTCAAGCCCTATCAGGTGGTATGGCTCGCCGCTAGGGCGAGCATCAACCCACCGCCGCGCGCCTGACCGCGCTCCGGCTGGGCTCCGCCACCGGGCTCTCTTTCCTCAGCAGCCATACGAGCACACCCGCATAGACAAACTCATCGACCAGGATCTCGAGCGTGTGGGGCAGGCGCACTGCCACCGGCATCCACTCGGCGCCCAGCATATAGAGCAGGCCGACCAGAACGAACAACGCAGAACCCAGGCTGGCAAACAAGCTGCGATTCGATCCCCGCCAGAGGATCAAAACCGGCAGGCACGCGGCGAGGAATAAGAGACTGCGGATAAACAGGACCGCGAGGATCTGGTCCACACCCGGCATCGTGAGTCCAAACTGGTTTTGCTGGTAGTAGGCTCCGGTGAAGGGCACCACCAGCGTGCCAAAGAACCAGTAGATGGGCATAAAGGCAAGCGCGGCGACGGCAAGCCGCCACACCCACGCACCCGCCGTCCGACGCGCAAAGAATTCGCGCGCCGCGGCGGCAAAGCTCGCCGTCTCTCCCCCGTAAGGAAAGAGAAAGGCGACGGCGGTGCCGCAAAAGAGACTGGGGACTGCGAAATCGACGAGCGAGAACGCCAGCCCCGATGCCATCGTCGTAAAGATGGACGCTTCGAGCTGCGTGTTAACGGTATACGCAATCCAGGTCAGGAACGAAAGGGCCAAGGCGCGTGTGACGAATCGTCCGCCGAGGTCGCGGGCCAAGAGAGCGAGCGCAAGCGCGAGCAACGGGCTTTCGAGGACAAAATTCCGGAGGGCGGCCGCCGTATCCATGCCTTGCGGTATCGCGGGCGGTGGCAATTGCAGGAGTGTCGCGAGCATCCCACCCGCGATCATGCCGATGGAGAAAGCCGCTCCCGCGAGCACCAGTTTGCCCAAGGCGACAAGCCCAGCTCTCATATTCATCATAGAGTCCTTTCGCGAAGTAGGTGGTGAAGGCCGTCGAAGAACATTCAGAGGCTTTCATCACCTTCTCGATACGGCTACAATCATATTATAACATGGTCCGGTCAGCGGGCATCGTTTGCTTGCACCGGGTTACGGGAATATAATCCTAGCCCAGCCGAGAGGCGCGTGCCTCGACCGGGCGGCGAACGCGAAGGAATCATGTGTCCAGGAGGATCAGACGGATGGAAAACCGGCCTCAAACCAAAGCCGAGCTGCTCGAGCAGATGCAGCAGGCGTGGACGGAACTCGAGCAGACGCTCGATCAGTGGACTGATGAACAGATGACGGGTTTGCGCGATCAGGCCGGCTGGTCTATCCAGGACCACCTCGACCATCTGGTCCCCTGGGCAGAAGGGACGGTCGCGCTCTTGGAGCGCCGCTCGCGTTACGAGGCGATGGGGATCGATGCCGCGACGGCAGAAAACTCTGGCTTTGACGAGCTAAACGCCATCCTCCGCGCCCGGACGCCGCGACGCAGCCTGGCCGAAACGCGCGCGGCGGCGCGGGCCGCACACGAGCACCTGCTGCGCACGGTTGAGGGGATGGCGGAGGGCGACTTGTTCAAGCCGTATTCGTACTATGACCCGACTGCGCGCGGCGAGAACAGCGGCAACCCCGTGGTCGGCTGGATTGTGGGAAACAGCAGCGGCCACTATCGCGAGCACCTGCCCTGGATACAGGCCATCGCCGTTCAAGGGTCGCCACACCAGGCCAACTCCTGAGGATCGCAAAGTAAGGGTGGGTATCGTGGTGGCCCGGCATCAAACCTAACCTTGCGTGGTCCATCGGCCAGAGGATTCAAGTTTGGTTCAGACCTTGAGCATCCCGTGGTGAATCGCGTAGAGGACGGCTTGCGTGCGGTCGTAGACGTGCAACTTTGAGAATATATTGGCGATGTGATTCTTGACCGTTTTTTCGCTGATGGATAGATGCGCGGCTATCTCCTTGTTGCCACAACCCTGACCGACGAGGGTGAGCACCTGGCGCTCTCGCTCGGTTAGATCGTCGCAGAGGGGGTCTCCGCCTGCCGGCTTGGCACCCGACTGAACGGCGAATTGCTCGAGCACTTTTTGAGCCACCGCCGGGCTGAGCAGCGACTCGCCGTGAGCCACGGCCCGGAGAGCGCGCAACATCGTCTCCGGGTCGGACTGTTTGAGAATATAGCCGCGGCCGCCTGCTTTGAGAGCCGCAAAGACAAACTCGTCGTCCTCGAACATGGTGCAGAAGATGATGCCGACGTGAGGCATTTCGCGGTGCAGTATGCGCGTGGCTTCGATTCCATCCAACCCCGGCATCTTGATGTCCATGAAGATAACGTCGGGCATCAAGCGACGGGCTTGCTCCAGCGTTTCCTGGCCCGTGCCTGCCTCGCCGACCACCTGCATGTCTTCTTCTGCTTCGAGCATCTTGCAGATGCCTTTACGAAAGAGCGTGTGATCGTCGGCGATCAAGACGTTGATTTTGTCCATGCTGTTGTCTCCACTGGCATGGGGATTTGAATCTTCACCGTTGTCCCCTGGCCCGGCGCGCTCGCGACCTCGAACTGTCCGCCCAACTGCTCCACCCGCTCCCGCATGCTCCATAATCCCAGATGCGTGCTCGAACGTGGCGCCTGGGAATCGAACCCTTGCCCATCGTCGGCGATGCACAATCCCACGCGGTCGCTCTCAAACATCAGGGCGATTTCCACGCGGCGGGCCTGCGCGTGCTTGGCCACATTGGTGAGAGCCTCTTGCACGATTCGGAACAGCGTTGTTTCTAGCGGCGCCGGCAATCGCCCGCTCCCCGCAGGCAGAGAGAGTGTGACCCGCACATCGTGCTCCTTTTGATAACGCGCCACATACTCTCGCACGGCCGGCACCAGCCCGAGTTGGTCCAAGGCAGCTGGACGCAAATCATAGATCAACCGGCGAATATCCTGAATATTGGATTGGGCTAATTCGGCCAGCTCTTCGATCTCGCTCGCCGCCGCATCCCGGTCTCGTTCGATGAGCTTGCGGGCGGTGCGCAAGCGGATGTTGAGACTTGCCAGAGCCGGCCCTACGCCGTCATGCAGCTCACGCGCGATCCGTTGTCGCTCTTCCTCTTGCGCGGCCGTCACTTGAGCCAACTGCTCGCGTAGAATCGCCAGTCGCTCTTCGTGTAAGCGGGCATTCTCCAGAGCCAGAGCCGCGCTGTGAGCTAACGTGGTGAGCATGTCGAGATCATCCTGAGAATAGGAAACGCCCGAGCGCTTTTCTCCTAAAGTTAGGATACCCGATACCTTTTCACCGGTCACGAGAGGCACGGCCAACGCGGCTTTGATGCGGCGGAGGTCTTGCGCCTGGGGAGACCGATCGCCCGGAAGGAGCAGCAGCGCCCGCCGTTCCCGCGCCAACCAGGCGACCAGTCCCTTGTCACAGGGCAATGGCTTGATCTCCCCGCTTCCGTTCGAACGGTACGCTTCGCCCTCCGGCAACCACAAGTCGGCGCTGTCCGCGCCCAGCGTTTCCGTCACCGTATCCAGGACTAGACGCACAACTTGGTCGCGGCCGCGCAGCGTGCTCAATCCCCGGCTAAAGCTCGTGAGCGTTTGCCGCACTTCGTACTCTCGCCGGAAAAAGGCGCGATCCACAAAAGTCTGGATACGACTGCGGGCGGGCTGGAAGAGGAAGGCGACGACCAGAGCCGGTGGGATAGCGACGACAAAGGATTGCTGGCCGGTCGCCGTTTGAAAGAGAGAGCCGATGAATAAAGAGAGAACGAGAAAGGTTGCCGTGAGGAGCGCCGTGAGCAGCGAATAAACCAGACCCTTGCGGATGACGACGCGGATATCAAAGAGTTGATAGCGCAGAACGGCATAGCCGATCGAGAGCGGGTAAAGAGCCACGATAAGAGGAGCGATCAGTTGCAGGTCCGCCGCGGGCGGAAAATGGACACTGAACGGCATCCAGATCAGTAGGACAAAGCCCGCCCCTCCCACGCTGATGCCCGCAAAGAGCGCCCACGCTTGCTGACGGACAAGGGGCGGGGTGCCTTTCCGCAAGGCAATCTGGAGCGGCGGAAAACACTTGTTGAGGAACGAACCTCCGGCAAAGATCAGAAAGGCAACCCAAGACGTCGCAAGGGTATACAGTTGCCACCATTCGGGTTGGTCCAGCCGAGAGGCCAGGAAAAGGAGCGTAGGAAACAAGACCATGGCGAGGGCGGCCAGGCACACAAAGCCTGGGATTAAGGGCCAGCGGGCCAGGAACTTTTTGCGAGCGCGGTCGGCGGGAAAACTCCAGAAAAAGATCCATCCGGCCACCGTTGTAACCGCGATCCATGGCTGGATCATGTAGGCGGACCATTTGTACTGGGCGAGCCAATAGTCCCACCCCGCGCCCATAACAGTGGCCCAGAGCAGAAGGTAGATGAGGAGATACCGGTTGAGGCGGCCGGTCGGATTACGGATGTAAACAAACACTCCCGCCGATATGCAGAGAAGAGCGTATAGGAACCAACCGGGCAGGAAGCGCAGCAAAATATCCGGCTTGAATTCCATTGTCGGCACGGGGATTAAAAGCGACTGGTCGCCCCGCTCCACTGTATAGACCAGAGTGGTCCCGATGCCGGCCTCTTGCACCAGGCGACTCATCTCGCTCCAGTGTTGCCCGTTCACTTGAATGACGCGGTCCCAGGGACGCAGGCCCGACTGCCAACCGGTGAAATCCTGGGGAGTGAACGCGCTGACGATCCGATCGGGAGAATAAAAAAAGCCGGGAAAGGGGTGACCGATCTGGCCGGCGGTGGAATAGAGAGTAGCCGCCCAGACGATCACGACGAAGGCAATCGCCATAGTCACAACCGAACGGGGGCGCTGGGCGAATGAAAAGAACCCGGCATCCATTCTTGTTCCGCCTCCCAATATCCAAAGCACAAAGGCTCACCCAGGTGGAACTAGGCGAGCCTTATCCATTCTAAAGAGAGCCGGCTGACGATGTGACTATTGCTTGAACAAGAGGAACCGTTTCCTGGGTTGATTCGATTATAACCTTTTGTGGCTCCTTTCGCAAGCGGTCGGGGACACGTAGGCGTGAACGCGTAGGCCCGAGCAACGGCACGCCGGAACCCGAACAACTTTCACTCTAGCCCGCCGCGATACCAAAAAGCCGGGCGCCTGTCGTTGCGAGAGGCGTGGGTTTGCAGACCTTCAGGTGTCGCAGTAGCGGCTAACTCTTCACCATGTGCATCTGCTGCGCCAAGCGAAGCCCTTCTTCTGCTGTGAGCGCCGGGGTGATGGTGATGTCAAGAACGTCGCTCCACGCGACGACGAACAGCGCCATCGCTGAGGTAATGTTGTCCCCTTCAGAAATGATAATGGCTTCATACTCGCCTCCTATCGGCCAGTACTCAGCTAGCACCCGCATTCCATCGGGGTATTTCCATTGTGCGCGGCGGGTAATCCGTTCCTGTCCGGTTCCGGCTTTCGCTTTAGCCATTGTCACCAACAACATGGTCTGCCTCCCCCGAGAGTTGCAGTTGACGATCTTGGCTTTTGCCGTGGAAGGTCAAAATCCGGCGGGGTCAGAGCGCCAAGGCCGCGTTAGATAGCGCGCCGCTGCAGTATCGGACGCGGAGAGCTGTAGCAGCCAACTCTGTGAGTAGCCCGGCAGGATACACACAATAGGTCCGGTGATCGGGCCCCTGAAGGATCAGCGTGACTTGATCGGGGCGAGGACCGGGCTCGACCTGAAAACCCCACCGCAAAAAGAGCCTGACAGCATCTTCAAAAGATATCGAGGTAAAGTTGGGAGATTGGGGTCCGATCATTTGGCATCATCTTTCTCCATGCGAATCGAAGCCGATCCCCATTCCCAGATTTTGCAGTTTCAAACCACGCCAGAGCGCGGCCACGTCTCGCGGGATAAGGATGACCCGGTCGCCGGACTTGATCTTTTCCTCTGCCGGACACTGGCAGCCGTTGATCATCGTCATGGTCACCTGCTCTGAGGGAACGCCCATGCCGCCGATGACATCCCGCACCGTACTCCCCTCACCGAGCGCGAGCCGGTAGGTACTATCGGCATTCATCGCGTGGCCGCGCCCGTACCCATCCAGCTTGAGTCGGCCCGACAGGAGAACGTCCACCGTCATCATGATTGCACCTCCCCTTGGTTTCTACCTTGAGGATACCTCGGGAGAGTCGGGCGGTGAAGAGACTGGGGACCTACCGGCGATAGTAATAAAGACCTATTCGCTTATGCAAGTAAATGCGGATCGACCGGGGAGGTGGCTCAGGCGATCGGCAAAAGCCTGTGCGACAGCGGCAAGCTTATACCGAGCCGGTGCGCCAGATCCTCACGCCGAATGCGGAGATCTTCTTTGCCGGCAAGATGGATTTGGCTCGGCTGTCGTTGGTCGATCGGCTGATTGCCAAGATGGTGAATGCCAAGGACGAGGATTTGCGCGACTGGAACAAGATCCGCGCGTGGGGAGAGGCGCTAGAGCCAGTGTTGCGGAAAGAGACTATCTCTTCTCTCCCGCCAGCAGCAGACCCTTGATTTCATCCACCGTCGCCTGCTGCAAGCCATCCGCATACCACCGTTCCATTTCGGCGAGAAATTCCCTGCCGCCGGCTTGATTAAATCTCTCGCGCCGCGCTTCGGGCGTGAGAGTGGGGTCCCTGAGCACTGCACTCGCCTCGGGATGGGCGGCCAACCATTCGCGGATGCGCGAGCGCGCGGGTTGCGGCCGTTCCACCCACGTTCCCATCTCCTTCCAGTCCGCATCGAGAAACGTAAAGACCGGGATATGGGTGATGCCGCGTGCCTGGTAGTAATCATTCAGCTCAGGCGACTGCGACCGCGTCCAGATGCGCAGGTCCATGCCCCGTGCGACTTGTACGATCTTTGCGAGAATCGGCAAATTCATGGCGCTGTCGCCACACCAGTCCTCGGTCATCACGAGCGCATGCACGGGGGCTGCCACACGCTCAAAGAATGCAGAGTCATCCGGCGCTAACGTCACCTCTTGCAAGCGCCGGCGAATCAAGTCCTGCTGGTGCCGCATCGCGGCGACGAATTGATCCAGCGTCCTCCCGCGCGTCCAGCGCGCGGCGTCCATTGGAAAATTGCTCATAGGCTCCACCTACGCCTCCTTTACCACTCTTGCGTCAACTCCAGTATAGCGCGCGCGTTCGGGCAGTCAAGCGCTCGAGCACGCACAGGTACAGCGCAGAACCGTCGGTCATCACGGAGTCCAGCTAGACTTCCAAAGTCTTAGGGACTTTGAAAGTCTGGTCCCGACACTTTGGCGGTATACCCGCACGCACGGACCACACTGCCGCTGGCACCGTCATCCCCAACATCGCGAGGCGTTTGGGGTCCGTGGGCAGACGGGGTATAATGCCGAGAGAGTTGAACGCCTTTTGGTTTGCCGGAAAACGGCAAAGCTGAAGATGCTATGCGATTCGTGGGGGCACGATGCTCAAGGCCACTCACTTTGACAATGTGATCCGTTTTGACCTCGCGCGGACGCTATTCGGCCAGGGGCGCTATTGGACGGCGGCCTATTTTATCGACGGCATGCTCGTCGATTCCGGGTGCGCGTACACGGCCGGCGAAGTGGTGCGAGCCCTGTCCGACCTGCCGCTCACCCACCTCGTGAACACGCACTCTCACGAAGACCACATCGGGGCGAACGGAGCTCTCCAACGCACAAGAGAGGGCCTCAAGATCTTGGCTCACCCGCTCGCCTTGCCTATCCTGGGCGATCCGCGGCTCATGCAGCCCCTGCATCCGTACCGACGACTCTTTTGGGGTTTGCCCGCACGCTCGAAAGGCGAGCCGCTGGCCGATGGATCCACCATCGAAACGGAGCATTACAGCTTTCGCGTGGTCTACACGCCCGGCCACAGCCCCGATCATCTCTGCTTGTATGAACCTGTTCAGGGTTGGCTGTTCACGGGCGACCTCTTCGTCGGCGGACACGAACGCGCCCTCCGCGCCGGCTATGACATCCGGCAGATTACAGCATCGCTCAAGCGCATCGCGGCCCTGCCCGCCGCGTGGCTTTTTCCCGGCAGCGCGCGAGTCCGCGACCACCCGGAACAAGCACTCGCGGAGAAGATTGCGTACTTGGAAAAGCTCGGCGCTCAGGTCGAGGACTTGGATCGGCAGGGCCGGAGCGTGCCGGAAATTGCACGCGCGCTCTGCGGCGGTCCCATGCTCGTCGAGTGGATCACGCTCGGTCACCTTTCGCGCGAGCACCTCGTCCGCTCTTTTCTGGGCTCCCGAGAGGGAGTCGAGCCATCCCGAACGTGACCATTTCCCGCTCCTTTGCCGTCGTTATTGCCACTCCTAGTTCGCCGAGCAGATCACCGGCTTTACCGCGCAGTACCTCTGATAGGCCTCGCCACCGACTAGTACCGTCTAGTGATTGACTCGCTCCCGGCCCATGTTAAAATGGTTGTTGGAACGGCGCTCTGCAGGATGGGGGCACTCTACAACTCCACCAAGGCGGGTTATGCCTTTTCTTGCGTCGCTGACGCGACCCCAACGAGCCATCGTCCTCGTACTGCTCGCCCTCAACGTCGCGTGGGTCTATGGGGCGGCTGTTCTCTTGGCGGTCGCTCGGCTCCAACCCGGTCCCATTGTGGCCGTTACTTCGCCGACCCTTCTTCCGGTCGCCCGCGCATCTTCCACAAAGCCGTCGCCCCCTCCTCCAAGCACTCGCACTCCCGCCCCGGTGTACACTCGCGCCAGCGCCATGCTGCCAGCGAAAACCCCCGGCGCTACACGTACTGCCGCTCTCTCCCCGACACGCGGACCCTCGACGAATCTCGCGCAAACCCGCCGCCAGGTAGCGGCGCGGGCGGTACTTGCACCGAGCTCTCTCGCCGAGCTAGAGCTCGAACCCCGCGTACGGCTCACGAGCAAAACGAGCTTTTTCACTTCGGCATGCTTTGGGCGGGATGCCAACCCGTTACAGGACCGCGACAACATGGCGCCCGCGGACTGGGCCGGCGCGCCGGATCGAAAGTGTATCTTTGGCTATCACACGAATTTGGGAGATGAACTGCCGACCGGCCGCTACTCCGTGTTCGGCGGTCCTGACGGGCAGCCCCACTTTTATATCATCCCTCCGGAAGCGTTTGCGCAAGACCAAGAGAACCTTAAGCAGTTGTCGCAATTGCATCTCATCGTCGCTCGGGAGCAGGGTTGCGGCGAGCTCGGCTCGATCGGCATCACGGCCGATGGCCAAACCTACCAGTGCTCTGCCTGCGCCTTCCTGAAAGCGGGCGGCGTCTGTCCCGCCGGCGACGGTTCCAAGGCACTGGTCTTGCCGGCGAACGGGAACAATACGCTGAACCCGGAAGCCACGGGGGGCGCCTATGGGTTCGTGAGCTTTCCGGCCGTCCTCTTTCGCCGTGGCTTTTCCCTTTACTTTACGGGCAAAGACGGGTTCCCTCCGCCTCATACCTATTTCGAAAGCACGGTAGATACGCTCCTTCCAAATTTTCATGCCAAGACAACCGCGGAGATGACCGGCCCGGAGATTATGGCCGTGGCTTCTCAATTCGATCAAGCCCTCTCCGGCGTGGATCCACTCCGCCGGTTGGCCCCGCTGGAGCAAGAGGCGGCGTTGACTTCTTCTCCCACTCTTGTGTTGAGGCCCAAAGAAAGAGGCACCTTGAGTTTCGCCGCCAGGCCAGGATCTCTTCTCTCCAGCATTTCCTGGACCATTCGTCCGGAAACGAATCAAAGCAACCCGGCGTTCCTGGAAACGAATCTCTGTCTCGGGCTGAACGGACAAGTGTCTTGTTTCACCGGCGTAGAAGATTTCGCCCACTGCGCCTTTTTCACCCCCTGCCGGACCGGTTATTCGAGCCTTGTCCCCATCGCCAGCGGCGCTTATGTAGCGACCCGGTATTTTCCCGCCGGCGCCGCTCCGGTCACCAATGACGGAAAAATAAGCACCTCCTTCCAGGCCCCCGACATCGGCACCGTATTGGAAATCGAGGTCAAGGTACGCGTGCGCAATCCCAGCGCGGTGCTTGCAAAACAACAGTGACCAGACTGTCCTCCATTTTGACTCCTATGAGGGCGAGGGCTATAATGCGCCCCACCAAACAGGAGGACAATGTGAAATCACTTGTTCTGCGATGGAGTCTTGTCGCGGTTCTCGTCGTCGGTTCGGCCGTCGCGCTCGGCCAGAGCCTGGTCACCGCTCAACCGGGCGCAGATTCTCAGCTCTATCTGCCACTGGTGAGCAATATGCCTACTCCGACGCCGACCGCTACACCGACCCCGCTACCTACACCAAGACCTCTGAATCAGATCGGCCCGGTGGGAGGTTCCGGAGGCGATCCCTTCCGAGATAACCCGCCCGACAACGGGAATGTGACCAGCATCGAGATCTATTACGCGCCCGGTGTCGCCCTCTATGGTATTCAGCTGGTGCTGAGCACGGGCGGTCTGGGTTTTCATGGCACTACGTCCGGCAGTCTCGACGACATCAAGCTCGCCCCCGACGAATACATTACCGGAATTAGCGGGAGAAAAGGTGACCTCATCGACCAGATTTCGATTGTAACCGCCAACAAGACGACGTACGGACCGTACGGCGGAGAAGGCGGAGGTCCTTTCTCGCTCAGCGCGGATTCCGGCTATGAAATTGTAGGATTCTTTGGACGCTCCGGTTGGCAGATTGACCAGATTGGCGGGCTCGCCCGAGTGCGGCGCTGAGGGACTCTTCGGAGAGACTCCGGAAGGTTGACCGTTGGAACGCGCATAAATACTCTACCCCAAAAAAGGCGAGCGCCGCATTTTCTGCGGCGCTCGCTCTTTCTCCGATTCTTGTGGAAGCGATCTCTGCAACTATCAGACCATCGGACTTGCTTCCGCCTTCATCCCTCTGCCTTCATCCTTTATTTTCCAATATGCATCGGCATGATCACGTGCGTAAAATCGTCGCGTCCTACTGCGCGGACCACCCCGGGGCTCGCCGAAGAGTCCCTCAGCGCCGCA